>CAYNPQ010000034.1:0-34062 GCA_964399065.1 uncultured Treponemataceae bacterium | reverse complement strand
GGAACTTCACCTCGACGTCCTTCATGCCCTTGTACTCGATCTTCTCCTTGATCGTGCGGAGCCAGGCGATGTGGCTGTAGAGGCCGTCCACCGATAGGCCGACAAGCTTGCAGCCGAGTTCCGCGAACTTCTGTTCGAGGGTGGCGAAGGTCATGAATTCCGAGGTGCAGACAGGGGTGAAGTCCGCCGGGTGGCTGAAGAGGATGACCCAGCTGCCCTCGTACTGCTTGGGAAAGTCGATCTCTCCCTGGGTGGTCGCCGCCTTGAAGGCGGGAGCCTTGTCGCCGATGCGGGGCATCGCGCGGACCTGGTCGGTTTCCATACATTCTCCTTTCGCGTCAGGAAGGCCGCCCGGCTGCACTCGCGGCCCCAGGGACCGCGTCGCCGGTCGGAAATGTCGGACACGCCATATTCAAGATTTGCGCATCGTCATCCCGATCACAACTTGTCCTCGGGGAACGCCCTGCTTGGAGCAAGCCTGGCAAGCTACGGACGGGAAGCCGTTCATGGATAGACAAGCAAGTACCGTGCCAACATTTGCATAGCGACTGCGCCTGCGGAGGTCTTGCCTGCCAAGGCTTGCTCATCGGGCCCCTGCTTAAAATACCGGTTTTCCGGTACCTTATAGTTACCACCGAGTATGGCACCGGTTTTCTGGTGTCGATGGAGGCTCCATAGAAACCCGCATGGCCCTGAGTCCAGAGCGCACCCTCGAGATCGTCCTCGAAAGCATAGCCGAACTCGTCGACTACGAGCTCGCGGTCGTCCTCGATCTCGTCGGCCCGGGCAGGCTCGAGGTGCGCAAGGCCCGCGGACCCCTCGCGAACGAGCGGCTCTCGAGTTTCTCCATCTCCCTGGGCCGGCGACCTGATCTCGCCGAGGTCCTCGAAGGAGGGGTGCCCCGGCTCTTCGACCGTCGCGGCGAAAGCGAGGACACCTACGCGGAGATCCTCGAGCTTCCCGCTGGCCATTCCTGCCTCGCCGCCCCCCTCCTCCTAGAGGGAAAGCCCGTGGGTCTCCTCACCCTCGACCACCGGCGCTGCGGGGTCTTCTCGCCGGGCATCGTCCGCTTCATCGGCGCGATCTCCACCCTCGTCGCCGTGGCTCTCGAGCAGAGCGCCGAATCCGCCGGCCTCCGCGCCGAGGCCGCCCGGCTCGCGGCGGAGCGAAACCGCCTCCTCGAGCGCGACGCCGACGCCTTCCGCCGCCTCCTCGGCGACTCGCCCGTCTGGACGGCCGTCCTCGACTCCATCCGTCTCGTCGCCGCGGCCGAGGCCTTTGTCCTCCTCCTCGGCGAGACGGGGACGGGCAAGGAGGAGGCCGCCCGCGCGATCCACCGCCTCTCCCCGCGCGCGGAGGGGCTCTTCGTCGCCCTCAACTGCTCGGCCTTGCCGTCCGCCCTCGCGGAGAGCGAGCTCTTCGGCCACGAGCGCGGCTCCTTCACCGGCGCCCAGGCCCTGCGGCGCGGCCGCTTCGAGCTCGCCTCGGGCGGAACCCTCTTCCTCGACGAGGCCGGGGACCTCCCCCTCGATCTCCAGCCCAAACTCCTCCGCGCCCTCCAGGAGGGAAGCTTCGAGCGGGTCGGCGGCGAGAGGCCGGTCCGCGTCGACGTCCGCGTCGTCACCGCGACCCACGTCGACCTCGCCGCCGCCGTGCGCGCCGGCCGCTTCCGCGAGGACCTCTACTACCGCCTCGCGGTCTTCCCGATCTCCCTTCCCCCCCTCCGCGAGCGGGGCGAGGACGTCGTGCTCCTGGCCGAGCGCTTCCTCGGGGAACTCCGCGCCCGCCCCGGCTGGGAGGGTTTGCGGCTCTCGCGAGCGGCGCTCGGAGCCCTGCGCGCGAGGCCCTGGCCGGGCAACGTCCGGGAGCTCAAGAACGCCGTGGAACGGGCGGCCATCCTGGCGCGGGGAGGCGTGGTCGACGCCGAGGACCTTGTCGCCTCCGGGCCGGATCCCGCGGCCCCCGCGCCGTTCCATGCGCCGAGGCTCGCGGCCGGTGCCTCCCTCGACGAGGAACTGGCGGCTGCCGAGCGCGCGCGGATCGAGACGGCCCTGGCGCGCTCGCGGGGGCGCCTCTACGGCCCGGGCGGAGCCGCGGAGCTCCTCGGCCTCAAGCCGAGCACGCTGCAGGGCCGCATGAAGCGGCTCGGAATCGAGCGCTCCCACTTCGCCTGAGATCGAGGGCGGACTCGGGATTGGTCCGTCCCGACGAACCGGGGGGCGAGCGTCGGCTCGAGGGCGAGGCGTCATTCGCATTGTTGGAGGGATGTGCTTGACTAATAATTAGCGTATGCTTAATATTCTCATCGAGGAGAAATTGGCTTATGCCCATAACTCCCGATGCGCCGTCAGCGCAATTCTATGTTCATCATTATCGGAGGCATGGTATGCCGAATTTCAATGGTAGAGGTCCCCAGGGCGGCGGACCGATGACGGGGAGGGGCCTCGGCCCCTGTGGCGGAGGAGCGGCTTGGGGTTATAGCCACGGCTGCGGCCGTGGCCGTGGGATGGGCCGCGGTTTCGGGACCGGAGCGAGCTTCGGCCCTCGGCTCGGCTGGTTTCCGGCGGGTTACGGACCCGCGGAAGCGGCCCTGAGGACCGAGGGCCTCCGGGAGGCCCTCGAACGGCGGGCCTCCTATCTCAAGGCCGAGCTTGCGATGACCGAGGAGATGCTCAAGACCTCGGAGGCCGGGGCGGGCGACGAGGGTACGAAGTGAGGGAAGCCCGGGCGACGGTGATCGCCGTCGCGAGCGGCAAGGGCGGCACCGGCAAGACGACGGTGGCCGCCCATCTCGCCCTCGCGGCCTCCCGGAGGGGTAAGGCCCTCCTCGTCGACCTGGACGTCGAAGCCCCCGACGCGCTCGGGTATTTCCGCGACGCCGCGCCCTCCGGCGAGCGCCTGCGCGTCGAGCTCCGCGTGCCGCGTCTCGACGCTTCGCTCTGTACCGGCTGCCGGCTTTGCGCGAAGATCTGCCGCTTCGGCGCGATCGTGGCGCTCGGTAAGGTCGTCACCGTCAATGACAGGATCTGCAAAGGCTGCGGCCGCTGCGTCGCCGCCTGCCCGGCCGGAGCCCTCGGCGAGGTCGAGGCGGAGGTGGGCGGCACCGCCCGCTTCAAGGCCGGGGAGCTCGCCATCATCGAGGGCCGGATGACCGTGGGGGATATCCGCTCCACCGCCGTCATCGAGGCGGCGAAGCGGCGGGCCGCCGCGGAAAGCGTCGATACCCAGATACGCGACTGCCCGCCCGGCGTCACCTGCCCTTCGGCGCACGCCATCGAGGGCGCGGATTGCCTCGTCCTCGTCGCCGAGCCCACTCGCTTTTCCCTCCACGATCTCGGGGCGGCCCTCGAGCTCGCGAAGGGCCGGGGCATCCCCGTCGGTGTCGTGCTGAACAAGGAGGGATTCGGCGGGGCGGACGTCGAGGGCTTCTGCGGGGAGCGGGGGGTGCCGATCATGGGGCGCATCGCCTTCTCGCGCGAGCGGGCGAGTTCCGGGGCCGCCGCCTGTCTTTGGGGCGACGACCGAGCGTTCATGGCCGAGGTGGAGAGGATCCTGGCGCGCGCCGCCGGCGTCGCCGCCCCCGGCGCGGGAAGCGAGGCGGCGACATGATCACGGTCAGTGTCGCGAGCGGCAAGGGCGGCGCGGGCAAGACCTCGATCGCCGCCGCTCTCTCGGAGGAGCTGGGCGCGGATTGCGTCGTCGCCGACTGCGATGTGGACGCGCCCAATCTCGCCATCGCCCTCGGCGCCTCGGCGCGCGAGCGCGAGCCCTATCTCGCGGGGCCGGGCTTCTCGATCGACGGGGCGGCCTGCACGGGCTGCGGCCTCTGCGCGGAAGCCTGCCGCTTCGAGGCCCTGCGCCCCGAGGACGCGCGTTATGCGATCATACAGGAGCTCTGCGAGCGCTGCGGGGCCTGTCTCGACCGCTGCCCCGCGGGCGCGATCGCGACCGCCGAGAGACGGGCGGGCGAGCTCTTCGTGTCCGATACCCGGCTCGGCGTCGCTCTCGTCCACGCCGAGCTCGCGCCGGGGGAGGACACGAGCGGGAAGCTCGTGGCCAAGGTGCGCGAGAGGGCGAAGAGGCAGGCCGGCGAGGGAGCGACCATGGTCGTCGACTCGCCGCCCGGGATCGGTTGCCCGGTCATAGCCTCGATGACCGGCAGCGACCTCGTCGTGGTCGTCGTCGAGGCGAGCGCCTCGGGCATCCGCGACGCGGGCCGCCTCGTCGAGCTGGTCGCGTCCATGCGGCGGAGGGCCATCGGGATACTCAACAAGACGGGCCTCGACGCCGGCATGGACGGCCGCGCGCGCGCCCTCCTGGCCGAGGCGGGCATCCCGCTCGCCGGGGCCATTCCCTTCGATCCCTCGCTGCGCTCCGCGGAGGAATCGGGAAGAACCTGGTCGTCGCTCGACGGGAACGGGGGCGCGGCGGCGGCGGCGGCCCTGCGGGCCGTCCGCGGCGCCCTGGATGGCATATCGCGGCGCCGCGGATCCTCGCGGCCCGAATCGTAGGATCGAGAGAGAAGGAGTCGCCATGAAGTATGCATCGCCCACCGACGACGGCGCGACCGTCGCGGCCGTCTTCGGCCGGGCCAGGAGCTTCGCCGTCCGCGAGGAGGCCGGCTCCATCGCCATCCTCCCCAACGAGGGCGCCGCCTCTGAGCACGGCGCCGGCACAGGCGCCGCGGCCTTCCTCGCCGAACGGGGAGTCGGGGTCCTCCTCGCGCCCGAGGTCGGCCCCAAGGCGGCGGCGGCCCTCGCGGCCGCGGGGATCAGGGTCGAGGCGGCCGCGGCCGGCATGGCCCTCGGCGAGGCGCTGGCGGCGGGATCCCGGCCATAGGGGGCGGACATGAGAATCGCGATTCCCCTCACCGACGGAAGGTTGTCCGCCCTCCCCACGAGCCCGGACTCCTGCCCGCCTGGCTCGCGGAGCGCAAGGCGACGCACATCATCGCGGGCGGCATGGGCCGGCGGGCGCAGGGCCTCTTCGCGCAGAAAGGCATACATGTCATTGTTGGCGCTAGCGTAGAATCGCCGGAAAAGATAGTCGAGTTCTTTCTCGCGGGGACCCTCGCCACTGGTGAAAACAGCTGCGATCATTGACTTCTTGTCCGGGGCTCCGCGATTCCGATGAACGTCATGAGATGCATCTTCGGCCCGGTGCCGTCGAGGCGCCTCGGGCGCCCCCTGGGGATCGACCCCCCGCCCCCGTCCGATCCGACTTCCCTCTCCCGAATCGGCCCCTCGAGCTGCGCTGGGCCCTGGAATCGGGAATGGCCGAAGGTGTCGATTGGATCACCTTCGCGGGCTCCAGCGAGCCGACCTTCAACCGGGACCTGGGCGCCTTGATCCGCGGGGTCAAGGCGGCCACGAGAATCCCGGTGGCGGTCATCACGAACGGTTCGCTCATGCGCGTACCGGTAGTCCGATCGGAACTCCTCGCCGCGGACGCGGTCCTGCCGACCCTCGACGCGGGGAGCCCCTCGCTCTTCAAGCGGATCAACCGTCCGCCCGCCGAGTTCGGATTCGAGCGCCAGGTCGAGGGGCTCGCCGGCCTCAACGACGAAGAGACCGCTTTGCGCGACCTCGCCGCCGCCATCGGGCGAGTCCGGCCCCACTAGGTCCAACTGCTCCTGCCGACGCGCCCGCCGAGGCTTGGGTCCGCCCGGCGGACGGGGCGGCACTCGGCCGCGCCGCGGCCGTCTTAGGATTGGTCGCCAGGGTCGTCATGCCCGACGAGCTGCACGGAAGCTTCGGGAGCTGGCGGGAGGAGGATCCCCTCGCCTTCGCGGCGGCCATTCTCGCGCGGCACCACATGAGCGCCGGGGAGCTGCGGGCGGCGCTGGAGAGCCGGGGCGCCGCCGACCCGGACTCGCTCATCCGGGAGCTGATCCGCTCGGGCCGCGCGACCCTCGTGGAACGCGGGGGCGCGACCTTCCTGCGGTGGAGTGATGCGGCGACATGACCGTAGCGGCGTGCGGAAAGTCTGGGCGCCCCGATGATCGAGACGCCGGATCCCCGTACGGATTCAGTCACCTTCGGGGCATGCTCATTTTCCCCTGGCATCCGGAACGCCCGGGTGAAGTGGATGGCAAGAGCCGCGCCGACCGTGGTCCTCCAGGGCCGTACGGAGGGCCCTCACGCCGAGGAGGGAGCAGTGCTTCTTGTTCTCCGGTATGCCGCCGAGGGCCTCCACCACGTCGTCGTCGCTGATGCGGCCGGCCTCCTCAATCGTCCGGCCCTCGGCCAGGACCGTGAGCATGCTGCTCGTCGAGATGGCGCCGGGACAACCGAAGGACTTGAAGCGGATCTTCTCGATCCGTCCCTCCCGCACGCGGATCCACAGTTTCATCTCGTCGCCGCAACCGGGATCCCCGATTCGGGCGAAGCCGTCGGTCTCCTCCGCCGGAAGCTCTCCCACGTTCCTCGGATTGGAGAAGTGATCGATCACCGCGTCGTTGTAGAACAGGACAGGTCCTTGGTAGTCCGTCGCCGCGGCTTGTTCGTTCTCGCTCGTGGTCTCCATGCGTCCTTGCCTCGTTCCTGGATCTATTTTAGCATATGCCCGATATGCGCTGACTGTAAAGCCCACCGAGGAGTTTCCATGGACACTATCCTGCTGTATGGCGCGGCACTGGCCCTTTTCGCGCTCTCCGCCCTCAAGGATCGGGGGAAGACGAGGCAGGCGCTGCGGAAGGGCCTCAAGGCCTTCGAGGGGATCCTGCCCCAGTTCCTGACGGTGCTCGTCCTCGTGGCGGTGGCCTTGTCGGTTTTCGACGCGGACGCCGTCTCGCGGTACCTCGGCCCGGGCTCGGGCTGGTTCGGCGTGGCGGCAGCCGCGATGATCGGTTCCATCACCCTGATCCCCGGCTTCGTGGCCTTCCCGGCGGCCGGGGAGCTCCTCCGCAACGGGGCCGGGGTCCTCCAGGTCGCGACCTTCGTGTCGACCCTCATGATGGTGGGGGTCGTCACCCTCCCGCTCGAGATCAAGACCTTCGGCAAGCGGGCGGCCCTCGCCCGGAACCTCCTGGCCCTGGTCTTCGCCCTCGTCGCCGCCATCTTCATCTCCTGGGCGGCCGCGCTATGAAGGCGGCGCCGATTCTCAAGCGCTACCGCGGGGCCCTCGTCGCCCTGGCGGGCCTGGGCGTCTTCATGCTCGCTCTCCCGGACTTGGCTCCGAAGGCGGCCTCCTCGCTCGCGGGACAGGCGAAGACCATGCTCCTGGTCGTGCCGCCGATCTTCCTCCTCCTCGGACTGCTCGACGTCTGGGTGCCTCGCGAAAAGCTGATGCGCCTCATGGGCGAGGGCGCGGGACCGAAGGGGGCGATCGTCGCCTTCATCCTGGGCTCGGCCGCCGCGGGCCCCCTCTACGGCGCCTTCCCCGTGGCCTCGGTCCTCATGCGCAAGGGGGCGAGCTTCTCCAACATCACCATCTTCATCGGCGCCTGGTCCACGACCAAGGTGCCCATGGTCCTCTTCGAGGCCCAGTCCCTCGGCCTCCGCTTCGCCCTGTCCCGCTTGGCGATCGACATCCCCGGCATCATACTCATCGCCCTGGCATTGAAGGCCTTGATCCCCGGGGAGGAGATCGAGAGAATATACGCCGCCGCCGAGAGCGAGGCCGAGGCCGGCGGCTCGGCGAGGGGGTGATGAAAATGCGGAATCTCGGGCGGATCGCCCTGTCGCTCGCGTTGGCCGCCGTCGCGGGCGCGGCCTACGCCCATCCCCACATGTCGCTCGAGTCGCGCCTCGAGTTCGAGATGCGCGGCCGTGAATGTGTCGGGATCCGGGTGGAGTGGCTCTTCGACTCGATGTTCAGCGCCTCGATCATCGGCGAGTACGACGCCAACCGCGATGGCGCCTTCAACAAGTCCGAGAACGAGTCGGTGCGGCTGCGAGCCTTCTCCAATCTCGAGAAGTACGGGTACTTCATCTTCCTCCGCAAGGGGAGCGCGCGGAGCTCGCCCAAGCGGATCGAGGCCTTCGAGGCCAGCCAGCGTAACGGGCTCCTCGTGTACCGCTTCCGGGTCCCCCTCGAGGGACTCGGCTTCAGGGACGACTTCTCCGTATCGGTCTTCGACGGCACCTTCTATTGCGCGGTCAAGCACGCGGCCGACTTCGCCCGGGCCGTCGGCCCGGCCGGGGGCGAGCCGGGCCCCGCGCCCCGGTTCGAGGTGGTGGTGAACAAGCAGTATCCCGTGTACTACAACCCCAAGGGAGCCGCCAACGATTTCCGCGTCTACGAGAAGTGGGAGAAGGGACTCGCGACGGCCTATCCCGAGGAGATCCGGGTCCTGGCCGGTGGAGGTTGAGCCTGATGGCAATTATCCGGCGCGCCCTCGCCCTGTCCGCCCTCCTGGCGATCAGCGTCGCGGCGGTACCTGCCAATCCCTTCCTGACCGGCGGGGAGGGACAGTCGGCGGCGCCGGCGACCAGGGCCCCCTCCTCCTCGGGGCCGGCGGTCGGGCTCCAGATCGAGCTCCGCGAGGCTGCCGCGGCCGCCATCCGCTCCTTCGCGCGGGATCCCTCGCCCCGGAGCCTGTCCCTCCTCCTCGGGGCGGCCTTCGTCTACGGCATCCTCCACGCGGCGGGACCCGGCCACCGCAAGACCGTGGTATTCTCGCTCTTCCTCGGTCGCAGGGCGGCGGCGTGGGAACCCCTCGCGGCAGGCTTCCTCGCGGCCGGGGTCCACGCCGGGACCGGTATCGCCATCGTCCTCGCCCTGTCTCTCCTCCGCGGCGTCGTCGCGGGCCTCGGAGAGGCCGAGCGCATCGGCGCCTTCCTCGACGTCGCCACCTTCGGCGCGATGGCAGCGCTCGCGATCGCCCTGATCGCGGCCAAGGCCTTCCGGATGCGCCGCGTCGGGCGATCCGGATCCGACGAGGCCCTCGCCGGGAAGGGTCTGTACGGGATCGTGGCCGTCACGAGCCTGGTGCCCTGCCCGGGCGCCACCATGCTCCTCCTCTTCGCCATGTACGCGGACCTCCTCGCCCTCGGCGCCGCGGGCGTCCTCGCGATGTCCCTCGGCATGGGAATAGTCATCTCGGCCGCGGGCTACCTGGCCTACGCGGGCCGCGAGGGACTCTTCCACCGGCTCAAGGCCCGGCAGCGACTCGTCGGCCGGATCGCCGACTCCCTCGAGATACTCTCCTACCTCTTCGTCCTCGTCTTCGCCCTCTACGCGCTCCTACCTGCGTTCGGGTAGGAGCCTTGCCGCCCCGCCCCGGTCCGGGCTACCTTATCCCCATGCCCTCGGTGCCCATCAGCCCGGAGTCCGGGCCCCAGGTCGTCCTCGAGCTCATCTACCGGCTCAAGGTGCGGGACGCGATGAGCGCTCCCGTGATCTGGGCCGCTCCCGGGGCCACGATGCGCGCCATCCAGTACCTGATGCGCGACAACGGGATCACCGGGGTGCCCCTGGTCGAGGGGGAGCGGCTCGTGGGCCTGGTCTCGATCGGCGACGTCATCGAGGCGCTCGACAAGGGGCGGATCGAGGAGCCGGCCTCGGCCTGCATGACGCGGACGGTCATCTCCCTCGAGGACGACATGCCGCTGGCCTTCGCGACGACCTACTTCAACCGCTACAAGTTCGGGCGCTTCCCGGTGCTCGACCGCGAGGCGAGGCTGGTCGGCATCGTCTGCGCCTCGGACATCATCCGCTGCCTCCTCGTCGCGATGAACCGCGAGGTGGAGCGGCTCGAGGAGCGGCTCTCCGAGGCCGCGGCCCGCGGCGCGCCCGCCCCCGCCGAGGGCGGGCTCCGGCTCTCCTTCCAGGTGACGCGCTTCGACTTCGAGAACGCGGGCAAGGCCTCGGCCGAATTCAAGAAGGCGCTGAAGGGCCTGGGCATCGACGCGGCGGTCGTGCGGCGCGCGGCGGTGGCCAGCTACGAGCTCGAGCTCAACCAGGTCATCCACTCGGAGGGGGGCTCGCTCTCGCTCTCGGCCGGGCAGGGATCGATCGAGATCCTGGCCGAGGACCGGGGCCCCGGCATCCCCGACGTCGAGGCCGCGATGCGCGAGGGCTTCTCCACGGCGAACGAGTGGATCCGCTCGCTCGGCTTCGGCGCGGGCATGGGACTGCCGAACGCGCGGCGCGTCTCCGACGACTTCGACATCGAATCAGGCCCGGGCCGCGGCACGCGCGTCCGGTGTCGCATAACGTATTGACGGCGATCCAGGAGACGACATGCGCGTGAGCGAGCTGCAGGGGGCCCTCGGGCTCGAGGTGCTTCAGGGCGGGTACGAGGACCGCGAGCTGTCGGGGGGCTACACCTCCGACCTCCTCTCCGACGTCATGGCCAACGCCAAGGCCGACGGGATCCTCGTGACCATACAGGCGCACAAGAACGCGATCGCCGTGGCGAGCCTCGTCGGCATCGCGGCCGTCCTGGTCTGCAACGGCCGGCCCGCGCCCGAGGACATGATCGACGCGGCCAGGGCCGAGGGCATAGCCGTGTTCCGCACGGCGATGTCGCAGTTCGAGGCCTCGGGCCGCCTCTATGGCGCGTTAGGCGGAAGATGAGGGTCCTCGCGGACCTCCACAACCACTCCTGCCTCTCGCCCTGCGCCTCGCTCGAGCAGTCGCCCGCCCTCCTCGCGCGGCGGGCGCGGGAGCGCGGGCTCGGCCTCGTCGCGCTCACCGACCACAACGCCGCGCTCAACTGCCCCGCCTTCGAGGAGTGCTGCCGCCGCGAGGGCCTCGCGCCCCTCTTCGGGATCGAGGCCTCGAGCCTCGAGGAGGTGCACGTCCTCTGCCTCTTCGGCTCGGCGGACGCGGCCCTGGAATTCGGCGAGTACCTGCGCGGCCTCCTGCCGCCCCTGCCCTACGACCCGGGGAAGCTCGGCGACCAGGTCGTCGTGGACGCGGACGAGGGGGTGCTCGACCAGCCGGAGTACTTCCTCGGGGCGGCCCTCGAGCTCGGCTTCGACGGGCTCTGCGCCGAGGGCGCGCGGCGCGGGGCCCTCGTCGTGCCGGCCCACGTGGACCGGCCGATGTTCTCGGTCTCGAGCCAGCTCGGCTTCCTGCCGCCCGGGCCCTACGCGGCCGTCGAGTCCATCCGCGAGCCCCCTCCCTCGCTCAGCCTGGGCCTGCCCGTCGTCACGGGCTCGGACGCGCATTGGCCCGAGCACGTGGGGCGGCGGCCCTTCGCGGTCGAGCTGCCCGGCGAGGCGCTCGAGGCGCGGCTCGCCGCCGGGCCCGGCGCGGAGGCGGCGCGGAGCGGCGGCGAGCTCCTCGAGTCCCTGGCCCGCGCCCTCGCCGAGGGTCGGGCCTCGCCCTATTGGAGCCTGACTCGCTGATCGGTGTCGCCTAACGTTTCCAGCGGATCCAGAACTCGATCGGCTTTTCAAGGACGAGGACGTCGACCATCGGCAGCCTGACCTTGAGGCTTCGGCCCTCGAGGACGCCGCCGCCCGAGGCGATCGGCTCGCCGGGGACGGTCAGGGCGACCGTCGCGGCGGCGGCCTCGAGGGCGGGCATCGCCTTCTCGCCGAAGACGCTCCTCAGCATGGTCCGGTACTCCTCGGCGCCCGCCCCCTCCTCCTCGAGGGCGGGGGGCGAGAGGGCGTCGAGGAGGTAGGGATCGACGCCGGGGAGGAGGGCCGCGAGGCCGCTCTCCGGCCCCCGCGCGAGGCGGATCCGGAGCTCGGCCCAGCCGGGGCCCGTCGAGTAGGCCAGGGCGCCGGTGCCGGCGAGGCCGGGGCCCGAGGCGAGCTTGGCGAGGCTCTTCACGGCGACCGTCCCCTTGAGGGAGTCCGGGCTCGGCCTCGAGAGCTCGACCAAGGAGAGCTCGGGCCTGGCGACGATCGCGGACCTGACCTGCCCGAGGTCGAAGAGAGGCGTTTCCGCGCCGACCGTCCCCCCTCCCGCGGCCCCGAGCTTCCGGAGCTTGTCGCCCACGACGGCCGGCACCTCGGCCTTGAAGTCGATCCTGGCGCCGCCGTCCGCGGCGATCGATCCGTCGAAGCGGGCGGCGCAGGAGCCGAGGAGGAGGACGAGGGCGAGGAATACGGCGCCGAGGCAGAGGGCCGAGGCGAGGACGAGGAGGGCGCGGCGCCGGAGGGGGAATTCGTCGTTTCGGAGGCGGTCCATGATGTTCATATATCGGTCAAACAAGCCGGATACCCCTTGGTTACCCGCAACCTTCCCCGCTATCCTTGTGTCGAAGTACGAAGCGCGCCGGATCCCGACACCGCCGGCCCGCGACGAGGGGACAGATCGATGCAGAACGAGAGCGAGCGCCCGTGGACTTTCCTCGACCAGTACCGCGGCACGGCCTTCGCGGGCGAGTGGCCGACGCTTCCCGAGCTTTTCGCCATCACGGCGGGTCGCTTCCCCGACGGCCCCTGCTTCACGGTCTATGAGCCCGACCGCACCTGCCTGACCTTCCGGCAGGCGAAGGAGAAGGTCGACGCCGTCGCCCGCAAGCTCCGCTCCCTCGGGATCGGCCGCGGCGACAAGGTCGCGGTCACGGGCAAGAACAGCCCCGAGTGGGCAGTCTCCTACCTGGCCGTCCTGACCGCCGGCGCGGTCGTCGTGCCCATCGACTACCAGCTGCCCTCCGCGGACATCGCCCGCCTCGTCGCGGCCGGGGACTGCGTCGCGCTCTTCGTCGACGAGGAGAAGGAGGCCGAGCTCAAGGCGGCCTGCGGCGGCCTAAGGGCGGTCTTCTCCCTGGCCGCCGGCGGGTCCGGCTACGTCTACGGCCTCGAGGCCCCCGGCGCGCCGGCCTTCGAGCCCCCGGCCGAGGGCGACCTCGCGGCCATCCTCTTCACGAGCGGCACGACCGGCGTGCCCAAGGGCGTCATGCTGACGCACCGGAACTTCGTCGCCGACTGCTTCCTCGCCCAGGGCAACCTCCCCATCTACCACGAGGACACCTTCTACGCCCTGTTGCCGATCCACCATTCCTACACGATGCTCGCCGTCTTCATCGAGGCGATCTCCGTCGGCGCCGAGATCGTCTTCGGCAAGCGCATGGTCATCAAGCAGGTGCTCAAGGACCT
Source organism: uncultured Treponemataceae bacterium (assembly GCA_964399065.1). Classification (GTDB taxonomy): domain Bacteria; phylum Spirochaetota; class Spirochaetia; order Treponematales; family Rectinemataceae; genus JAKLFE01. Next base: position 21,058 of record CAYNPQ010000034.1, on the reverse strand, counting down.
CAAGGAGGCCAAGGTCACCATGTTCCTCGGAGTGCCCATGCTCTTCAACAAGGTCCTCGCGGGGATCATGAAGGGCGTTCGGGAGAAGGGGCCGATCGTCTACGGCCTCATCCGCTTCCTCATGGCGCTCTCCGGCTTCGTGAAGAAGGTCACCGGGATCAATCCCGGCAAGAAGCTCTTCCATTCCGTGCTCGACAAGGCGAGCCTGGCTTCGATCCGGAACTGCATCTCGGGCGGCGGCCCCCTCGCGCCCAGCGTCTTCCGCCGCTACAACCAGCTCGGCATCGACTTCGTCCAGGGCTACGGCCTCACCGAAACCTCGCCCATCATCGCGCTCAACCCCCCCTACGCCTACATCGAGACGAGCGTCGGCAAGGTCCTGCCCCGGACCGAGATGCGCGTCCTCGAGCCCGACGCCGACGGGATCGGCGAGATCATCGTCAAGGGGCCCATGGTCATGCAGGGCTACTACAAGAATCCCGAGGAGACCGCGAAGGTCTTCACGCCCGACGGCTGGCTCAAGACCGGCGACCTCGGCTACCTCGACGACCGGAACTACCTCTACCTCACCGGCCGCGCCAAGAACATGATCGTCACCGAGGGCGGCAAGAACGTCTATCCCGAGGAGATCGAGAACCGCTTCCAGCTCTTCGACGAGGTCGAGCAGGTCCTCGTCTGCGGCTACGTCGAGGACGAGGCCACGAGGAGCGAAGGCATCGAGGCCATGCTCTTCCCGAACGCCGAGCGCTTCAAGGCGGGAGCGGCGGGGCAGGGCGCGGCGCCCATGGACTGGAAGGCCGCCGAGGCCCGGCTCCGCGAGGTGGTCGACGAGATCAACCAGAAGCTCCTGCCCTACCAGCGCATCACCAAGGTGACGGTCCTGCGGGAGAAGCTCGAGGAGACCACCACCAAGAAGATCAAGCGCTTCCAGGCCAAGAGCGCGAACTAGGAGTCTGTCGGACTTAGGACCGCGAGGTACAGGCGTGAAGGTACTTTGAAGGCAAAACGCGAAATGAACGAACCCCGGAGCAGAGCTCCGGGGTTCGTTCGTTCTGCAAGGAATTTGATTGTATGCGGTTCCATACCCTCGACAGGGTATCAGGAGCGCAGCAGAGCTGCGGGGTATGGACCCGCGTGCGAATCAAGGAACTGCCATCCACGCTTTTCGGCCAGTCTCGGCGCTCGACGGTGTAAAATCGGCTCGTCAATCGGGCCATACAAAAAGTATGGCCCTCAATCCTCGCTCGATTTTCCACTCGCCCATCGCCTTCGCCTGGCCAAAATCCTAAGTCCGACAGACTCCCAGCGCCGCGGTTTCCGCGCGTCAGGGTCGAGGGCCGGGGAGGATTCCCCGGCCCTTTCGTTTCGTGCATCGCATCGCTGCCCCCCCCGCCCGGGGGCTGGCCTCGTTCCCGCGAAAAGGATAGCATCCCGGTTCCATGGAGGCATCCATGAAGGAATTCGAGGAGCTGTCGGAACGGGTGCGTCGCGGGATGAGGAGGCTCGGCGTGCCGGGCGCCGCCCTCGGCGTGTACTGCAAGGGCGAGGAGCGCTTCGCCTGCTTCGGCCGCACGAGCGTCGAGAACCCGTTGCCGGTCGACGAGGACACGATGTTCCAGATCGGCTCCATCACCAAGACGATGACCGCCACCGTCCTGATGCGCTTCGTCGAGAAGGGCCTGCTCGACCTCGACAGGCCGGTCCGGGAGATCCTGCCCAAGTTCAGGATGGCCGACCCCGGGGTGACCAGGAAGGTCACGACGAGGCACCTCCTCACGCACACCGGCGGCTGGGTCGGCGACTACTTCGACGTCTTCGGCGACGGCGACGACGCCCTGCGGCTCATGGTCGAGAAGATCGGCGCGCTCAAGCAGATAACGCCCCTGGGGGAGCATTGGTCCTACAACAACGCGGGCTTCAACATCGCGAGCCGCGTGCTCGAGGTCGTCTCGGGCAAGCCCTACGAGGCCGCGATCCGCGAATTCCTCTTCGAGCCGCTCGGACTCGGGCGGAGCTTCTTCTACCCCGACGACGTGCTCATCACGCACCGCTTCGCGGTCGGCCACTCCAAGCGCGACGGCACGACGGTCGTGTCGAGGCCCTGGGCCATCGGCAGGGCGGGCAACGGCGTCGGCGGGGCCGCCTGCTCGATCCGCGACCTCCTGTCCTACGGCGAGTTCCACCTCCGCTCGGGCGCGAACGCGGCGGGCAAGCGCGTCATGAAGCGCGACACCATCGAGAGGATGCGCAAGCCCCTGGTGGACGCGGGCGGCCGCGGCAAGATGGGCATCTCCTGGTTCGTGCGCGACCTCGGCGGCCTGGTCGCCTGCGGCCACGGCGGGGCGACGCACGGACAGGAGGCGGCGCTCCACTTCATGCCCGGCAAGGACTTCGCGGTGGCCCTTCTCGTCAACAGCGGCTCGGGCGGCAACCTCACCGACGCCCTCCTCGGCTGGGCCGCGGAGCTCTGGTTCGGCGCCGCGGCGGCCAAGCCCGCGCAGATCGAGGCGGGGCCCGGGCTCGTCGAGGAGGCGGCGGGGCGCTACGACCTGCCCATCTCGGCCTTCGAGCTCAAGCCCCGGAAGGGCGGCCTCTCCGTCGTCGACATACCTCGGGGAGGATTCCCCACGCCATCGACCCCGCCGGGAGAGGCCGACCCGCCGGTGCGGGCCGTCTTCTGCGAGGGGGACAGGCTCCTCATGCTGGACGAGCCGCGCAAGGGCTCGGTGGCCGACTTCATCCGCGGCCCGGACGGGAAGATAGCGTTCTGCCGCCTGGGCGGCCGCATCCACCCCAAGGTCTCGTAGTCCGCCGGGCGGGGCGCTAGCGGGCCTCGCCCTCGGCGGCCGCGCCGCCGGCCTTCTTGCCGTAGACGGGCACGGGCTGGGTGCTGTTCCTGAGCAGCACCTCGCCCAGCCTCACGAGCCTGGCCTGGCTCTCGAGGCCGAGCTGGCGGAACACGGTCTGCGACACGATGAGGTCCTGCTTGAACTCGCGGCAGAGCGAGTCGAGGCGGGCCGCGACCGAGACGGCCTCGCCGAAGACGCCGAGCCGCCTCGAGCCCGAGACCCCGAGCTCGCCCGCGACGAGGGAGCCGGAGTGGATGCCGATGCTCACGTCGGCGGGGGCGGGGAGGGAGGCCGACTCGAGGTCGTCGCGGAGGCCGGGGAGCTCGGCGATGAAGTCGTAGGCGCAGGCGAGGGCGCGCTCGGCGCGGTCCTTCTCGCCCATGAGGCCGAAGACGATGAGCACCGAGTCCCCGGCGAGGCCGGCCATCCTGCCTCCGTGGCGCTCGGCCGCGACTGCCCAGAGCGAGTAGTAGCGGTTCAGCACCGCGACCGAGCGCTCCGCGCTCATCCGCTCCGCGAGTCCCGTGAAGTCCCTGATGTCGGCCGAGATCACGGTCGCCGCGACCTCCTCGCCGGGCGCGCGCTCGGGCGTCGGCGCCTTCTCGTCGATCCTGGCCGTCCCGAAGAGGGCCTCGATGCGGGAGCGCATGCTCAGCGACTTGACCTTGCTCGCGAGGAGCATGAGCCCGAAGGTGCCCATGCCGTAGATCAGGAAGAGGTTCTGCGGCGCGGCGACGAAGGTCGCGAAGGCCGGGGCGAAGGAGCGGGCGTCGAGGGCCTTCCCGTATTCGGCCGCGGTGACGGTCCCCGCGGCGAGGCCCTTGGCGAGTCCGAGCCGCAGGTCGAGGTAGAAGTAGAAGAACACGAAGACGATGACCGCACCGAAGGCGAGGAAGGTCTCGGCCGCACGCTTGACCCACCTTCCCCGGGCTCCAAGCGCGAGGGCCTGGAAGAGGCCCACGTAGAGCGCCGCGCCCCATAGAAACACGTTGGACATGTCATAGGGCGCGAAGTTGCCCATGAGGGTGCGTACCAGGGCGTAGCCCGCGGGGGTGATGAAGGAGAAGAGGAGCCGAAGGACCGGCTTGTGGCCCTGGCCCACGAGGAGGAGTATCTGGATGAGGAGGAAGAAGGCGACCAGGAGGGTCGCGGTGGGCCTGAGGGCGTCGGTGGCGGGGGTGATGAAAAGCAGGAGGATGAAGAAGACGACGAACTGGCTCGAATAGAGGAAGAACTCCTCGAAGAAACGCTTCGGATTCATCCGCATCGCGGGCCACCCCCTCGTGTCCGGCCTATGATAGCCTTGGGAGGGGCGGATGCAAAGCGGTCCGGGGCCGCCGGGCGGACTCCCCGCCGTGACGCGGGCTGAAACGACCGGCGGTCGAGGAGCCCGATCGACCGCCATACATCCGTTTCGCCTTCGGTTTCCGCTTGACTGCTTCCCGTCCGAGGATACAATGGTGCCGCATCCATGCAAAGTGTTATTAGGAGGCATTCATGAAGAAGATCGCGTTAGTGCTCCTCGCCCTCGTCCTCGTCACGGGCGTGGCCTTCGCCCAGGCGAAGGCCAAGTACCACATCGGCGTCGTCACCGGCACGACCTCGCAGTCCGAGGACGAGTACCGCGCCGCCGAGTGGCTCATCAAGACCTACGGCGCCGTCAAGGACGGCGGGATGATCCAGCACATCACCTATCCGGACGACTTCCCCTCGCAGCAGGAGACGGTCATCAGCCAGATCTCCTCCCTCGCCGACGACCCGCTCATGAAGGCCGTCGTCGTCGTCCAGGCCATCCCCGGCACCAAGGCCGCCTTCGAGCGCATCAAGGCGAAGAACAAGGACATCCTCTGCCTCGCCGGCATGCCCCAGGAGGACCCGCTCGTCATCCAGGCCGTCTCCGACATGGTCGTGGACTTCGACCAGGTCTCCCGCGGCTACACCATCATCTGGGCCGCCAAGCAGCTCGGCGCCAAGACCTTCGTCCACATCTCCTTCGCCCGCCACATGGCCATCGAGCAGCTTTCCCGCCGCAGGAACATCTTCGAGCAGGCCTGCAAGGACCTCGGCCTCAAGTTCGCCTTCGAGACCGCTCCCGACCCGACCTCCGACGTCGGCATGGCCGGCGCCCAGCAGTTCATCACCGAGAAGGTCCCGCAGTGGCTGGCCAAGTACGCCCCCAACGGCACCGACAAGGTGTGCATGTTCGCCACCAACGACGGCCAGACCGAGCCCCTCCTCCGCGAGCTGATCAAGTCCAAGAACGGCGTCTTCGTCGAGTCCGACATCCCCTCCCCCCTCATGGGCTACCCCGCCGCCCTCGGCGTGGACCTCAAGGCCGAGGCGGGCGACTTCGACGCGATCGTGAAGAAGATCGAGAAGGCCATCGTGGACAAGGGAGCGGCCGGCCGCTTCGGCACCTGGAAGTTCTCCTCCAACTACTCGGTCACCCGCGGCCTCGCCGTGTTCGGCATCAACGTCATCGAGAAGAAGGCCAAGGCCAACTCCATGGCCGACCTCTTCACCGCCCTCGCCACCACGACGCCCGGCGTCAAGTGGCAGGGTTCCTACTACACCGACGCCGCCACCGGCGTCCGCTCCAAGAACATGGTCACGGTGTTCATGGACACTTACATCATGGGCAATCCCGGCTACGTCCTCCCGTCGACGAAGCAGAAGATCGACCCGAAGTACACGACCATCAAGTAAATAGGTCACTTTGTAGCGTCGGAGGGGCCTTCGGGCCCCTCCTTTGCGTAAGCGGCAAGAGGGCGCCCCGTCGGCGCGATCCCGTTCGACGGGCGCCGTCTCCATACGCCACAGGATCCTGCCGCGGCGCGACGCCGCCTCTGGCCGGCGATCCTAGCCCGCGCATCGCGCGGGAGCACCGAGGGAATCATGGGACAGGAAAGTCCGCTACTATCATTCGACCACGTCTCGAAGGACTTCCACGGCAACGTCGTCCTGCACGACGTGAGCTTCGAGCTCAAGGCGGGGGAGATCCTCGGCCTCGTCGGCGAGAACGGCGCGGGCAAGACCACGCTGATGCGCATCCTCTTCGGCATGCCCGTCATCGCCGAGACCGGCGGCTACAAGGGCAGGGTCTGCCTCGAAGGCAAGGAAGTCTCCTTCGGGTCCCCCTTCGACGCCCTCGACGCCGGCATCGGCATGGTGCACCAGGAATTCAGCCTGGTATCCAGCTTCACGACGACCGAAAACATCGTGCTCAACCGCGAGAGCATGAGGCCGAGCCTCCTCAACGACCTCTTCGGCGAGCGGATGAGCATCCTCGATAGGAAGGCCATGAAGGAAAGGGCCGGCAGGGCCATCGAGCAGCTCGGGTTCAAGCTCGATCCCGGGATGCTCGTCTCCGAGATGCCCGTCGGCCACAAGGAATTCACCGAGATCGCGCGCGAGATCTCCCGCGACAACACCAAGATCCTCGTCCTCGACGAGCCCACCGCGGTCCTCACCGAGACAGAGGCCGAGGTCCTCCTCGCCGCCCTGCGCAACCTCGCGAAGCAGGGCATCTCCATCATCTTCATCTCGCACCGCCTCCACGAGGTGGTCAACCTCGCGGACCGCATCGTCGTCCTCCGCGACGGCGTCATCGTCAAGGACACCCCCACCCAAGGCGTGTCGGTCCGCGACATCGCCTCCTGGATGGTCGGGCGGAGCATGGCCCTCGACCGGCCCGCCGACGAGAACCGGAGCTTCGGCGCCGAGGAGCTCTCGGTCGAGCACCTCTGGGTCGACATGCCCGGCGAGACGGTGCGCGACGCGAGCTTCTCCGTCCGCTCGGGCGAGATCTTCGGCATCGGCGGCCTGGCCGGCCAAGGCAAGCTGGCCATCCCGAACGGCATCATGGGGCTCTTCCCCGCGGGGGGCAAGGTCCTGTTCAAGGGCCGGGAGATCCCCCTCAACGACCCCGCGGAGGCCTTGAGGCTCGGCATGGGCTTCGTCGCCGAGGACCGGCGCGGCGTGGGCCTCCTCCTCGACGAGAGCCTCGAGTGGAACATCGCCTTCACCGCCATCCAGGTCCACGGCCAGTTCCTCAAGCCCTTCCTCGGCCTCTTCAAGATCCGCGACGAGGCGGGCATGCGGAGGCTGACCGAGGAGTACGTGGAGTCCCTCGCGATCAAGTGCACGAGCCCGAGGCAGCTCGCCAAGGAGCTCTCCGGCGGCAACCAGCAGAAGATCTGCCTCGCCAAGGCCTTCGCGATAAAGCCCTCGCTCCTCTTCGTCTCGGAACCCACGCGCGGCATCGACGTCGGGGCGAAGAAGCTCGTCCTCGACACCCTGCACCGCTACAACCGCGACTTCGGGACGACTATCGTCATGATCTCGAGCGAGCTCGAGGAGCTCCGCTCCATCTGCGACCGCATCGCCATCGTCGACGAGGGCTCGGTGGCGGGCGTCCTCGAACCGACCGCTGACGCCGAGGCCTTCGGGCTCCTCATGTCGGGCGAGCGCCAGAAAGCGCAAGGGAGTCAGGCATGAGCGGCTTCAAGGCAAAGGCCAAGGGCTTCGTCGAGGACTTCGGCTGGCCCCGCATCATCATCTTCATCTTCCTCGTGGCGCTCCTCGCCATGGCTCCCTTCGTGGGCGTCAGGCTCGACGCCTCGATCTCGGACATCCTCGCCCGCTTCGGCAGGAACGCGATCTACGTGCTCGCCCTGGTGCCGATGGTCCAGTCGGGCTGCGGCCTCAATTTCGGGCTCCCGGTCGGCATCATCGCCGGACTCATCGGGACCGCCATCTCGCTCCAGTACGACATCCCCGGCTTCTGGGGCTTCGCGGTCGCGATCCTCGTGTCCATGCCCTTCGCCGTGCTCTTCGGCTGGCTCTACGCCAAGCTCCTCAACAAGGTCAAGGGCGAGGAGATGACGATCGCGATCTACGTCGGGTTCGCCTTCGTCATGTTCATGTGCATCATGTGGATGGTCCTGCCCTTCACCAACCCGAACATGGTCTGGGCATACAAGGGGACCGGCCTCCGCACGAGCCTTACGATCAAGGAGATGAACGACCCGACGCACCCCCACTGGCGCATGATCCTGGACAATTTCCTGGCCATCAAGATCGGGAAATTCTTCAAGATCCCGACGGGATCCCTCCTCTTCTTCGGCCTCTGCGCCTTCGTCATGCGGATCTTCCTCAAGACGAAGCTGGGCACCGCCATGACGGCCGTCGGCTCGAACCCCGACTACGCGCGGGCGAGCGGCGTCTCGGTGGACCGGATGCGGACGACCTCGGTCGTCGTCTCCACCATCGTCGCCGCGATCGGCAGCATCGTGTACTCCCAGAGCTACGGCTTCGCCCTCCTCTACCTCGGCCCCCTTAACATGACGATGGCCACGATCGCCGCCCTCCTCATCGGAGGCGCCTCCGTCAAGAAGGCGAACATGGTCAACGTCGCCGTCGGCGCCTTCCTCTTCCAGGGCCTCCTCACGATGACGCCCTCGGTGATCAACTCCATGGTCAAGTCCGATATCTCCGAGGTGGTGAGGCTCATCGTCTCGAACGGGATCATCATCTACGCGCTCACGCGCAAAACGAAGGTGTCCAAATGAGCGGCAAGAGAAGCTTTTGGCAGTTCGTCTCCGACAACGCCGTGACCTTCATCTTCCTCGTGATCGGCGTGGCGGCGACCCCGTTCTGCGGCATCCCGATACCGGGCATCATCCAGGAGATGCTGTACCGGCTCGGCCGCAACGCCTTCCTCGTCGTCGCCCTCCTCCTGCCGATCTACGCGGGCATGGGGCTCAACTTCGCGATGGTCCTCGGCGCCATGGCCGGCCAGATCGGCATCATCTTCGCCGTCGACTGGAACATCGTCGGCGTTCCGGGCCTCATCTTCGCCGCGCTCATCGGCATGCCCCTCTCGGTCCTCCTCGGCTGGTTCGCCGGCGTCATCATGAACAAGGCCAAGGGCCGCGAGATGGTCACCGGCTACATCCTCGGCTTCTTCATGAACGGCATCTACCAGTTCTTCGTGCTCTACGTCATGGGCACGATCATCCCGATGCGGACGCCGGAGATCATCCTCTCGCGCGGCTACGGCGTGCGCAACACCCTGGACATCTCGGGCATCAAGCAGGCCCTCGACGACGTCCTCATGGTCAAGCTCGGCTCGGGCCAGTGGACCTTCAGCCTGCCCGTGGCGTCGTACATCGTCCTGGTCCTCCTGTGCCTCTTCGTCACCTGGTTCAAGCGGACCAAGCTCGGCCAGGACATGCGGGCGGTCGGCAACGACATGGCCGTCGCCAACGCCGCGGGCATCCCCGTCGAGTGGACGCGCATCGTCGCCATGCTCATCTCGACGGTCCTGTCCTGCATCGGCCAGATCATCTTCATCCAGAACATGGGGACGATGGCCACCTACACCATGGCCGACTCCACGGGCTTCTTCGCGGTCGCGGCCATCCTCGTCGGCGGCGCCACGGCCAAGCGGGCCTCCATCTCGAACGTCTTCGTCGGCGTGCTCCTCCTCCACTTCCTCTTCATCGTCACGCCGCGCGCGGGACAGACCATCACGGGCGACGCGGGCATCGGCGAGTACCTCAGGCAGTTCCTGGGATACGGCGTCATCGCCTTCTCGCTCGTGCTCTACGCGATGCGCGAGCGGCACGAGGTGGAGCGCGCCCGGGCCAGCCTGAGGCATGGCGTCGCGGCCGTCGCCGAGGAGGCTTCCAAATGAGGTTGCTCGGGAAGGACATCCCGACCCGCCGGGTCGTCATCGTCGCGATCTCCGTCGCGGCCTACATCGCGGCCACGATGCTCTCCTACAGCCTGGGCAAGGCCTATTACGTCTACATCGACAACTCCGACGCCGAGGACGGCGCGGTCCTCGCCGACCCCGAGGGCATCACCGTCTCGGTCGACGGCGCCGAGGCCTCGGAATACTACCCCCGCGACAAGGACCGCCTCCGCCTGCGCGGCAAGACGCACAGCCTCGAGATCAAGCGCTTCTCCGACGAGAGCGTCGTGACGAAGAAGGTGAGCGTCGCGGGCTTCGGCGACTCGGTCAACGTGTCGATCCCCCTCCTCCTCGCGGACAAGGAGGGCGCGGTGACCGCCTTCAAGCCCTTCGTGCCGCCGACTCCGGAGGCTTTCACGCCGGGGACGACGGACGGCTCGGCCGAGTTCGTGATCCCCGAGCAGAAACAGTAGGGCGCCTCGCGGGCGCCGGGACGGGCGGCCGGCCGCGGCCCCGCCCCGGCGCCCGCCCGCCCGGCCTCCCTCCCCCCTCGGCTTGCGCTTCGGCCTCCCGCTCCGGTAGTATTCCCCAAATGTGCGAGGGCCCCGGCCGGGGCGCCGCCGCATCCAAGGGAGCATCGCATGGCCAAGTACCCGTTCGCCGAGATAGAGAAGAAGTGGCAGGGCCGCTGGGAGGCCGAGAAGACCTTCCGCGCCGTCGAGGACCCGGCCTTCCCCAAGGAGAAGCGCCGCTACGTCCTCGACATGTTCCCCTATCCCTCGGGCGACGGTCTCCACGTCGGACACCCCGAGGGCTACACCGCCACGGACATCTACTGCCGCTACCTCAGGATGAACGGCTACAACGTCCTCCATCCCATGGGCTTCGACGCCTTCGGCCTGCCCGCCGAGAACCACGCGATCAAGACGGGCACCCACCCCGCGGTCACCACCCACCAGTGCATCGACCGCTTCCGCTCGCAGATCAAGTCGCTCGGCTTCTCCTACGACTGGGACCGCGAGGTCGCGACCTGCGACGCGGACTACTACCGCTGGACCCAGTGGATCTTCCTCCAGCTCTACAAGCGCGGCCTCGCCTACGAGTCCGACATGCCCATCAACTGGTGCCCCTCCTGCAAGACCGGCCTCGCGAACGAGGAGGTCAAGGACGGCGAGTGCGACCGCTGCGGCACCAAGGTCACGCGCAAGCGCATCCGCCAGTGGGTGCTGAAGATCACGGCCTACGCCGACCGCCTCCTCGAGGACCTCGAGGGCCTCGACTGGCCCGAGGCCGTCAAGCTCATGCAGCGCAACTGGATCGGCCGCTCCGAGGGGGCGTCGGTCAAGTTCGGGATCGAGGGCTTCGCCGAGAAGCTCGAGATATTCACGACGCGCGCGGACACGTTGTACGGCGCCACCTACATGGTCCTCGCGCCCGAGCACCCCTTCGTGCCGAAGATCACCTCGGCCGCGCAACGCGCCGCCGTCGAGGCCTACGTCGATGCCGCGGCCCGCAAGAGCGACCTCGAGCGCACCGACCTCGCGAAGGACAAGTCCGGCGTGTTCACGGGCGCCTACGCGGTCAATCCCCTGAACGGCCAGCGCGTGCCGATCTGGGTCTCGGACTACGTCCTCATCTCCTACGGCACGGGCGCCATCATGGCCGTCCCCGCCCACGACGACCGCGACTGGGACTTCGCGAAGAAGTTCGGCCTGCCCATCGTGCAGGTCGTCGCCTCCAGGAAGCAGTTCGAGGGCGGGCACGACTTCTCGAAGCCGCCCGCCGAGTGCGACATCGAGGACGGCTACTCGGTCAACTCGGGCGAGTTCAGCGGCATGCCCACCGAGGAGGCCAAGCGCCGGATCATCGAGAAGGTCGAGCGCGAGGGCCTGGGCAGGCGCGCGGTGAATTACAAGCTCCGCGACTGGCTCTTCAGCCGGCAGCGCTACTGGGGCGAGCCCATCCCCCTCGTGCACTGCCCGAGCTGCGGCGTGGTGCCCGTCCCCGAGTCCGAGCTGCCCCTCGTCCTGCCCGAGACGAAGAGCTACGCCCCCTCCGGCTCGGGCGAGTCGCCCCTGGCCAACATCCCCGAATGGCTCGGGACGAAGTGCCCGAAGTGCGGCGGCGAGGCCAAGCGCGAGACCAACACCATGCCCCAGTGGGCGGGCTCCTGCTGGTACTACCTCCGCTACCTCGACCCCAAGGGGACGAAGGCCTTCGCCTCGAAGGAGGCCGTCGAGTACTGGATGCCCGTCGACCTCTACGTCGGCGGCGCCGAGCACGCGGTGCTCCACCTCCTCTACGCCCGCTTCTGGCACAAGGTCCTCTACGACATCGGCGTCGTCAACACGAAGGAGCCCTTCATGCGCCTCGTGAACCAGGGCATGATCCTCGGCGACGACAACCAGAAGATGTCCAAGAGCCGGGGCAACGTGGTGAACCCCGACGACATCGTGCGCGACTACGGCGCCGACTCGATGCGCGTCTACGAGATGTTCATGGGCCCGCTGCAGGTCTCCAAGCCCTGGGCCACCGCGGGCCTCGTCGGCGTGTCGCGCTTCCTCGAGAAGGTCTGGGCCATCGGCGAGAAGCCGGTCACCGACGCCGCGCTTCCGCCCGAGCTCGCGAAGCTCCTCCACAAGACGATCAAGAAGGTCTCGCGCGACACGGCCTCCCTCGACTTCAACACCGCGATCTCGCAGATGATGATCTTCTGCAACGAGGTCTCGCGGCTCGAGAGCCTGCCACGCGGGCTCTGGGAGCCCTTCGTCCTCCTCCTCGCGCCCTACGCCCCCCACCTCGGCGAGGAGCTCTGGTCGAGGCTCGGCCACGCGAACAGCCTGGCGCGCGAGCGCTGGCCGGAGCACGACGAGGCCCTCTGCGCGGACGAGGTGAAGGAGATCGTGGTCCAGGTCAACGGCAAGATCCGCGAGCGCTTCACCGCGGCGGCGGGCGCCCCCGAGAAGGAGCTCGAGTCCGCCGCCCTCGCCCTGCCCAAGGTCCGGGAGTGGACCGAGGGCAAGGAGATCGCGAAGGTCGTCGTCGTCAAGGACAAGCTCGTCAACATCGTCGTGAAAGGCTGAGGACCGGGGTCCCGCGCCTCGGCGCCCGACCGATTCTCGCGGCGCCCCCTCTCGAGGGGGCGCCGTTTTAGTATCCATTAGCGCACGTTAGTTGCATTTTAGTGGAACGCCGGCGCGTCGCGCGACGGCGTCGCACAACGCGTTGATGCCGCGTTGCCCGAATTTGACATCCGCCTCGCCGTCGCGTATCCTGTCCTCCTTCCGCGAGGAGGGAACATGGCCCGCAGGAAAGCAAGGCGCCTCCCGGTCAAGGCGAAGATGGCCGTCCTCTGCGTCTTCGTCTGCGCGGCCTTCGCCCTCGCCTTCGCGGCTTCCTCCCGCTCCTTCTCCTCCCTCGCGCGGTCCGTCGACGCGCAGCGCTCGAGCGTCGACTTCTTCGTCCTCGCCGAGGGCGTGGAGCGCCTCTCCTACGGGATCGAGGTGCTCCTGCTCAGGTCGGCGGTGGAGGGCGCGGGCGGCGGAGGCGGCGACGCCGCCGCCTCCGCCGCGGCCGAGCTCGAGTCGACCGTCGCGGCGGGCTCCGCCGCCGCGGAGGCGCTCGCGGCCTTCCCCGGCGCCGAGGGGCGGGGAAGGGAGGCGGCGGCCGCGGCCCGCGACGCCTACGCCGACTACGCCTCCTGCGCGACGTCCATAGCCGGACTCCTCCGCGACGCTCCGGGGGAGGTGCCGGGCGCCATACACGGGCTCGAGCGGAACTTCTCCATGCTCCGGCGCGCGTTGGGCGATCTTGTCGCCGCGGTGAAAGAGGGCGCGGCCGCCTCCTCGGAGGCCGCCGCCAAGGCCGAGAAGTCGGCCAGCGCGGCGCTGGCCGCCATATGCGCCGCGATGCTCGCGGCGGTGATCGCCGCCTCGGCCGCGGTCTCGCGCGCCATCGCGCGGCCGATCGCCTCGCTGCAGGGCGTGATCGAGCGGATAGGCTCCGGCGACTTCCGGGGCGCCTCCGGGCTCTCGGGGGGCGACGAGGTCGGCCGCATGGCCGCGAGCGTGGACGCCCTCGTCGAGGCGATGCGCGCCCTCCTCGGCACGGTCAAGACGAGGGTCGACGAGCTCGGCGGCACGGGGCGGGCCCTGACCGGGAACATGGCGGAGACCAGGAGCGCGGTGTCGCGCATCGACGTCTGCTCGGGCGCGGTCGGCCGGCGGCTCGGGGACCAGGACGCCGCGGTCCGCGAGGTCTCGGCCGCCGTGGAGGAGCTCGCGCGGAGCTTCGAGGCCCTGGCGGGCATGATCGGGGGGCAGTCGACGATCGTCGAGCAGTCCGCCTCGGCCATCGAGCAGATGATCGCGAACGTGGACTCGGTGGCCTCCTCGGCGGGAAGGGCCGGCCGCGAGGCGGCGAGGCTCGCGGAGGCCGGGGCCGCGGGCAAGGCCCTCATAGACGCCGCGGGCGCGGCCGCCGGCGAGATCGTCGGCTACTCCGAGGACCTCGAGGAGGCCGCGCGGCTCATCACCCAGATCGCCGCGAGGACGAACCTCCTCGCGATGAACGCGGCCATCGAGGCCGCGCACGCCGGCGAATCCGGCCGGGGCTTCGCGGTGGTCGCCGACGAGATCAGGAAGCTGGCCGAGCAGTCCACCTCGCGCGCGAAGGACATCTCCTCGAGCCTCGGCAGGGTGGGCGGCGCCATCGAGAAGGTCCGCTCCTCCTCGGCCGCGGCTGTGTCCTCATTCGCCTCGGTCCTCGCGGGGGCCGAGACCGTGGGCCTCGCCGTGGGAGAGAGCGGCCGCGCCCTCGAGGAGCAACGGGCCGGCGGCCGCCAGGTCCTGGAGGGGCTCGAGCGCCTCCGCGGGATCACGAGCGAGATCACGGGAGGGGCCTCCGAGATGAGTTCGGGCAACGCGGCCATCCTGGTCCAGGTGACGAGGCTCCGCGAGGCGGCCTCGGCGGTGGCCAGGGAGGCCGCCGAGATCGGGGGCGGGGCCGAGGCGATCAGGGCGGCCGCCGAGGCGACGGAGGCCCTCGCGTCGGCCAACGCGTCGCGGATCGCCGAGGTGCGGGAGGCGGTCGACCGCTTCGCGCTCTAGTCTGCGCGGACCCGGCGCCGGTTCCGTCTACCTCCCCGCCCGGGCCGTTTTGGGTGACGGAATCCTCGATCCATGATATCATGAAGCCATGCCCTCCACTCGTCTCGGCCTCTCTTCGGTCTTGGGGCGCATGATCGCCCTCGCCCTCATCGTCCTCCTGGCCTTCTCGCTCATCGTCGCCGTCGCCCTGCGCTCCTTCACCTCGGTCTCGGAGGAGATCAACCGCATCCAGAACGTCTACGGCACCCTCGAGCGGGTGATCGGGGCGATCGAGGCGAGCTCCTTCAAGGCCCAGACCGCCCTCTTCAAGGCCGTCGGCCGCGTCTCGAGGGGCCGGCCGGCCGCCGAGGTCGGCGCCGCGCTCGACGAGTTCGAGTCCTCCGTCGCGACGACGAAGAACTCCTTCAGCGCCCTGATGGCGGCCAGCGCGATCGGGGAGACCGACGAGGCGGCCTTCAGCGCCGTGGCCCTCGCATTCCCGGACTACATCGCCCTCTCGCAGAAGCTCCTCGAGACCATGCGCTCCGACCCCAAGGCCGGCGTCGCCGTCGTCGAGGAGTCGGAGTCCGTCCTCCTCAGCGTCATGGACTGCGTGGGCCAGCTCTCGGCGGCCGTGCTCGCGGCGAGCGACGCGGCCTACGACCGCTCCCGCGCCTCCGAGAAGGCGGTGTCACTCACCCTCCTCGCCGCGGCGGGCGGCTCCCTCCTGGTCGTCGCCCTCCTCGTCGTCTTCCTCATCCGCTCGATCACGACCCCCCTGGCGAAGCTCGGCGCCCTCGTGGCGAAGGTCGGGACCGGCGACTTCACGGTGGCGTACGGGAAGGCGGGCAGGGACGAGATCGGCCGCATGGCCACGGGCATCGACGGTCTCGTCGTCGAGCTCCGGGGCCTCCTCTCCACGGTGAAGGAGAGGGTGGGGGCCCTCGAGGAGGCCGGCCACGGCCTCCAGTCGACGATGGAGGAGACGGGCGCGGCGGTGGTCCAGATCAACTCGAACATCGCCAGCACGAAGGGGCAGCTCGACGAGCAGTCCGCCGCGGTGCGCGAGGTCTCGGCGGCCATCGAGGAGCTGGCGCGGAGCGTCGAGTCCCTCTCCGCGATGATCGGCGACCAGTCCTCCCTCCTCGCGCAGTCCTCGGCCTCGGTGGAGCAGATGATCGCGAGCGTCGAGTCGGTGGCGGGCAACGCGCAGAAGGCCGGCGACGCGAGCGAGCGCAACCTCGCGGAGGGCGCCGAGGGCAAGGCGAGGATCGACGAGGTATCCGAGTCGGTCGCCGCGATCGTGCGCTCCTCGGAGAACCTCGGCGAGGCCGCGCGGCTGATCACGGAGATCGCGGAGCGGACGGGCCTCCTCGCGATGAACGCGGCGATCGAGGCCGCGCACGCGGGCGAGGCCGGCAAGGGCTTCGCGGTGGTGGCGGACGAGATCCGCAAGCTCGCCGAGCAGTCGACGGAGCAGGCCCGTGACATCTCGGGCGACCTCGCGAAGGTGGCCGCGGCCATCGAGACGGTGCGGTCCTCCGCGGGCGCCGCCGTCTCCTCGTTCGGCGAGATCCTCGCGGGCGCCGGCGGGGTGGGCGAGGCGGTCCGGGAGATCGCGCGCTCGATGGGCGAGCAGCGGGAGGGCGGGAGGCAGGTGCTCGAGGCCCTCGGCAGGCTGCGCGACATCACCAAGGAGATCTCGCGCGGCGCCGTCGAGATGGCGTCGGGCAACGCGTCGATCCTCGGCCAGGTGGAGCGGCTCAAGAGCGTGAGCTCGATGGTCGTCCAGAACAACGAGGAGATCACGCGGGGCACGAAGGAGATCAACGACGCCGTGGCGATGACGGTGGAGATGAGTTCGCGCAACGCGGACCTGATAGCGGAGGTCCGCGAGGCGGCCGACCGCTTCACGGTCTAGCCCGCGCCCCTCGCGGTCGGGTCGGCTTGACCCGCGGGGGAGCGGCTCAGCGGAGGGCGAGGCCGAGGGCGAGCGCGGCCAGGGAGGCCAGCGCGACGCCGGCCAGGATCGCGAGGCCGGCGGGACCGCCCGTCCTCGCCTCCGGGGCGGGCGCGGCCTCGCCCTCGTCCCAGACCTTCAGCATGAGCGCGTCGGCGTCGGCGATCAGCGTGGCGGGCTTGACCCGCCCCCGGTACTCGAGGATGCGGTCGTAGTACACGAAGGCCGCGGCCACGATGGAGCCGAAGCGGCCGGGGATGCGCAGGCCCGGCAGGATGGTCGCCTTCGAAGCGTACACGAGCCCCTCGAAGGTGACGGCCTTCATGACGCCCTCGACGAGGGCGGTCTCGGTGATCGCGAGGGGGCCGATCCGCGCGAGGACCCTGCCCACGGGCACCAGGAGGTTCGCCGCCACGATGCCCGCCGACACGAAGACCGTCGCGGGGAGCGAGACGCGCTTGCCCGAGGCCATCGCCGCCGCCATGAAGGCGAGGAGCATGGCCGCGCGGATCGCGAGCGAGGGCTGGAAGAGGAAAGTCAGCGAGGCGACCGCCCCGGCGCCGGCCAGGGCCCAGGGCGGGAACAGGGCCTCGTAGCGCTCGCGGCGGGCCGAGCGCGCCGCGGCCCCGGCCTCGCGTCGGCGGCGCCTCCGCCCCGCGCGGCCTTCCGGCCCCCGCGCCCCGGGCCTCGTGTCAGCCAACGCGTCCCTCCGGGGCGGGCGCGCCCTTCCGCTGGGCCGAGGCCCGCGCGTACCAGGCCGACTTCGCGGCGAAGGCCTCGGCGAAGAGGCCGAGCAGGGTCCCCGTGACGAGTCCCATGGCCAGGAAGAGCGGCGCGATGAGCCTGGCCGCCTCGCCGAAGACGACGACGCGGGCGACGAGGACCTGGACCGCGTTGGACGACACCGCCCCGAGGACCGAGACGCCGACGGCCGAGACGAGGCCGCCGAGGGCCTTGCGGGCGACCCACATGACGAGGGCCGCGACGAGGGTCCCGGCCAGCGAGAAGACGGCGATGTACGAGAAGAGGGAGCCCGAGATCACGCTCATGCCCACGACCTTGACGAGGGCGAGGACGAGGAACCATGGCAGGGGGAGGAGGTCGGCGGCGAGGAGGATGGGCAGGTTGGCGATGCCGAGCCGCATGAAGGGCAGGGGCTTCGGCACCATGTACTCGACGGCCGAGAGGAAGAAGCAGAAGGCGCCGAGGAGGGCGGTGACGTCCGCCCGGCTCCCGCGCGGAGCCTCAGTAGACGGTCGCATCGATCCCCTCCGAGGCTCCCTGGCCCTCGATCCGGACGAATACCTGGTTCGGGAGGCAGGCCAGCCAGCGGTCCGCCTCGGCGATGGCGCCGGAGGCCACGCAGGTCTTGGTGGGGCAGGGCGAGTCCTCGATGCGGACCGCCTTGCCCTCGATATGGACCCTCGTCAGGCCCAGGGGGCCGGGCACCTCGATCTCGCGATCCTCGTCGATGGGGTAGATCCACTCCCCCGACTCCCCCTGGACGACGACCCGCAGCTCGCCGCCCCGGCCCGAGTAGGCCGAGAGCGAGGCGAGGACGACGGCGGCCGCCGAGGCCGCGATGATGACGAAGTCGAGGGGTCGGAGCCGCATGGGAGCCTGATGGACTAGTGGCAGCCCCCGCCGCAACCGCAGCCGCAGCCGCCTTCCTCGTCCTCCCCGCAGTCGTCGCCGCAGCCGCAGCCGCATTCCGAGTGGACGTGGCCGTGCTCGAGCTCCTCGGAGGTGGCCTCGCGGACGTCGACGACTTTCACGGTGAAGTGGAGATCCTCGCCGGCCAGGGGGTGGTTGGCGTCGATCGTGACCTGGTCGCCCTCGATGCCGACGACGGTGACGATCTGGGAGCCGCCCTCGCCGTGGGCCTCGAACTGCATGCCGATCTCGATCTCGGCATCGGGGCCGAACTCGTCCTTCTTGACTTTGACGACGAGGCTGTCGTCGTGGAGGCCGTAGGCCTCGTCGGCGGGAACGACGCAGTCGACGGCGTCGCCGGCCTTCTTGCCGGCGAGGTGCTTCTCGAGGCCGGGGATGATGTTGTCGTTCCCGTGGAGGTAGACGAGGGGCTCGGAGCCCTCGGAGGAATCGAGGACCTCGCCGTCGCTGTCCTGGAGCTTGTAGTCGATGGTGACGACGCGGTCCTTCTCTATGATCATGGGGATTCCTTTCGGGGTCGGCTCGGCAGTCCCTGCCTCGTCCCCGTCGCGGCTGGATGGAGATAATTAATATATAAACAAAATATGCCCATAGAGGCAATGGCCCGGCGCGCCGGACGGCTTCCCGGGCGGCTCCGTAAGTCCTATACTCCCCCCCGCCGCGCTGCCGATACTATCGATAGCCGTGAGCCCCCCGATGCACGAAGCGCCGAAACCCGAGACCTCGAGAGCCAACCTCGTCCTCGGCGGCATACTCGCCGCCGCAGCGATCCTCGCCCTGGCGGCCCTTTTCTCGACGGGGCTGGGGACGGCAGGCCGCGGTCCCCTCTTCCTCGCGGGCGGCTTCCTCCGCGGGGCCTTCTCCTGGGCCGCGCTCTTCGTGCCCGCCTGGCTCGGGGCGGCGGCCCTCCTCGCCTTCCTGCCGGGCTTCCGCCCCGCTGCCGTCGCCGCGCTGGCCGGCTCGGTCCTGCCCTTCGTCCCGGTCGCCGCCTTCGCCCGCCTCTCCGAGGATCCCGCCGCGGTCTTCGCCGCCTGGCCCTTCCTCGAGGCCGCCGGCCTGCCCGCGATCGGGGTCGCGACCCTCGCCCTGGCCCTCGCCCTCGTGGCGGTCGCCGCCCGCCTCGCCCTCCTGGCCGCTTCCTCGGCAGGTCCCTCGCCCAAGGTTCGGGAGCGGGGCGCCAGGCCCGGCCTTCTTTTGGCCCCGCCCGCTGGCTCCGAGGCGCCCGGAGAGGAAGAGGTCGAGGCGACGGTCGCGGGCAGGCACCCGCCGAGCGCGTCGAGGGGCGGCGCCGGGCGCGGAAACGAGCCCGGCGAGGAGGGGCCCTTCGTCTTCAGCGTGCCCGAGCTGGCGCCTCTTCCCCCCCTGCGCGCCTTCGCGGCCGACGAGGCCGGCGAGCCCGAGGCTGTCGACGAGGCGAGCCCCGCGGAGGCGGAGCCGGAGGCTCCCGGCGGGTCAGTCGCTGAAAGGCCCCCGGCTGCCGCGGCCGAGGCCCTCGAGGAGCTGCCGGCCGCGGCCGCTGAGGCCGCGGCGACTGAAAACGCGGTGACTGAAAACGCGGCGAGGGAAGCCGTGGGCGAGGAGAGGCGCGAGGACCCGCTCCCCGAAGGCGAGGCTCCCGCCGCCGAGGCCGAGGACCGCGGCTCCGTCCTCGAGCTCGAGGGCGCGCCCCCCATCGAGTTCACCTCCGTGCCGCCGGCTCCCGCCTCCCCGACCGAGGTCGAGAAGGAGGCCGCGATCAAGCGCATTCTCGCCCGCCGCAAGGACAAGCCCTACGCGGTGCCGGCCGAGGGCATCCTCAACGCCTATCCCGACGGGCAGTACTGGATCATCGACGACAAGACGAGGCGCTCCGCGGAGGTGCTCCGGGACACCCTGGCCGAATTCAAGATCGAGGCCGAGGTGACCGGCATCCGCAAGGGGCCGGTCATCACCATGTTCGAGATCCTGCCCGCGCCCGGCGTCAAGCTCTCGAAGATCACGAACCTCGCGGACAACATCGCCCTCCGGCTCGCGGCCTCGAGCGTGCGCATCGTCGCGCCCATCCCGGGCAAGCACGCGGTCGGCATCGAGGTGCCGAACGAGCGGCGCTCCATCGTCTCCTTGCGCGAGATCGTCGAGAACGAGTCCTTCAAGGCCGCGAAGATGGAGATCCCCGTCATCCTCGGCAAGGACATCGCGGGCGAGGTGCAGTTCATCGACCTCTTGCAGACCCCCCACCTCCTCATCGCCGGCGCGACCGGCTCGGGCAAGTCGGTCTGCGTCAACTCGATCATCCTCTCTGTCCTCTTCCGCCGCTCGCCCGAGGAGGTGAAGCTCCTCCTCATCGACCCGAAGATCGTCGAGCTGAAGCTCTACAACGACATCCCCCACCTGCTCACGCCCGTGATCACCGAGCCGAAGCGCGCCTTCCAGGCGCTCCAGTACTGCATCTGCGAGATGGAGCGGCGCTATACGATGCTGGACCGCGTCGGCGTGCGCGACGTCAAGAGCTACAACCGCAAGATCAGGGAAAAGGGCCTCGCGCAGGAGAGGCTGCCCTACATCGTCGTCATCATCGACGAGTTCGCCGACCTCATGGCCACCACGGGCAAGGAGCTCGAGTCCACCCTCGCGCGGCTCGCGGCCATGTCCCGCGCGGTCGGCATCCACCTCGTCCTCGCGACGCAGCGGCCCTCCATCGACGTCATCACGGGCCTCATCAAGGCGAACATCCCGAGCCGCATCGCCTTCATGGTGGCGGGCAAGTTCGACAGCCGCATCATCATCGACATGGTCGGGGCCGAGAAGCTCC
>CAYNPQ010000033.1:25888-34075 GCA_964399065.1 uncultured Treponemataceae bacterium | reverse complement strand
GGAAGGCGAGGACGGGGTTGTTGCCGATGAGCCCGACGCCGCGGAAGAAGTTGAAGCCCGCGGCCCCCGCGAGGATGAGGACGAAGGCGGCGCCTGGCGCGCCGCGCGCGACCAAGAGGGGCGCGGCGAGGACGGGGAGCATCGCGACGTGCCGCGCGACCCAGGCCCAGCCGAAGACCCCGACGATGCTCCGCCGCCGCACCAGGCGCTTGCCCAGGGGGAGGAAGAAGAAGGTCACGTAGCCGAGCGCGTTGAGCGCTCCCACGAAGGCGTTGGAGGCGCCGAGCGAGAGGGCGAAGAGCGTGAGGAAGGAGCCCGACAGGAGGGTGAACGAGGCGGAGTTGAGCGCGTTGAAGGCGTAGAAGGAGTCGCGCGCGCGCTTGAGCGCCGCGGGCGAGAGCGATGCCATGGGGGGAAGTATAGGGAAAACGGGAGGCGATCGCTAGTGGCCCGGACCTCCCGCCGCCGCTAGACCGAGCCCTCGGCCTCGAGCTCCGCCTCGCTCGCGGGCCGCGCGCGGACGAGGGCTTTGTCCTTCCACTTCCCCGTCCTGTAGTAGAGCGTCGAGAAGACGGCGCCGACGAGCCAGCCGGCCGGGATGGACCACCAGATCCCGTCGCTCCCCATGCCCAGGGGGCCGGAGAAGAGGATGGCCAGGGGCACGCGGACGACCCAGAGGGCGAGGATGGTGTTTATCATCGGGATCATCGCGTCGCCGGCGCCGCGCAGCACGCCGTTGTTGATGAACATGGTGCTGAAGAGGACGTAGAACGCGCCCACGATGAAGAGGTAGCGCGCGCCCACCGCGATGACCCCGGGGTCGTCGGAGAAGATCGAGACGAGGGGGGCGCCGAGGGCCATGACCAGCACCGAGGTGAAGATCGAGAAGCCCGTGCCCACGGCCATGGCCGAGAGGTGGCCCCTTCGGACCCGCTCGGGCTTGCCCGCGCCGAGGTTCTGGCCGACGAAGGTGGAGAGGGCCTGGCTCAGGTTCATCGCGGGCATCGCGGCGAAGGAGTCGAGGCGGCTCGCGGCCGCGAAGCCGGCCATGGTCGCGGCGCCGAACCCGTTGACGACGCGGGTCAGGACCATCATGCCCGCGGCGACGAGGGTCTGCTGCACGCCCGTGGGCAGGCCTATCCTCAGGGTCAGGCGGAAGATGTCGCGGTCGACGCGGACCTCCCGCGGGGCGACGCGGACGAAGGGGTTCCGCTTGTCGAGGATCGCGAGCGAGCCGAGGAAGGAGATCGCCTGGGAGATGACGGTGGCCCAGGCGGCTCCCGCGACGCCCCAGTGGAAGACCGCGACGAAGACGAGGTCGAGGACCACGTTGACCAGGGTCGCCGCGATGAGGAGGTACAGGGGCGTCTTCGAGTCGCCGAGCCCGCGGAGGATAGCCGAGACCGCGTTGTAGCCGAAGGTCGTGAGGCTGCCGGCGAAGATGATGCGGAGGTAGGCGGTCGCCTCGGGCATGATCTCCTCTGGCACGCCGAGGAGGCGCATGATGGGCGCGGCGAGGGCCACGCCCGCGACGGTCAGCGCGATGCCGGCCCAGAAGATGAAGGCGTAGCCCGTGTTCACCGCCTTGCGGACCTTGTCGAAGTCCTTCGCGCCGTAGTACTGCGAGACGAGGACCGTGGTGCCCATGGTCACGCCCATGATGAGGGCGAGCATGAGGAAGATCACGGGGAAGCTCGTGCCGACCGCGGCGAGGGCGCCCGTGCCGACGAAGCGCCCCACGACCCAGCTGTCCACCATGTTGTAGAACTGCTGGAAGACGTTCCCGAGCAGCATGGGCAGGGCGAAGAGGATGATGCTGCTCGTCTCGCTTCCCTTCGTGAGATCGCGCATGTCCCGCGCCTCCGCCTTCCGGGCCTAGGCCCGCAGCCCCTCGAGGAGGAGGCCCGAGGCCTCCATCGCCCCCGCGAACGAGAACTCCCCGCTCAGCGAATGGCGGAGCACGAAGGACTCCGCGAGCGAGAAGAGCACGAAGGCGAGGGCCCCGGGGTCGCCCCGCCTGATCTCGCCGAGCTCCATGCCTCGCGCGATGACCCGCTCGTAGTAGCCCTTGAGGCGCGCGAGCCGGTCCTTGGTGCCGGCCGCGAAGGCCGCCTCGTCGCGCTTCAGGCGCAGGAGGAGGTCGAGCACGATGAGCATGCGGTCCCGGTCCTCGATGGAGTCGCGCACCATGGCCTTGATCAGGGCCGAGAGCTTGGCGACCGCGTCGAGGGAGCCGTCGCCGACCACCGCCTCGGCCTCGGCCTCGAGGCGGTCGAAGATGCCGTCGAGGACGAAGACGAAGATCTCGTCCTTGTCCTTGAAGTACTTGTAGATCGTGGTGCGGCCGAATCCGCAGAGGGCCGCGATCCTCGAGAGGTTGGCGTCGTGGAAGCCGTCCTCGGCGAACACCGGGACGGCTTTCGCCGCGATCTCGCGGCGGCGCTGGTCGTAGTCGACGATTTTGGGCATGGAGGCTCCTGGGTTGACGGCGGGAGTATAGTCCGGGCGGCGTCCTTGGTCAATTTGCGGGCGCGGCCGCAGGACGGAGGAACCGCGACCATCTGTGTCGCACAACGTATTCCCGACGGTCTCCCGCGGAGGGGGCCGTCCGATGCGCCTGGCCGACGAATGCCTCGACACCCCCTCATCCCCGCTCCGCCGCCTTCGCCTCGTCCCAGAACGCGTCCATGCGCCCCATGTGCTCCGCCGCGAGGGGGAGGCCGGCCTCGGCCATGCGCCGCTCGACGTGGCGGAAGCGGCGCGAGAATTTCTCGATGGCGCCGTGGAGGGCCAGCGAGGGATCCACGCCGAGGAAGCGCGAGAGGTTGACCGCGCTGAATATGAGATCGCCCAACTCGTCCTCGAGGGCGGCGCGGTCGCCCTGCGCGGCCGAGGCCTCGCATTCCCGCTCCGCCTCGCCGAGCTCCTCGCGGGCCTTGGCCCAGACGTCGGCCGCGGCCGCCCAGTCGAAGCCCGCCTTCGCGGCCTTCTTCTGCAGCTTGTACGCGCGTTCGAGGGGCGGCATGGCCCTCGACACCTCGTCGAGGATCGAGTCCTTGCGGCGCCGGCCCTCGACCTTCTCCTTGATGTCGTTCCACTGCCGGAGCACGGCCTCGGGCGTGGAGGCGTCGGAGTCCGCGAAGACGTGGGGATGCCGCCGCACGAGCTTCGCGGAGATCGCGTCGAGGGAGTCGGCGACCGAGAAGGCCCCCGACTCCTCGTGCATGTACGCGATCATCGTCGAGAGGAGGTAGAGGTCGCCGGCCTCCTCCCGCACGTGCGGCGCGTCGCCCTCGTCGATGGCCTCGACGAGCTCGTAGGCCTCCTCGAGCACGCTGCCGCGCAGGGTCGCGGGCGTCTGCTCGCGGTCCCAGGGGCAGCCGTCCGGGGCGCGGAGCCTCGCCACGATGGAATAGAGCCGGCCGAAGGCGGCCGCCGCCGCGGCCGCCTTCGGCCCTCCTTCGGTTTCGCCCAACGCGTCCTTCGTCATTGCCCGCCGTCCTTCCTCGCGGCGGCGAGCTTCGAGACCAACCCGACGAGGCCGCCGATGTCCTTCGCCGGGACGAGCATGCCCGTCTCGATGTAGGGCGCCCCGGCGGTCCCTCCGACGGCGGCGTAGGAGTACCAGGAGCCGAAGGCCCCGCCCTGGAGCGCGAGGGACTTGAGCGCCTCGGGAGCGTCCCCGGCGGACGCGATGCCCGACACCAGTCCGATGGCGCGGCCGAGCGAGAAGTAGCCCACGGCGATCGGTTTCGGCGGCAGGGTCTTCGCGAAGGCCGCGAAGCCCGGGTCGGCGGAGAGCGGACGCGGCGCGGCCTTGCGCGAAGCCAGGGCCTTGAGCGCGGCCGCGTCGCCCGAGGTCAGCGACATCCGGCCGTCCGCGACGGCCCATCGGTAGCTCATGAGGTCGCCCAACGCGTCGAATATCGCCGCGGCCTCCTCGGCGCCCTCGCCGCCGAGCCCGAGCCTCTCCGGATCGGAGGCGCGCAGCGCGAGGCGGAGCTCCCCGTAGGAGAAGGCGCCGTCCTTGAGGTCCTTGTTGACCAGGCCGAGGCCCACGCCGAGCTTTTCCTCGTAGGCCTTCCAGAAAGCCGCCAGATCGGGATCGTCGGCGATGCCGCGCAGCAGGGCGCGATAGGCGGCCTCGTCCTTGACCTCCTGCAGCGCCTCCACGCGGATCGACAGGAGCCGCTTCATCGCCTCGGCGACGGTGGCCGGGTCCTTCTTCTCGATCTCGGCGATGGCGGAGACGTCCATGGACATGTCGAAGGAGGCGGCCCCGCGCGGGCCCGTCGCTGAGGTCCAGCGCCGCTGGAGCCGTTCGATGCCCGCGACCGCGCCCTCGGGGATGCCGAGGCCGAGGAGGAAGGGCTTGGCCGCGCTCGCGTAGAGGTCCGCGGAGACCGCGGGGTCGCCGGACCAGGCGTAGCCGTAGAGGGCGCCCGCGTCGGCCTGGGCCGCCCAGTCGAGGGCCGAGGGCGCGGATGCGGCCTTTACGAGGGCCGCGGCGAGCGGGCCCGAGGGCCGGGCCGCGGCGCCGACGCGGATCGAGAGGCCCGCCGCGCCGGGCACGATCGCGGCGTCCGCGGCCTTCACTTCCTTGAGCAGGGCGAGCGAGGCCTCGCGGAGGATCTCGGCGGCCGCGTCGGCGGCGGGCTCCTCGCCGGTCACGAAGCGCCGGGCGGCATCGGCCACCGGCTTGAAGCCGTCCATCGCGGCGAGGCGGATCGCCTTGGGGTCGCCCCAGACCTTGATCGAGGAGGCGGGGTAGCGGTCGAGCCGCGAAAGGTCGAGGGGCTGGGCCGGGGGGAAGGGCAGGTCGGATTCGCCCGAGGCCAGGACGGCGTAGCCCTTCGCCTTGGCGGCGAGCCTCATGGAGCCGCCCCCGAGCCCCTCGAGGAAGGCCTCCGAGGCGCCGCGCAGGGGCACGTAGAGGACGGTCCGCGGCTTCGACGCGCCTTCCTCCGGGGGCAGGAGGGCGAAGGCCCAGGGCCTCGCGAAGTCGAGCTCGGCGAGGGCCTCGTCGGAGTTGGGCACGCCCTTGGAGAGGAGCTCCGAGGGCGACCCGCCGAAGGTCGACGAGAGCCCCGCGGCCTTCCACAGCTCCTCGACCGCGGCGAAGAGCTTGTAGGGCGAGCTGACCACGGCTGCGGCGATCGCGTCGCCGGGGATGAGCGGGAAGACGGGGCCGGCGGGCGGGGACTCCACGCAGGAGGCCGCGAGCGCCAGGCTCGCCGCGAGGAGGATAACCGCCCGCGCGGCGGCGCGGCGGGCCCGTCCGCGGCTCCCGGCGGCGTTTGATCGTTCGGCACTGGTCCCGGGACGGCTCGGAGTCGGCATGTGGCCCTCCTTCTCGCGTGGATGCCATGATATTAACACGCCGCGGCGAGGGGCGCACAGTCCCGGCCCTTGCCCGGACCGGGCGCCGTCGCCCTCTTTTCAGTATACTTAGGGTATGGCCGATCCTCGACCCGGGCCGGGCGTCGCCCTCCGCTCCCCCGACCCCGCCCTCCTGTCGACCCTCGGCGAGGCCCTCGCGGCGCTCGGCGTCCGCTCCTTCGAGGCCGCCTCGCCCGCGGAGGCGGAGGGCGCCGACCTCGTGGTGCTCGACCTCGAGCCGGCCGGGAGCGCGGACTTCTGCGAGGACTACGACGGCGAGGGCCCGCCCCTCGTCCTCGTCCTTCCCGCGCGCGAGGCGGACTTCAGTCCCTGCCGCGGCCGCAGGATCGACGGATTCCTCCGCCGCGGCGCCTCGCCGTCCGAGGCGGGGGCGGTCCTCGCGGCGGCCCTCCGCCTCGCGGAGGAAGCCCGCCGGCTCCGCGACGAGTCCTGCCGCCTCACGGCCCTCGCCCGCGCGAGCCCCGACCTCCTCCTCGTCATCGACGAGGAGGGGACCTACCTGGAGATCTTCTGCGCGGACGAGGGCCTCCTCCTTGCCAAGCCCGAGCGCATGCGCGGCCGGAAGATCCGCGAGCTCTTCCAGCCCGAGCTCGCCGAGCCGCTGATGTCGCTCATCGCGCGGGCGACGCGGGGCGAGATGGGCGGCATGATCGAGTACCGGCTCGAGGTCCTCGGCGGCCCGCGCTGGTTCGAGGGGCGGGCGGCGCCCGCGGGCATCGGCCCCGACGGGAGGCGCATCGCCGTCTTCGAGGCCCGCGACGTCACCGACCGCAAGGAGGGCGAGGCCGCCCTCAAGCGCGCCCTCGACGAGAAGGGCATGATCCTCCGCGAGCTTCAGCACCGGGTGAAGAACAACCTCGCCATGATCTCGAGCCTCGTGTCGCTCGAGACCGACCGGCTCTCGAGCGAGGAGGACCGCGAGGCCCTGGGCCGGGTGCAGGACCGGATCAGGGCCATGGCCCTCATCTACGACATGCTCTACCGGAGCGAGGACGTCCTCGACGTCGACCTCTCGCACTACCTCGGCCGGCTCCTCGAGGCCCTCGACGAGGGCTACCTCGGCGGGCCCGGTGGCGGGCGCGGCCTCGTGGAGCTCGCCGCGGACCTCGCGCCGGTGAGGCTCGACCTCAAGCGGGCCGTGCCCCTCGGCATCGTCGTCACCGAGCTCGTCACGAACGCCATCAAGTACGCCTTCCCGGGCGGGAGGCGGGGCCGCATCTCGGTTTCGCTGGGCACGGGGGAGGGCGCCGCGAGGCTCCGCATCGAGGACGACGGCGTCGGCCTCGCCCCCTCCGTCGACGGCGCGGGGACGGGCCTCAAGCTCGTGGAGCTCCTCGTCGAGCAGATCGGCGGCAGTTTGTCGAGCGGCGCCGGACCGGGCGGGGGCGGGCTATGCCACGAGCTGGCGCTGCCCCTCGACCCGACCTGCGCCTAGGCGGGTCAATCGACGATCTCGTACTGCTCCTTCAACGCGATGATCCCCGTCTTGTCCTCGATCTCGAGCTTGTGGTAGGCGCGGGAGAGGGTGTTGCGCACCGTCGACTCGCTGACCGAGTAGTCGATGGCGATCTCCTTCGTGCTCTGTCCCACGGCGATGGCCTTCACGTAGATGCACTCCGCGCCCGAGAGCCCCTTGGACTTGAGGGAGAGCAGCGGCTTCGGCTCGTGGAGGTAGACAGCGAGCTTCTCCTGGAAGGCGAGATAGAGGAAGAGGAGGAAGCAGCAGATGAAGAAGATCGGGGTGAAGGCGTAGGAGATGACCTTGCCGGAACCTATCACCGCGTAAAGCTCGCAGCCCAGGAGATAGGCGAGGCTGATGATGAATTTGGGCACTCGGTGGTGCTCGTAGAAGCCCAGGCGGAACAGGAGGATGATGCCCATCACGAAGAAGCCGAGGCCGTAGAAGGAATCGGTGGCCGTGAGGAAGGGCAGGGGCGTCAGCGCGAGCATTATGATCGGCTGCGCCCAGACGAGGATCCGGACGTAGCCGCTGGATGCGAGGAGGGGGACCAGAAAGAAGAGGAGGAGGCTCAACGGGTCGAGGAAGAAGGCCTTAACGAAAGACTCGTCGAGGATGATGATGCCCTGCGCCACGCGGATGCCGCAGGCTATGAAGAAGACGAGGGCGAAAAAGAAGCCGGTGACCTTGAGTTGTCGTTCCATCAGATGTCCCAGAAATTCCCGAGCGCGGACCTCGCGTCGAGTATCGCGTCCATCTCGGGGGCGGAGACCGCGTCGATCTCGGCCGCGAGCCGCTTCGTCATGGCATCGGCGTCCCAGACGCCCTTGCCGACGGGGTTGTACCTGCCCGCCGCCGCGTCGGCCTCGACGTCGCGCTTGTAGCCCGCGATCAGGACGAGGGCGAGGAGCTTCATCCCGCGGGCCAGGATGGCGGGGTCGCCGCCCTCGAAGCCGCCCAGCGTCGCCAGGCGGGCCTGGACATCGTAGTCGTCGCTCGGTTTGTGGTCGAATTTTGAGCGCGCGGAACCATAGGCCCCGCCGATCACGAAGGACGAGAGGTGGGCTATGGCGCAACGTTCAGGCTCGCGGCAAGCCGCGAGGTAGGGCAGGGCTCCGATGAGCTTGGCGGTGACGTTGGACTCCAATTTGGAAGCCCGCTCCGGTGTCAACGCGAAGCCGGACGCGATGACGGAGACGAGTTCCTTCCACGTGGCCGCGGTGAAGGAAGCGGTGGGCATGACGGTCCCCCTTGTGGGGAATAATAACACCGCCGACAAACACGTCAAGAAAAAACGGTTTATACCGCATCGACTTAGGAGTGCGGCG
>CAYNPQ010000033.1:0-25788 GCA_964399065.1 uncultured Treponemataceae bacterium | reverse complement strand
CGACCCGCGCCGATCGCCCGTCGGCCCTGCCGAGCATCCAGTCCATGACGAGGAGGAGCCCGCCGGGCGCGAGGAGGCCGGCCATGCGCCGGAGCCAGGCGGAGCGGTCCAGGTAGCAGGAGGACTCGATCGCGATCGCGGCATCGAAGCGGGCTTGCCCCGTCATCGTGTGGGCGTCCTGGACCAGCGCTTCGACCCGGTCCGCGAGCCCGAGCTCGGCGGCGAAGGCGCGCACGAGGGGCAGGTGCCCGGCGGCGATGCTGATCGCGGTCATGCGTGCGCCGAGTTCTTGGGCGAGGCGGAGGCTCGTCCCTCCGAGGCCGCAACCCACGTCGAGGATGCGGGGCGGGCCGCCATCGGGCGCGGCGATGCCCGCGAAGGCGGCTGTCGCCGGCTCGAGGAGCCGCTCTTGGGCTGCGCGAATGAGGACGCGGAGGGATTCCGTGCCCGCCCCGGGCGGAAAGGAGCCGTCCGAGATCCCGGTATGGTAGTGCACCCGCGGTCCAGGGCCGTACTTGTCGAGGAGCCGGGTAGTCTTCTCGTCGTAGTATCGGGCGAGTTCGGGCAATCCCTCGGCCTGGTCTGCTTCCATGAGCGATGACTATACCATGTCGCTTATAGCGGCTCACCATACTCGGCTTGGATAGAAAAACTATCTGCAGAGCGCAAAAATTTTACCCGTAAGGAAAACCGTGCCAAGTTGCATCGAAATCGATCGCTAACTCACTACATATTGGTGAAGATTATTGTAGACGACTGTCGCATAAGTATACGGATGGGCATGTAGACAAACATCTACGAGTGTTTCAGTCAAATTAGCTTGTGTTTCTTCTTATGAGAGGTATCATCTGAATCGTGATCGGGAACGAGCTAAGCCGTACAGTTCGTCCCCCTCACAGACGGTCGCTTAGGTAAAAACATCGCTTAGTTAAAAACAAAGCGTCGCTCGTCAGCGAAGCGGAGGTAAAAAAAGGAAGGGGGGCGCTCCGGTGGGAGCGCCCCCTTTCATTTTAAACCCGGCGCGGCGAGACGGGCTCCCAGCCGCCCGCGCGCTCCGACCTGAAGAGCGCCTCGAGGACCCCCAGGTTGGCGATGCCGTCCTCGACCGGGGTCGGCGCCGGCCTTCCGTCCCGGATGGCCCGCGAAAGTTCCGCGAACATGATGCCGTACTGGTCCGCAGGAGCGGAGGGAACCCGCCTCGCGCCGAGGCTGGTCGTGACCTCGATCTCGAGGGGAACGTCGGGATAGGCGTTGAAGGGTAGGTCGAGGCTGAGCGTCCCTTTCTGCCCGAGGATCTCCACGCGTTGGAAGGGAAATGCCTGGGTGGAGACGGTGAAGGTGGCGCGGGCGCCGCCGGGGAAGTCGAGGATGCCCGAGCTCAGGGCGTCGGTCTTGAAGCCGGGATCCCGGAGGACGAGTGAGAGGGCGCGGTCGGGTTCCGCGCCCGCGAACCAACGGGCGACCGAGACGGCGTAACAGCCTATGTCGTAGAGGCCGCCTCCCCCCGCCTCGAGGCGGTTGCGGATGTTCCCCGGATCGGCGTTGGAGTAGGAGAACCAGGCGTGGACGGCCCTGACCCGGCCGATCTCGCCCGAGTCGACGATGGCCTTCGCCCTTCTCCAGCGGGGGTGGAAGCGGTACATGAAGGCTTCCATGAGGAGGAGCCCCCGCTCCCTGGCCGCGTCCGCCATCGTCCTCGCCTCGGCCGAGCCGAGTGCGAGGGGTTTCTCGCAGAGCACGTGCTTGCCGGCTTCCAAGGCCCGGATGGTCCAGGGCGCGTGGTCGTCGTTCGGCAGGGGGATGTAGACGGCCTCGACGGCGGGATCGGCGAGGAGTTCCTCGTAGGAGCCGTAGGCCTTCCCGATGCCGAGCCCGGCCGCGGCTTCGCGCGCGCGGCTACCGTCCCTGCTCGCGATGGCCTCGATCCTCGCCTCGGGGAGGGTCGAGAGGGGAGGGTGGACCCTCAGCTTGTAATGGCTCGAGGTAGAGAGAATGCCCCAGCGTACCGCTTCCATGATGGCCTCCGCGCCGATAGTACCGCGGAGGCCGCCGTCGCGTGAAGCGAGCTTGCCCCCGCGGGCGGCCGCGGCCATACTGGAAGCCGCGGAGAGACAAGGAGGATCATATGAAGAACGTCGCGGCGGCCCTGACCCTCGGCCTCATGGCCCTGCCCGCCTTCGGCCAGGCACAGGCCCTGCCCTCGCTGACCTACTACGGCAGGGCCTCGGTCAAGATCAAGACGGCCTCGGGCCTCGTCATCTACATCGATCCCTACCAAGGCGACTACTCGGAGCCCGCCGACCTCGTCCTCGTCACCCACGGCCACAGCGACCACAACGCCGTGGACAAGGTCGCCATGAAAAAAGACTGCGCGGTCGTCGCTCCCAAGGGGGCCGCGTCAGCAAAGTTCGCAGCGAGGCCGATCGCGGAGGGGCAGGAGCTCGAGGTCGCGGGCGTCACGGTCGCGGCGGTGCCCGCCAACAACAAGAACCACGCCCGCGGCTCCTCGGTCGGCTACGTCCTCGTCTTCGACGGCCTCACGCTCTACCACTCGGGCGACACGAACAAGCTTCCCGAGATGGCCGCCCTCGCATCGAGGAAGATCGACTGGGCCCTTTTCTGCACGGACGGATTCTACAACATGGGCGCGGCCGAGGCGGCCGAGTGCGCGGCCCTCGTCGTGGCCAAGCGTTCGATCCCGATACACTCGAGCCCCAATGGCCTGCACGACCCGAAGACCGCCGAGGCCTACGCCAAGGCCGCGCCGGGAGGGCTCGTCGTCCCGGTCGGCGGCGTCGTGGCGCTAAAACCGTAGCGAGAGGCAGGAGAGGCCGCCGTCGAGCTTGCGGTACTCCGAGGTGTCGACGAGGATGACCGCGAGCCCGGCCGCGCGTATCCTCGACTCGATCTTGGGGAATCCGGCCGGCACGAGGACGTAGTCGTTGACCCTGATGCAGTTCGCGGCGTAGGACTCGTCGGGGTCGACCTCGATCCGCTTGAAGGACGCGAACTCGGGGGAGCGGAGGAATTCCCCCGCGACGAGGAGGACCTGGTCCTCGAGGTAGGCGAGGCCCGTCTTGAGGTGGAGCATCTCGCTCATCTCGACGCCCTTGCCCCGGAGGCCGCGCTTCTCGAGGGCGGCGATGAACTGCCGCGCGCCCTCGGCGTTCGTGCGCGCGGACAGGCCGACGTAGAAGAGGTCGCCGACCATCATGACGTCGCCGCCCTCGAGGGTTCCGGGCGACTTGATCCGGTCGACGTCCTTGTGGAAGCGGCCGAGGACCTCGGCGATGCCCTCGATCTCGCCCGCCCGCGTCGGGGCGCCGGGATTGGTCACGATCGCGAACTTCCGCGTGCAGACCGCCACGTCCTCCATGAAGCAGGAATCCGGGAAGCGCTCGTCCGCGGGCAGGACCGTGACCGCGAGCCCGCATTTCTCGAGCGCCGCGATGTACGCGTCGTGCTGGCGCAGGGCCTTGTCGTAGTCCGGCTTCCCGAGCTGGGGATTGGACGTGATGCCCTGGACCAGGGACTTCGCGGGCCTGCGGACGATCGCCTTCGTGAACATGGATTCCTCCTTGCCTCAGGGCATGATGGACCGGGCCGCGGCGTCCGGTCAAGGCGCCGCGGTCAAGGACGATCCGCGTCGCCGCGGCTAGAGCCGCGTCCCCATGAGGTTCCCCGACTCGTAGCGCCGGAGGCCCGCGCGGAAGAGGCCGTAGCTCAGGGCCGCGTAGGCCGCCGCCGCCAGGGCGAGGAGGGGGACGAGGCGCCAGTCCATCGCCTTGTACGCGGCCAGGGGCACGAAGACGATGAAGCCCGAGGGCAGGAGGGTGTAGAAGAGCCAGCGCATCCGCTCGCCGAAGACGGTCTCGGGGTAGAGCGAGAAGGAGATGAGGAATTCCTGGAGCGCGCCCGAAATGGCCTTGGCGTTGCCGAGGAAGAAGGCGAGGCTCTCGGCGGCCGAGAAGGCGGAGGCGAAAAAGACCGCGCCCAGGACGGCGAGGACGGTGAAGAGGAGGAGCTTCGCGGGGCCGACTCCGGGCAAGAGGAAAAGGACGAGGTAACCATAGAGGAAATCGCCCCAGGCCGAGACGATGGTCCTCGAGCAGAGCACGTTGACGAAGGCGTCCTTCGGCTGCAGGAGGTACACGTCCAGCTCGCCGCGCTGGATGATGTCCCCGAGGCTCCGCACGTTGCCCGCCACCACGTGGGCGAGGCCGAAGGAGGTCGAGGTGAGGGCCCACACGATCATGACGTCGGCGAAGGTGTAGCCCCCCACGCCTCCCGTCCGCTCGATGAGGACGCCCCAGAAGAGGGCGAAGGCCGCGTTGTTGAGCATCATGCCGAAGACCTGGATGAGGAAGTTTCCCCGGTACTCGAGCACGGACTTGAGGTTCGCCGAGAAGGAGGCGCCGAGGAAGGCGGCGTAGGCGCGCGCCCGGCCGCGCCGGCGCCCGCCGCTTCCGCCCGCATTCTGTTGCGCATAACGCGTTGTGCGATCCATGTCAGCCTCCCTGCGAGGTGAGCTTGGCCCTGCCCCGGGCGTAGACGAGGAGGCAGAGCCCGGCTGCGGCGGCGGTCCAGGCCGCCTGGTTCGCGAGGAGCCCGAGGGCCCCCCGGGGATCCCAGGCCACGAGCGTGCGGGCCGGCGCGTAGGAGAGGGCGGGGAAGGGGCTGAGGCGCGCGATGCGCGACGCCCATTCCGGGAGGAACTCGAGGGGCAGCAGGGTCCCCGCGACGAGGAGGAGCTTCTGGTATATCCAGTAGAAGGCCGCGTTCTCCTCGAACCAGAAGGCGGTCATGGCGATCGCGAGCTGGAGGAGGAAGTTGAGGCTCCCCGCGAGGAGGAGGGACGCGGCGAGGGCCGCGCCCTGGCCGGCCGAGGCGAGGGGAGGAGGTCCGGCGAGGATCGTGCCGAGGACGAGGCCCGCGGCGGCGATCGGAAGGGCCGCGACGAGGGAGGAGCCCGCCGACTCCGCGAAGCGATAGGCGACGTAGGAGTAGGGCCGCGAGACCTGGTAGGCTACCTGCCCGGTCTTGATGTCCCTCGCGAGGTCCCAGAACGAGCCGACCACGGCGAAGCCCGGCATCTCCGCGACCGCGAAGTACCACAGGGACATGGCGTAGTCGTAGCCCGCGATCGAGGGCCTCGAGGCGTACACCGAGCTCCATATGCGCGAGAACACGAAGACGAAGAGGCAGTAGCTCAGCACGCCCCCCGCGTAGTCTCCGGCGTAGGCGAGCCGCGAGCGCGCGCTCGTGGAGGCCGCGACGAGGTACTTGCGGGCCTTGAGGGCCGCGGTTCCGCGCGCGCCGCTCATGGCTCGCCCCCCTCGCCGCGCTGGAAGATCTCGGCGATCACGTTCTCGAGGGGCTCGTCCTCGACGGTGAGGTCCTCGACCTCGCCGCGCTCGACGAGGGCCCGGAGCACCTCCTCTATCCGGTGCTCGCGCGTGTCCACCTCGTAGCGCGCGGCGTCCGCGGTGCGCTTCACGGGGACGAGGCCGGGCAGGTCGAGGTCGACCGGGCGCGCGTACTTCACGCCCACGAGCTTGCGCGCGAGCGAGCGGTGCTTCAAGTCCTTCATCGACTCGTCGACGACGACGCGGCCGTGGTGGATGACTATGGCGCGCTTGCAGATCTTCTCGATGTCGCCGATGTCGTGGCTCGTGAGGAAGATGGTCGTGCCCTCGGTCTTGCGCAGCTCCTCGAGGAGGGCGCGGATCTCGCGCTTCACCACGACGTCGAGGCCGATGGTCGGCTCGTCGAGGAAGAGGAGCTCGGGGCGGTGGAGGAGGCTCGCGGCGATCTCGCAGCGCACGCGCTCGCCGAGGGAGAGCTTGCGCACGGGGACGTCCATGTAGGCGCCGATGCCGAAGCGCTCGACGAGTTCCGAGCGTCGGGATGCGAGCTCGCGCGGCTCGATCTCGTACACGGCGCCGAGGAGGCGGAAACTGTCCGCCGGCGGCAGGTGGAACCAGAGCTGGCTCTTCTGCCCGAAGACCGCGCCGACCCGCCGCGCGAGCTCCACGCGCTGCCTGGCGGGGTCGAGGCCGAGGACCTCGGCCTTGCCCGCGCTCGGCCGGAGGATGCCGGAGAGCATCTTGATCGTCGTGGACTTGCCCGCGCCGTTCGGACCGAGGAAGGCGACGACCTCGCCGGCCTCGACCTCGAAGTCGACTCCCCGGACGGCCTCGACGACCCGGTACTCGGGCCTGAAGAGGGCCCGCGCCGATGCGCCGAAGCCCTCGGCCTTGACCCTCGTCCTGAAGGATTTCGCGAGTCCCCGCACGCTGATGGCGCCCATCGCGCGCCTCCGTGGCCCCCCGCGGAAAAATGAAAAGCCCGCGGAAGGACGCTCGTAGTCGAGACTCCTTCCGCGGGCTTTTTTCCCGCGGGTGTCGCGCATCGTCCCTCCGGGCCAGGCCCGGCGCGGACGACGGCCGGCGCCGCTCGGACCTTGCCCCCGCGTCGTCGGCCCGAGGGCCGCGGCGCGTGGAGGAACCCTAGGCGCCCTCTCGCTTGTTGCGACTAACGTAGCAGGCTGCGGGCTCCGGCGTCAAGGGTGCATGGCGTTACTATATAAAGAAATACCTGCGACCTGTGCGCCCTCGCGTTTCCGGGGCCGGGAATTTGCGCTTTTCTACGGCCGGCCTTATATTGTAATAAGCGCGGCGAGGCGCCGACCGCTGCGACGCGGCCGGCGCGAAGCAAAA
Organism: uncultured Treponemataceae bacterium; assembly: GCA_964399065.1. Taxonomy (GTDB): domain Bacteria; phylum Spirochaetota; class Spirochaetia; order Treponematales; family Rectinemataceae; genus JAKLFE01. The sequence goes on along the minus strand of CAYNPQ010000033.1, from coordinate 19,069 downwards.
AGGCGAAATAAAAACGGACGTTCGCAACCTCTCGGATGCCGCGCGATCGAGGGGCGCATGAGATCCAAAAAGTGGGGAGGGTATTCGCGGCCGGCCCTCGGGCTCATCCTGGCCGCGGCGATCGCCGCAATCGGCTTGTTCCTCGCTTTCGCGGAATACGCGCAATCCAGGGCCGAGGTCCAGGCCAGGCTCGAGGAGGACTTCCGCTTCGACGCTTTCCAGCGCATCGAGCTCGTGAAATGGGTCCTCGAGGGCTGCCGTGACGCCTTCGATTCGGTCGCGCGCTTCGTCGCCGCCTCCGGCGTGGCGGGCGCGGAGGAGCTCGAGTCCTTCGTCAGGCCCTGGATCGAATCCGGTCATTTCGAGGGCTTCGCATGGCTCGGCCGCGACGCGACCGCCCGCTTCGCCGAGTCCGGGATCCTCGAGGAAGGGCCGTCGGTCCTCGCGGTGCCTGCCCGCTTCGGCGCCGGGCTCCTGGCCTCGGCCGAGGCAAGGTCCGCCGCGCGCCGCGCCGTCGCCCTCGCGGGGCGGGCCGGCCCCGCGGCGGCGCAGGAGGAGGGCTTCGCGGTCCCCGTCTCCCGGCCTTGGGACGAGAGCGGCGTCGCGATCGCCGCGCCCCTGCCCGGCGGGGGATGCCTCCTCGCCTTCTCCTCCTCCATGTCAGCCATCGAGCGCGCCATCGACGACTCCCCGCCGGCGGGCCTGCCCACGGGACTCTACGAGGTCGCGCCCGGCTCCCCGCCGAGGCTCCTTGCCTTCCATTCGCCGCGGCTCGACGCCCTGCTCGGCGAGCCCGTCCTTGCACCCGACCCGGAGGCGAGGCTCTCCTCCGAGGAGCGCTTCGGGTTCTTCGGACTCGCCCTCATCGCGAGGGTCGAGGCCTCCCCCGCCTACCTCGCGAGGAGGCGCAGCTCCCTGCCCGTCCTCCTCCTCGCGCTCGGCTCCTGCCTGACCTTGGCGATGGCGCATTTCGCGCGCCGCCTGGTCTCGCGCAGCGCGAGGGCGGAGGCCGTCGCGGACGCCAACGCGAGGGAGCTCGCGCGCTACTTCGCGCTCGGCCGCGACCTGTATTGCATCGCCGACGAGAAGGGGCGCCTCCGGCGGGTCAACGCCGAGTGGGCCCGGGCACTGGGCTTCGCGCCCGCGAGCCTCATCGGCCGCCCCTTCCTGTCGCTCGTGGCCCCCGAGGACCGCGCGGCCACGAAGGAGGCGATGCGCCGCCTCGTCCGGGGCGCCGATGTCGATGGTTTCGCGCATCGCGTCAGGACCGCGGGCGGCGGGCTGCGATGGCTCGAGTGGCGCGCTGCCGCCGACCCGCGCTCGCGCCTCGCCTACGCGGCCGCGCGCGACGTCACCGAGCATGTCGAGTCCGAGGCGGCCCTCAAGGCCTCGATCCGCGAGAAGGAGGCGCTGATCCGCGAGATCCACCACCGCGTCAAGAACAACATGCAGGTCATCTCGAGCCTCGTCTCGATCGAGTCGCGCGCGGCCGGATCGAGCGGCGCCGAGGAGTCGCGGCGCCGCATCCTCGGGCTCGTGCGGGCGATGTCCATGGTCCACGAGGCCGTGTACTGCTCTACCGGGATCGAGTCGGTCAGCATGAAGCCCTACATCCGCGACCTCGTCTCCGCCGAGGCGAGCATCGCGCCCGCCCCCGGCGTGCGCATCGAGTTCCGCCTGGGGGACGCCGCGCTCGACCTCGAGCGCGCGACCCTCTGCGGGCTCGCCGCGGACGAGCTCGTCGCGGGCTCGCTGCGCCGCGCCGCCGGCGCGGCTCGCGACGCCGGCGAGGGGCCCGAGCTCCTCGTCGAGGGCGGCGAGCGCCCGGGCGGCGGCTTCTGGCTCGCGGTGCGCGACAACGGCGCCGAGCCGCCGGGACCCGGCGACGGGGTGGGCCTCCACCTCGTCGAGGCCCTCGTGGCGCAGATGGACGGCGAGCTCCTCGTCGCGGGCTCGCGGGCCGAGATCAGGCTGCCGCCGGGTCAGTAGCGGTCGCGCCCCTTGCGGCGGCGGCGTTCCGGCGGGGTCTCTCCCTCGCGGCGCTCGAGCCCGGACTTCTTGAGCACCCAGTAGGTCGCGAGCCCGACGAGGCCGAGGAAGAAGAGGAAGAGGGTGTAGGCGACGTACCAGGGCACGGACCTCGTCCACGCGGAGAACTCCGACATGCCCCCCATGCCCGCGAGCACGTTCATCGGCATGAAGATCACGGAGATCACCGTGAGCTTCTTCATGAGCACGGAGAGGTTGTTGTTGACGACGGAACCGCGCGCGTCCATGAGGCCGGTCAGGATGTTGGTGTAGATCTCGGCCTGCTTCGAGCACTGCTGGTTCTCGATGACGATGTCGTCCAACGTCTGCGTCTGGGCCTTGGTCAGCTTGAGCCTGCCGTGCGCGGCCATCATCTTCTCGAGCACCATCTGGTTCGAGGCGATGCCGTTGACGAAGTACACGAGGCTCTTCTCGAGGGTGAACATGTCGAGGAGGTAGCGGTTGCCCATGGATGCGTTGACCCGCTTCTCGAGGGACTCCGAGAGCATGTTGATGACCTTGAGGTGGCCGAGGAAGTGGGCGATGATCCCGTACAGGATCTTCAGCGTGGCGTCCCGCTCGTTGGCCACGCGCTTGACGTTGCGGTCGTCGAAGAGGTCGAGCTCGTCCGTGGTGACGATGACGAGGCGCCGCGGGCCGAGGAAGAGCCCGATCGACGTGACGGTGAAGAGGAGCTGGTCCTCGGAGGTGTAGTTCCGCGGCACCTTGAGGATCAGGGTCGCCCCCGAACCGTCGATCTCGAGCCGCCCGAGCTCGTCGGGGTCGAGGGCCGAGCGCATGTCGTGCTCGTCGATGCCGAGCTCGCCCACGAGCCTCGCCCGCTCCTCGTCGGTCGGCGCGGTGAACGCGAGCACCCTCGCGCCTTCCTCGCAGGGCAGGACGCGCCCCCCCTCGAATTTGTAGCCCTCCACCATCGGCTCCCTCCGCGATCGAAGTATATACGCGTCCCGGCCGGGGGCAAGGCCCCCGGGCCGCGTCCCGCCTTGCCGCGCCGCGCCCTCCGTGCTATGTTCGGCCCGGAATGATCGACAGCGGCGCCCTCCAGAAGTACTCCCTCTTCGGCGGCCTCCTCCCCGGGCAAATCGAGGCCATCCGCCCCCTCATGGGACACGCCACCTTCGCGGCCGGCGAGGCCGCGATGCGCGAGGGCGAGCCCAACGACCGCATCTTCTTCATCCTCGAGGGCAAGGCCGAGGTGACCCGCCGCGGCACGAGCCTGGTCGTCCTCCGCGAGGGCGAGACCTTCGGCGAGATGGAGCTCCTCGACGTCATGCCTTCGGTCGCCACGGTCACCGCCCTCGAGCCCCTTTCCGTCGCGACGATCTCCAACCGGGCGGTCCACGAGATCTACCGGAACGACCCGGGCGCCTTCGCCCTCATCATGATGAACCTCGCCCGGGACCTCTCGCGCAGGCTCAGGCGGATGGACGGCATCGTTTCAGGGAGCTGATCCAGAATTTCACTACCCCGTTTCAGTGCGAAAAAAATTTTCAGAATTCCTTTGCGCTACTCGTAAAAACAGCGTACAATACCCCTCTCGGGAGGCTCGCAGCCCTAGGCTCGAGCTCTGTCCCGACAATCCTAATTCATTGTATGCGGAGGATTTCTCATGAAGCGCGTCCTTGCATCCTGCCTCGTCCTGGCGATCGCGTGCCTGGCCGCCGTCGCCCAGGCGCCCGTCGTCCCCGGGCTCAAGGGAAAGACCCTCGAGATAAACTTCTGGACCCATGACGACGCGAATCGCGCCCCACTCGAGAAGCAGTTCATAGCCGAGTTCATGGCCGCGAATCCCGGCCTCACCGTGAATTACTCGAGCTATCCCTCCGGCAAGATCCTCGAGAAGCTCACGACCGCCTTCGCGGCCAACCAGGGCCCGGACATCTTCAACGTGGCCATCGGCAGCGCCGTCTCCTTCCTCGACAACGGCCGCATCGTCCCCGTGGACTACAAGGCCATCGGGCTCAAGGACGCCGCCGCCCTCGAGGGCGAGTACTCCCCCGGCGCCCTCGACGCGGTCAAGCGCGAGGGCCAGATCTACGGCCTCCCCCTCGAGCTGACCAACATGTGCCTCTACATCAACAAGAAGATGTTCCGCGAGGCCGGCCTCGACCCCGAGAAGAACTACCCCAAGACCTGGGAAGACGTGATGGCCCTCTCCGAGAAGATCGTCAAGCGCAACGGCCAGATCATCACCAGCCGCGGCTTCGACTTCCGCACCGACGCCTACCCGAACACCTTCCTCCCCATGGTCGAGCAGCTCGGCGGCGAGTACGTCTCCAAGGACGGCAAGACCGCCATCATCGGCGACGAGGCCTGGCTCAAGGCCCTCCAGTACGTGAAGGATTTCGGACCGACGGGCAAGAACCTCGGCGCCCCCACCTACGCCGCCGCGAGGACCGAGTTCGACAAGAACAACGGGACGGTCGCCATGTCCTTCTCCGGCCTCTACCAGGAGGCGAGGATGAAGGCCGCGAACCCCGAGTTCTACAACTCCAAGGACTGGATGGTCGTGCCCTTCCCCCAGTGGAAGGACGCGAAGAAGAAGGTCACGGCCAACTACTCCGGCCACTACTACATGGTCAACGCCCAGTCCCCGAAGCTCGCCCAGCAGGCCAGCTGGATGCTCCTCAACTACATGCTCGACCACGGCGACCAGTACCTCGAGAAGGTCGCCGTCGTCCAGCCCACGAGGAAGCTGACCCAGTCCGCGACCTTCAAGGGCATGCCTTACTCCGACGTCTTCCAGAAGGACTTCGACCTGGCCCGGATCGTCTACGTCGGCAAGGCCAGTTCCAGGCTCAGCACCCTCCTCAAGGAAGCAGTCGAGAGCGTGGAGATCGGCGGCGTCGATCCGAAGGCCGCGCTCGACAAGCTCCGCAAGGGAGCCCAGGCCGCCCTCGACGAGGCCGACTGAGGCCTCGGCTCAATAAGGGAACCGCAGAGGCGCGGAGTCGCAGAGGGGATAGAGAAGGGATGGATCGATGTGGGAGAGGACGCGTCCGGTCTTCCTCCCTGTCTCTTCCTTCCCCGCCCTCTCCTCCGCGTCTCTGCGCCTCCGCGGTTCGTTTTTCAATTCGCGACGTCCATAACCTGATCGCATAGGAAAGCCGCCGATGACCGCCGTTCGAAAGATCCGATCCCTCGAGAAGCGGAGGAACAACTGGGGCTGGGCCTTCGTCGCGCCCGGCGTCCTCTTCTTCTCGACCTTCTCCCTCTACCCGATCTGCAACGCCTTCTGGACCTCGTTGCACAACAAGAAGCTCCTCTCCCTGAAGCCGCCGAAATTCATCGGCCTCGACAACTACGCCAAGGTCCTGGCCTCCCCGGACTTCTGGAACTCGGTCAGGGCCTCCGCGACCTTCTGCCTCGGCGTCTTCCTCCCCGTCTTCGTCGCCGCCCTCCTCTTCGGCGTCACGATCGCCTCGAGGCAGAGGGGCAAGCGCTTCTACCAGATGGCCCTCTACTCTCCGGCGGTCCTCTCCTCGGTCGTCACCGCCAGCGTCTGGGCCATCATGTTCGATCCCCGCGGGCTCGCGAACCAGTTCGTGAACGGGTTGCTCGGCACGCCCGGCATCGACCACCGCTGGCTCGCCGACAGGACCATGGTCCAGGTCTCCACGATGCTCGTCTACGCCTGGAAGATGATCGGCTACTACTGCATCCTCTTCGTCACGGGCATCGGCAAGATCCCCGTGAGCGTCATCGAGGCCTCCGTCATCGACGGGGCCAACGCCTGGCAGCGCCTGACGCGCATCACCATGCCCCTCCTCAAGCCCACGATGGCCCTCGTGTCGGTCATGATCTTCACGGGCAGCCTCAAGACCTTCTCGACCCAGTACCTCTTCACCCAGCGCGGCGCCCCCCTCGCGCCGATCAACGTCCTCACCCTGAACATCTACCACACGGCCCTCTCCGAGCAGAACCTGGGCAGGGCAAGCGTGATGAGCCTCCTCCTCTTCGCGGTCCTCCTCCTCCTCTCGGGCCTCCAGGTCCGCGCGGCCGGCTCCGGGGAGGAGATGTGATGAAGACCGCCAGCCTCAAGTCCCCCTACTTCCGGAGCATCGTCGCGCATCGCGTCGGCGGGGCCGCGTCCGTCGCCTTCCTCGTCGCCTCCTGCGCCATCGCCATCGTGCCCTTCGCCTTCATGGCCGGCGCCTCCCTCATGCCCGGACGCGACGTCACCACCATCCCCTACCGCTGGATACCCGAGAAGCCCCTCTGGTCCAACTACCTGAAGGCGCTCCAGGGCTCCGACGGCTCGTGGATCTACCTGCGGAACATCCTCAACTCCTTCATCGTCGCGGGCTGCGTCGCCACTTCCTCCGTCTTCCTCGCCTCCTTCACCGGCTACGGCCTCGCGAAGTTCAAGTTCCGGGGCAGGGGCATCGTGTTCATGGGCATCATGGGCACCATGATGATCCCCTTCGAGGCCGTCATGATCCCCCTGTACCTCACCGCCGTGCGGCTCGGCCTGCAGGACAGCTACGCGGGCCTCATCCTGCCCTTCCTCACGAGCGCCTTCGGCGTCTTCCTGATGCGCCAGTACCTCCTCGGCTTCCCCGACGACATCCTCGACGCGGCGCGCATCGACGGCTGCTCCGAGATGCGCATCTACCGCAGCATCGTCTTCAAGAACGTGGGCCCCGCCGTCGCGACCCTCGCGATCCTCGCCTTCCGCGGCCAGTGGGACAATCTCCTGTGGCCCCTCCTCATCACGCAGTCGGAGAAGTTCAAGACCATCCCCTCCTACATCGTCCGCTACACCGCCGACCTGACGGCCGACGAGGGCACGATGATGGCGGTGGCGGTCATCGCGGCCCTGCCCGTGTTCGTCCTCTTCTTCACCATGTCCAAGTACTTCCTCAGGGGAGCCGGCGTCTACTCGGGGAGCAAGTCATGATGGAGCTCTACGTCTTCGACGAGGGCGGCGTCATGATCCGCAACCACATGGTCCTCGGGATTGTGGCCGAGTCGCTCGGAATGCCGCGCGACGCGTTGCGCGAACTCATTAAGCCCGACATGCACCTCGTCTCCGACGGCCATATCGGCACAGACGAGTTCTGGCGCCGCTTCGAGGCCCGCACGGGGGTGAAGGTCGAGCGCAACTGGTGGGAGGAGTGCTTCCAGCCGACCCGCGACGAGCCCACCTTCGAGCTCGTGCGGGAGCTCGCCGCGGGCGCCCGCGTCGTCTGCGGCACCAACACCATCGACTGCCACCATGAGATCAACGAGCGCCTCGGGATGTACGGGCCCTTCCACGCCGTGTACGCCTCGCACCTCATCCATCTATCCAAGCCCGACCCCCGCTTCTGGGAGGCGATCCTCGAGGCGGAGGGCGTCGACGCGGCGCGGACCTTCTTCGCGGACGACAGCGAGGAGAATGTCGAGGCGGCCGCGGCTCTCGGTATACACGCGCACCACTACAGGGACGCGGATGCCCTCCGGGCGGCCCTCGTCGCCCTGGGCGCTCCCGTGCCTCCGGTCGTCGTGGCGCGCTAGTCGAAAATACATTGTCCCTGTGACTCTGTGTGCTTCCGTGGTTCATTAATTAGGAGGAAATCCACGGAGACACACGGAGGCACACAGATGGGAGGAGATTCTTATCCGTGTGACTCTGTGTGCTTCCGTGGTTCATTAATTTGGAGGAAATCCACGGAGACACATGGAGGCACACAGAAGGAGATTCTTATCCGTGTGCCTCTGTGTGCTTCCGTGGTTCATTAATTAGGCGGAAATCCACGGAGACACACGGAGGCACACAGATGGAGGAGATTCTTATCCGTGTGACTCTTTGTGCTTCCGTGGTTCATTAATTAGGAGGAAATCCACGGAGACACACGGAGACACACGGATGGGAAAACAAGAACTACATTATCCGTGTGCCTCTGTGTGCTTCTGTGGTTTAAAAATAATGAGAGTATCCACGGAGACACACGGAGGGGAGTGAAATCCGTGTGACTCTGTGTGCTTCCGTGGTTTAAATCTCGAAAGGGTAACCACGGAGGCACACGGATGGGAGAAGAAGGGGACTACCTGCGGCGGAGGGCGGCGAGGGCCAGGGCGCAGGCCCCTTCGGTCCCGGTCCCCACGGGCTTGGTCGGAACGAGGCCCGGGCAGCTCGACGCGATGCGCGACGCCGTATCCGCCTTCATCGCGGGCGCGTGTTCGAAGAGGCCTCCCCAGAGGAGGACGGCGCGATGCGCGATCCTGTCCTCGACCCGCTTCCAGACCGAGGAGACGAGCAGGGCGAGCTCTTCGGCCGCGCGGTCCGCGATGGAGGAGGCGAGGGGATCGCCGGCGGCCGCGGCCTCGAGCACGATGCCGGCCGCGCCCGCGATAGCGGCCTTGTCGAAGCGGCGGTACACGAGACCGATGAAGCCCGATGGATCCGCCAGCCCGAAGCGCTCGAGCAAGGGGCCCATCATCGAGGTCGGCAGGTCGCGGCCTTCCATGGACCGCATGCAGCGCGCGATGGCCTGGAAGCCGAGGTAGAAGCCGGAGCCCTCGTCGGAGAGGTAGTGGCCGTAGCCCCCGGCGCGGAGGCGCGTGCCGTCGGCGAGGCGGGCCAGGGCCACGGAGCCGGTGCCAGCGATGAGGATGAGGCCCTCCTCGCTGCCGAGGCCGCCGACCAGGGCGACGTCGGGGTCGGCGGTGAGCTCGAGCGGGCAGGCTAGGCCGAGGCGGCCGAGGATGGAGCCTAGCAGGGCCCGCTCCTCCTCGCGGTCCGCGCCCGCGACGCCGAGGCAGCCCGCGGCGAAGTCGGCCGGCGAGGCGCCGGCGGCGGCCATGGCCCGCCCGAAGAGCTCCGCGAGGCGGCGCTCGAGGAGCTCCGGCCCGATGGCGTTGGGGTTCACCCCCTCTCCTTCGCCCTCCCAGACGGCGCGGTTCTCGAGGTCGGCGAGGCGGAGCCTGGCGCGGGTGCCGCCTCCGTCCAGGCCGAAGACCAGGCGCACGGCCCTACCCGCGGCGGCGGTGCGTGGCCTCCATCGAGCGGTCGATGGCCGCGATGGAGGCGTCGAGGCGCCGCGAGATGATGATCGTGTAGAGGATGTCCACGACGACGAGCTGGTTGATGCGCGAGGTCTCGGCGCCCTGGCGGTAGATCCGCTCGGAGGCCGGGACGAGCAGGGGGATGTCGGCCATGTCGCGCAACGTGTTGCGGCTGTCCATGGTGAGCGAGACGAGCCGCGCGCCGCGGTCCTTCGCCTGCCGGGCCGCCTCGATGACGGCGGAGTTCTCGCCCGAGTAGGAGACGGCCATGGCCGCGTCCGCGGGCCGGAGCGAGCAGGCCGAGGTGATCTGCGTGTCCGCGTCCACGGTGAAGGAGGCCGGGATGCCGATGCGGAGGAGCTTCTGGTGGAAGTCGGCCGCGACGATGCCCGAGGCGCCGACGCCGAAGAGGCAGATCATCGAGGAGGAGAGGAAGGCGTCGACGGCGGAGTCGACGAGGCGGGGGTCGAGGATGGCGGAGAGGCGGCCGAGGCTGCGCCCGGTCACCTCGACGACGGCGCGCATCGCCTCGAGGGCCGCGGTCTCGGACTGCAGCTCGAGGTCGGGGAGGAAGCGCTCGTCGCTCTCCTTGAAGACGTCGCGCGCGAGCCGGAGCTTGAAGTCGCTGAAGCCCTCGGTGCCGATCCGCTTGCAGAAGCGGACCACGGCCGCGCGGCTCGACCCGCTCTGCTTCGAGAGCTCGGCGACGTTGAGGTGGATCGCCTTCCTCGGCTCGGCGAGGACGTACTCGGCCACCTTGCGCTCGGCCTCCGACATCGCGTCGAAGCGCGCGCGTATCGCCTCGACGGCGCTCTCGACTCCCTCCGGATTCACCCGCGTCCTCCCTCGGCCGCCGTGGGCGGGGAGGCCTCGCCCTTGTGCAGGGCCAGCGCCTCGCCGATCCTCCCCCCTCCCGCGCGCTCGAGCTCCTCGGCCGCGGCCCGGTCCACGCCGAGGAGGACCATGAGGATCGCGATCTTGGGCTTGCGCCCCGAGCTGTCGAAGGCCTGCTCGGCCTCCTCCCTGCCGCATCCCGTCGCCTGGCGGATGAGGCGCTTGGAGCGCTCCACGAGTTTTTTGTTCACGGGCGAGAGGTCGACCATGAGGTTCCTGTATACCTTGCCGCAACGGATCATGCTAGCCGTCGTCACCATGTTGAGGACGAGCTTCTGCGCGGTGCCGGCCTTCATGCGCGTGGAGCCGGTGACGACCTCGGGGCCGACATGGACGAGGATCTTGTGCCGGGCATAGCCGAAGGTGGCCGAGTCGCGGTTGCAGCTGATGGCGCCGACGACGGCGCCGAGCTCCCGCGCGTGGGCCATGGCCCCGAGGACGTAGGGCGCCGAGCCCGAGGCGGTGATGCCGACGAGGACGTCCCTGGCCGAGAAGCCGATGGACTCGAGGTCGCGCCGGCCGGCTTCGGCATCGTCCTCGGCCCCCTCGATGGAGCGGCGCAGGGCGGCGTCCCCGCCCGCGATGATGCCCCTGACCAGCTCGGGCGAGACCCCGTAGGTGGGCGGGCACTCCGATGCGTCGAGTACTCCGAGCCGGCCTGAGGTACCGGCCCCGATGTAGACCAGCCGGCCGCCCTTCCTGAAGGCCTCGACGACGTCGTCCACCAAGGCCGCGACCACGCCGAGGGCTCTTTCGACGGCGAGGGGGACGGTCTTGTCCTCCTCGTTGATGATCCGCAGGATCTCGATGGTCGGCAGCCTATCTATGTCCATGGAGCGCTCGTTCCGGGCTTCGGTCGTGTAGCTCTCCAGGGTGTCCTGGTCCACTTCGTGCTTGATCATGACTCTCCCTTGAAATTCCATTTCACTATACCACAAAAAAAACATTTGTAAAGAAACGTTTTTTCAATCCATGGTATATTTCTCTGAAGCTAGCCGAAGGAGGTCGCGATGGTTCGCACCGGTATCGAGAGAGAGCTCGCCTCAGGCAGCCTGAAGGGCAGGCGGATCGGGCTCGTGACGAATCCCTCGGCCGTGACCGGGGCGGGCGTCCCTACCTGGAAGGCCTTCCTCGGCGCCGGCTACAGCGTCGGCGCCTTCTTCGGACCCGAGCACGGCTTCCGCGGCGAGGCCCAGGATGCCGTCGAGGTGGCCGACGGCGAATTCCGCGGCATCCCCTCGTACTCGCTCTACGGAGCCCGGCTCGAGCCCGAGCCCCGCATGCTCGACGGCCTCGACCTCATGGTCTATGACATCCAGGACGTCGGTTGCCGATACTACACCTACTTGTACACCTTGGCCTACGTCATGAAGGCTTGCGAGGCCAATTCCCTGCCCCTCGCGGTCCTGGACCGGCCCGATCCCCTCGGGGGGATCGAGATCGAGGGGCCGCCCATCCCTGACGCCGACGCGAGCTTCGTGGGCGGCTACCGCCTTCCGCCCCGCTACGGCATGACGGTCGGGGAATTCGCCTCATACCTGAAGGGCGAGTTCTTCCCCAAGGTCAAGCTCGAGGTCCTGCGCCTCGAGGGCTGGAAGCGGGGCATGTATTTCGATGCCTGCGGCCTGCCTTGGGTGAATCCTTCCCCCAATATCCCGAGCCTCCAGACCGCCTTCGTCTATCCCGGCACCTGCCTCATGGAGGGCACCTGGCTCTCCGAAGGCAGGGGCACCACCCGCCCCTTCGAGACCTTCGGCGCGCCTTACATCGATGGAGTTGAGCTCCAGGAATACCTCGCGCGCGCCGGCATCCCCGGCGCCCTCTTCGCCCCGGCCTCCTTCGTCCCCGCCTTCTCCAAGCACGCCAACGCCTCATGCGGCGGGGCGACCCTGTTCGTCACCGACCGCGAGGCCTTCCGGCCCTTCGCGGCCGGGGTGACTATCCTCTCGAGCTTGAAGCGGCTCTATCCCCGGGATTTCGCGTGGCGGCCGACCTGGGAGGACGAAAAGCGCTACTTCATCGATCGCCTGGCCGGAGGAGCCTGGCTTCGGGAGGGGATCGACGCGGGCGCCGGGATCCGCGACCTCCTCGCCCTGGCCTCCGCCAAGACCGCGGACTTCGCGGAGCTCAGGCGCCACTACCTCCTCTACGCCTGATCGACGCCCTGGTTCGCGGGGGACAATTTGCGGGGGACAGAGCTCGATCGGTCTCGACGTGGAAATCAGCTTCGTAAGGAATCCGGAGCGCAACCAAGATTGTTGTTCGGGAAAGAGAGCGGGGGGGCCACCTTCGGTGAAGGTTGCCCCCCCGCGCCCCCCCCTTCCAAGCAGCCTTGCCCGCGGCGGCGGGGCCCGCAAAGTCCTTCGCCCTCTCGTCGCCAACAATCTCGGTCGCACAATGCAAGGAATCGGGGACAGAGGTGGTAGGCTCTGCCCTCTCACTTTTCTACAGCGTAATGAAATTTCAAAAGACCTCCATGGATTGATACATTATTTCATTGACAACTGATTTCTTTGGGTCCTATACTCCCTTGAATCCAAATTTCAGGGGGCAACACGTGAAGAAAGGCATGCTTTTCCTCGTTCTGGCGCTCGCGCTCGTCGGTGCGGTCGCGGCCCAGACGACCGTCACGGTCTGGGGCTGGCGCGCCCAGGACGCCGACCTCTGGACCAAGGTCCAGGCGGCCCTCCAGGCCAAGGGCGAGAAGATCGTGATCGACTACAAGGTCACCATTCCCACCGAGTACGACTCCAAGCTGGCCGTCTCCCTGCAGGGCGGCTCCGGTCCCGACATCATGTACACCCGCCGCCTTCCCGGCGCGAGGACCCAGGCGCTCATCGACTCCAGCTACATCCTCCCCCTCGACGGCAAGGTCGACTTCAAGGAGATCCCCGACACCTCCCTGAGCTTCATCCGCTCGGGCGGCAAGACCTGGGGAGTGCCCTTCGCCAACCAGGTGGTCGGCATCTTCTACAACGCCGAGATCTTCGCGAAGTACAACCTCAAGGAGCCCGCGACCTGGGACGAGCTCATCAAGACCTGCGAGACCCTCAAGAAGAACGGCGTGACGCCCTTCTACGTCACCAACAAGGACGCCTGGACCAACGCCATGCAGAACGCGATGGTCGGCGTCTCCTACCCCGGCGAGGCCTGGATCGCCAAGCTCCTCGACGGCAAGGCCAAGTTCACCGATCCCGAGTACGTCGACATGCTGAAGGCCCTCAACGGCCTCACGAAGTACTACCAGGAGGGTTTCGTCGCGAACACCTCCGCCGAGCAGGACGTCGCCTTCGCCATGGGCCAGGCCGCCATGATCTTCTACGGGATCTGGGGCAACACCAACTGGCTCAAGACCAACCCCGACTTCAAGTTCGGCTACTTCCCCGTGCCGCCGAAGGACCCGAAGGTCCAGGCCAAGGTCTACGTCTACATGGACGGCTCCTACGGCCTCTACGCCGGCTCCAAGGTCCAGGCCGCCGCCCTCAAGGTGCTCAACTTCGCCGCGACCAGCCCCTTCGGCAAGCTCTTCAGCGAGACCACGGGCGAGATCACCGCGATCAGGAACGTCGCGATGCCCAAGGACAAGCCCGTCCTCGCCGAGTGCTACGACGCCTCGACGAAGCTCGCCTCGGCCGCCCGCTACTGGGTCGGCTCGCCCATGGACGCGGGCCAGCCCTCGGCCTACAACCTCATGACCGAGAACATGCAGGCGATGTACGCCGGCGCCATGACCCCGGAGCAGGTCGCCCAGAAGATGCAGGACGGCGTCGCGCTCTGGTACCCGGCCTTCAAGAAGTAAATCGATCGGCCATGCCGGCCGCCGCGCCTCCCGGGCGCGCGCGGCCGGCCCCCGGCCCCTGCGCGAGACGGAGTCCCCGGTGAAGAAGCACGCCTACCTCCTCATGGCCGTACCGGCCCTCGTCCTCTACTCGATGTTCGTCGCCTATCCCTTCCTCTCGAGCATCGGGCTCTCCCTCTTCGACTGGCCGGGCATCGGCCCGAAGAAGTTCATCGGCCTCGAGAACTACCGCACGATCCTGTCGGGGTACATGAAGCCGGAGTTCGTCCGCTCGATCACGCACAACGCGCAGTTCTTCTTCTGGTCCTGGGTCCTCGCCATCGTGCCGGGCCTCTTCTTCGCGTTCTGCCTCTTCGCCGGGCTCAAGGGGACCAAGGTCCTCAAGGTCGTGTTCTTCTTCCCGAACGTCCTCGCGATCGTCGTGGTGGGCTTCCTCTTCTCGATGCTGCTCAACCCGCAGTGGGGCCTCATCAACGCCCTCCTCCGCGCGATCGGGCTCAAGGCCTGGGCCAAGCCCTGGCTCGGCGACCTGAAGCTCGCCTTCCCGACGATCATCGCGGTCACGGCCTGGAAGGGCCTCGGCTTCTACATCCTGATCTTCCTCGCCGCGATGCTCGGCATCAGCAAGGACGAGATCGAGGCCGCGCGCCTCGACGGCGCCTCGGAGCCGCGCATCTGCTGGAGCGTCATCCTGCCCCACCTCGTCCCGACGGTCCTCACGCTCAGCATCCTCAAGTTCATCTGGACCTTCAACATCTTCGACATCGTCTACGCGATGGAGGGGGCGCAGGGCGGGCCCGCGGGCGCGACCGACGTCCTCGGCACCCTGTTCTACCGCATCGCCTTCGGCGGCCTCGGCAGCTCGCAGGTCGGCATGGGCCTCGGCGCCGCGGTCGTGACCATCATCTTCGCCGTCGTGTTCCCCGTCTCGGTGCTCTACGTGGCGATCCTCGACAAGCGCATGGAGGGCCTCGACTGATGCTCAAGCTGACCCCCCTCCAGAAGGCGGTCGTCTACGTCCTCCTCTTCGGGCTCGCCCTCGTCAACCTCTATCCCATCGCGGTCCTCGCCCTGTCGAGCCTCAAGACGACGCGCGAGATCTTCACCGCGCCCTTCGCCCTGCCCAAGGTCTGGCGCTTCTCGAACTACGCGAAGGCCTGGAAGATGGCCAACTTCGCGGCCTTCTTCAAGAACTCGATCCTCATCACCGCCATATCGCTCGTGTCCATACTCTTCGTGTCCTCGATGGCGGCCTACGTCATCTCGCGCTTCAAGTTCCCCGGGAGGCGCGCCCTCTTCCTCTACCTGATCTCGGGCCTCGCCCTGCCCGCGCGGCTCGCCATCATCCCCATCTTCCTCCTCATCCGCGACTTGAAGCTCGCGGACACCTACTCGAGCCTCGTCCTCGTGTACACCGCGGGCGGCATCGCCTTCTCGATGTTCCTCCTCGTGAATTTCTTCAAGACCCTGCCGCGCGAGCTCGAGGAATCGGCCCGGATCGACGGGGCCGGCCCCTTCCGGATCTACTGGTCCGTGGACCTGCCCCTCCTCCGGCCCGCCATGGCCACCGTCGCGATCTTCAACTTCGTCGACGTCTGGAACGACTTCTTCTTCCCCCTCATCCTCATCAACAAGGACGCGATGAAGACCATTCCCCTGGGGATCCAGTCCTTCTACGGCGAGTACACCGTCCAGTGGGACCTCCTCTTCGCGGCCCTGAACATCTCGGTCCTGCCGGTCCTGGTGATCTTCGTCCTCATGTCGAAGCAGTTCATCGCGGGACTCACCGAGGGCGCGGTCAAGTAATCCGCGCGGATCGAGGCGGCGGGCGCGGCTTGCGCCCCGCCGCCCCGGGCCCTACAATCGCACGAAGACAAGCTTCGATCCGCACAGGAGGAGCTCCATGAAGCGCTCGCTCGCCGTCGCCCTCGCCCTCGCGGCCCTCGTCGCCCCGGCCTTCGCCGGCGACTTCTCCATCGCGCCCACCGGCATCCGCACACGGTGGTGGGTGGTGCCGACCGGCGTCGACCTCGAGGCGAAGTACCGGCTGCCTTCCCTCCTCGAGGGGAAGGCGAGCTACCTCGACCTAAGGGCGGGCGGAGGCTGGGAGGACCGGAGCCTCTTCCGCGATCCGATCACGGGCGAGCCCCTCCCGAACGCCGATCCCGACGGGGCGGATACCGCGGTCCTCGACGACTACACCTGGCTGAACTTCCAGTGGGACCTCGCCTTCTACCAGGGCCTCGTCCCCGGCGGCTACAAGGCCGACCTCCTCGAGGCCTTCGTCATGTACCGCGGAAGGTTCGACAAGACCCTCGCGAAGGCCGGGGAGACGCCCGCCTTCGAGGACTGGGACGAGCTCCTCTACACGGGCTTCATGGGCGGCCTCTGCTGGAACGGCCTCTTCAAGGACCGGCACGGGCTCCGCGAGGGGCTCTACGCGGAAGGGACCTTCGAGCTCGCGCCGGGAGCGCTCAACGCGTCCCTCGCCGACTTCCGGAGGGCGAGCGCCAAGGCCGCCTACGCCCTTCCCCTCTTCGGCGAGAAGGACGAGATGGGCGGCTTCCAAGGCTACCTCATCGACTTCGCCGCGGTCGATTACGCGCAAGGCGAGGCCGTGCCGGCATACGTCAATCAATCCTTCGGCGGGCGCATCCTCCGCGACTCCCTCGGCGACTGCGTGCGCGGGTACATCTCCCGCTCCTACGACGCCGGGCTCAAGGCGGTGAACAACCTCGAGCTCCGCGTGAACGGCCCCGCCTTCCTCAAGGACAGCCTCTACCCGATCGCCTTCGCCTTCGTCGACGCCGGATATTACGGCGGCTACGCCGGCGCGCCCGCGGACGACGCCGACGACTCGGGCCTCCTCGCCTCGGCGGGCGGCGGGATAGCCCTGAGCGTCCTCGATCTCGCCCAGGTGAGCTTCGTCGTGGCCCAGCCCTTCGCCGAGAAGGACAGTTTCTGGTGGGCCATCAAACTCTTCCTCCACTTCTGAAGCTCCTCCCCGGGCTCGCGCCGCGCTGCCGCGGCGCGAGCCTTTCCCTCCCTTCCTAGTTTCCCCCCCGGCACCTCTGAACTGACTCCTCGTGCATGACCCTCTGGGGGCCTCATCGTGAGGATTTGACTATTCAAATGTCACACAACAAAGTCACTTAATATATTTGAAATAAAAAAACGCTGTGATATTATAAACAGTAAAATATCCACCGTAATTATACGGTGGTACTAAGGAGCTGAGATTGTTCCGTTCCCCCCCAACCAGGCCCTCAGCCGGGGGTATACCCGGGCTTGATGCATATTCAGGAGGTTTTATGAATCGGAAGAGCCGACTCATCTTGGGAGCGCTCGCCCTCGCGGCGGCCCTCGTCTTCAGCGCCTGCGAACAGCCGGCCCCGACGGTCTCGAACAAGGTGCAGACCGTCCTCGCGAACGTGAAGGGCTTCGTCACCGATTTCGACGGCACGCCCGTGGCCGGTGCCACGATCGTCTACGACAGCCCCGACGGCGTCGACTGGTCCACGACCACACCCGCGGCCAAGGCCATCACCAGCAGGACCACTAACGCCGACGGCATGTTCAGCCTCGACGGGCTCGCCACCGGCACCTACTGGGTCCTGGTGACCCCCCCGAGCAAGACGAGCGGAACGACGACGACGCGCAGCCACCTCGTCGCGAGGGTCAAGGTCGAGGTACCGGACGTGAAGACCGCCCTCATCATGCCGATCGGCGGCGCCGATTTCCCCGGCAGCGGCGGTGTCTCCGTGACCGATCGCTTCGCGGAGGGCTCGAACCTCTACGTCACCATGAGCCAGAACATGGTCCTGCCCAAGCTCGGCGGGTCCATCACGGGAACGCTGTACCGAAGCAGCACCGTGGTCGGGAGTCAGCGTGAACCCGTGGCGGCGAAGAAGGTCGTTTACGCGGTTCCCGCGTATGCCGATGTCGAGTTCCTGTACCCGCGGTACGATAGCGCCGCGAAGGCATTCGTGAACGAGGGCACGATCTCGACCACGACCGACGCGAACAGCGTTTTCACCTTCGCGGATTTCCCCTGCATGAACTATACGCCGAGCCTGTCGCTCTCGGTGGTCCTCGACGATAGAGTCGCCGAGTTCAGCTATCCCGGCACCCAGCTCGGTGTCAACGGCCTCCCCGCCGCCTACGTGGCCGCCGCGCCGATCAGGGTCGCCGATGCGCTGACCCTGCCCAAGCTCGACCTCGTCACCTACAGCTTCATCGATGCCTACGGCAACAACGGCAATGTCGCCCTCGACGCGAATATCGTCCTGACCTTCAACAACAGCCTGGTCAACAAGTACGCCGAGCAGGCGAAGATCCTCGAAGCCGGCAAGCCCATCGCCGCGACTGTCACCGTCAGCGGTACCACGATCACCATCGACCCGGCCGAGAACCTCGCCTACGGCAGGACCTACACGGTCAACTACGTGGCGACCGACGGCAAGACGACCCTCTCCACTCCCGCGACGGCCCCGACCTTCGCGACGGTGCAGAACCCCACGGCTCCCGTGGCAATCGCGAACCTCGCCCTCGACACCGCCAAGACGCCGAAGTATGACTCCTCGGTACGTATCTATCCGGACGTCACCTTCGCCTTCAATCCCCTGTACAAGTACAACGCCTACTACAAGAAGTCGACCGATGCGGCCTGGACCAGCCTCGGTACTGTGACTCCCAGCAACGTGAATGCGGCGGGCGCGGCCTACGCCAGACTCGGCGCCATCTCCTTCGAGTCCGGCGAGACCCTCCAGCTCAAGGTCCGCGCCATGCTCAAGGATCTCAGCAATGATCTTTTCGCGGACTCGAACGTGATCACGATCGTCGACACCATCGCGCCGCTCGGATTCACCGTATCGACCGGGGCCAGCGGCAGCGCGGATTACCAGCCTGCCACGGCGACCGTCGCCGGATACAGGAACTTCTACCTGTACCTGGACAATTATGAGATCATGAATGCGTTGCCGACCTCCACCTTCTCCGCGACCGCGCCCGCGACGCTTGCCGCGACGTGGACCTGGGTGAACAAGTACGGCTATGCGGCGGGCGATCATGTCGTCGCCCAGTGCACCGTCGCGATTCCGGCCAATACGACCCTCGCCGGCGATCTCAACATCAAGGCATCCGATGCCGCGGGCAATGCCTACGACGACGACCCCCTGACCGCCGCCGTCATCGAGGATTTCGTCCAGCCTCTCCTGTGACGCGTCCGTCGCATGAATGAAAGGGCCGCCCCGGTTCGCCGGGGCGGCCATTATTATCGGCTCGTGTCGCCTAACGCGCGTCGCCTAACGCGTTCGCTTCAAGCCCGCCCGGGGTTGC
>CAYNPQ010000032.1:26578-34427 GCA_964399065.1 uncultured Treponemataceae bacterium | reverse complement strand
AGTAGAGGTTGCAGCCCTGGGGATAGAAGTGCGACATGTGGGTCATGCAGATCGTGCGCGGGCGCGCGTGGCAGTACTCGCGGACGCCCGTGTGCACCTCCTCGAGGTTCGACCAGTTCACGGAGCACTCGAGGGTGTCGATCATGACGCCGTAGTCGCCCAGGTCCTCGCGCATGTAGGGGTCGAGGAAGCGGCCGCGCTCCCAGGCCCGCGTGACGTAGGCCGTGGTCGACATGGCGCCGTGCCGGCGGCAGACGCGCCCTATCGAGCGCGCGACGCGCCGCGAGAAGCCGGCCTCGCCGTCGGCGGTGCCGAGGAGGAGGCAGCGCTCGCCGGGGCGGTAGCCCCGCGCCGAAAGCAGGGTATCGAGGATGGTCCCGTCCACGCCGTAGAGCTTCAGGGCGACGTCGGACTCCTCGGGGTCGGAGAGGCGGAAGACCGAGGGGAAGCCGAACTCGCCCTGCATGACCTCGCGGGCCGCCTCCTTCGCGTCCTCCCAGTTCCGGAAGACGTAGGAGTAGCGGCGCGTGTTCTCCGGCATGTACCTGCGGACCTTGAGGGTCGCGGAGTAGAGGATGCCGAAGGCGCCCTCGCTCCCCATCATGACCTGGTCGATGTCGGGGCCGTCCGCGGCCGCGGGGAAGTCGCGGCTGCGGAGGTCGCAGGCCGGGCAGACGTAGTCCTGGGCCGTGACGATGTCCTCGATCTTGCCGTAGTAGGTCGAGTTCTGCCCCGCCCCGCGCGTGACGACCCAGCCGCCGACCGCGCTGTACTCGAAGCTCTGCGGCAGGTGGCCGCAGGTGTAGGCCCGCGAGGCGCCGAGGGTCGCCGGCGCGTCGCGGAGGATGCGCTCGAGCTCCGGGCCCGACATGCCGGCCTCGACGGTGATGGTCTGGCTCCTCTCGTCGAAGGCGAGGACGCGGTTCAGGTGGGGGCGCATGTCGAGGGTGACGCCGCCCCGCGTGGCCTCGACGCCGCGCGTCACCGAGGAGCCGCCGCCGTAGACGTAGACCGGGATCGAGTTGTCGCGGCAGTAGTCGACCACGGCGCGGAGCTCGGCGCGGCTCCGCGGCTGGGCGGCGACGTCGGGTATGTTCTCCACGATGCCCTCGCGCAGGCGCATGAGGTCGACCATCGTCTTGCCGTAGGCGATCCGGAGGCGATGGTAGACGTCGGTGAACACGTCGTCCGCTCCCATGATCGCGCGGAGGGCCTCGACGTGGCGCGGCTCGAGGCGGCATGGCCTATCCTCGGGCACCTCCCCGAGGCCCATGTTCCGCGGCTCGCGGAAGTGCGCCTCGTCGAGGCCGAAGGTCGACTTCATGAGGGCGTAGAGCCGCTTGTTCGGGTGCTTGTAAACGCGGGGATCGCCCCACTTCAGGATGGAGCGGAAGCTCCGCGCGGGCGGCTCGCCCTCGAACCAGGCGGGAAGGAACGCTTTCTCGGCCATGACGCGGCCTCCTTTTATCAGTACGCGGCCTCGGGGTAGCCGGTGATGGCCCTGATCTCCTCGTAGAGGGGGGAGAGGGCTCCGTACATGCGCTTGTAGACCCGCTCGAAGAGCTCCCCGTAGAGCTCGGAGCGGCGCGGGTCGGGCTCGAAGGCGAGCTCGCGCCGCGACATCGCGGCCGCGGCCTCCTCGACCCCGGGATGGAGTCCCACGCCCGCCGCCGTCGCCATCGCGGCGCCGAGGCCCGTGGCCTCGCTCGTCGCGCCGCGGAACAGGGGCAGGCCGAAGACGTCGGACGTTATGCGGCAGATCTCGTCGGAGCGGCTCGCCCCGCCCGAGACCGCGAGCTCGGAGACGCGCGCCCGGCTCGAGCGCTCGACGGCGCCGAGGCCCTCCTTGAGGCCGTAGGCGAGGCCCTCGATGATGGCGCGGTACACGTGGGCCCGCTCGTGCACGTCGCCGAAGCCGATGATCGCGCCCTTGGCCGCGGGCATCTTGAGCATGGGCGTCCAGTAGGGCTGCATGACGAGGCCGTGGCCGCCGGGGCTCGTCTTGCGCAGGAGGCCGTCGAGCGCCTCCTCGGGCTCGATCCCGCGCTCCTCGGCCTCGCGGACCTCCTCGTAGGCGAACTGCCGCTTGAACCAGGTCACCATCCAGTAGCCGCGGAAGATCTCCACCTCGGGGTTGTAGCGCCCCGGCGCGACCGCGGGATAGGCGGGCATGAAGGCGAGCGGTTCCGCGTAACGCGCGGTCGCGACCTGCACCGTCGCCGTCGTGCCGAAGGAGAGCGATGCCCGGCCCGGCCCGACGACCCCCATGCCGAGGGTCTCGCAGCCCTTGTCGCTGCCTGCCGCGACGAGGGGGACGCCCGCGGGGATGCCCGTCTCGGCCGCCGCGGCGCGCGTGATTTCGCCCAACGCGCGTCCGGCGGGCACGAGCTCGGGCAGCTTGTCCGGCTCCACCGGGAACATCCGCGCGTTGAGCGAACCCGGGCGGGCCCACTCCTGCCTCCGGTAGTCGAAGGGCAGGTGGCCCACCTGCGAGGCCACGGAGTCGGCGAAGCGGCCGCAGAGCCTGTGGTTCAGGTAGCCCGAGACCTGCGTGAATTTGCGCGTCGCCTCCCAGATCGCGGGCTCGTTCTGCCTGATCCAGTTGCACTTGCCCTCCTCCTGGGTGCGCGCCACCGCCTCGCCCATGCCGACCAGGGCGAGGCCCGCCCGCGTCGCGGGGCCGGGGCGCCAGGGCGGCCGGGCCTTGCGCTGGTCGAGCCAGAGGATGGCCGGGCGGAGGGGCTCCCCCTCCGCGTCGAGGCAGAGCATGGAGTCGCGCTGGGTCGCCACGCCGACCCCCGCGACCGCGGCCATGAGCTCGGGCCGCGCGGCCGCGAGGCCCCGGCAGGCCTCGACGAGGGCCTTCCAGTAGACCCGCGCGTCCTGCTCGGCGCGGCCGGGCGGCCCCGGGACGTAGGGCTCGTAGGCGACCTTGCGCATCGCGAGGAGGCGGCCCTCCTCGTCGAAGAGGAGGGCGCGGAGGCTCTGCGTGCCGCAGTCGATGGAGAGGAGGACGGCCACGGCTCAGGCTCCCCGCCGGGCCGCGGCGCCCCCGGCGCGGTCTCCGAGCCCGGGCTCGAGGTCCCCGGTCGCCGCGAGCCCGTCGGTCGCCACGAGGTCCACGCCGAGGCCGGCGAGGTCCCGGACCAGGACCTCGCCCGCGCGGACGGGCCGCGAGACGAGGACGGCGTCGAGGAGCCGCGCGGCCTCGACGAGGCGGGCGCGCGGGATCTCGCCCGTCGTCTTCACGGGGAGGCGGGGCCGGCCGGGGAAGGCCGTGGCCACCGTCGAGGTGAGGACGCGGCGGGGATCGACGGCCTCGGCGCGGCCGTACTCCTCGCCCCGCGCGCAGGCCTGGCCGCGAACCTCGATCCCGCCGCCGGGGCCGCGCGTGACTTCGAGGCCGCAGCCGCGCGGGCAGGCTATGCAGACGAAGGACTGGGTGTCGGGCATCGTCTCACTCCTTCCGCGCGATCTCGAGGCAGAGCGAGGCCGCGCCCGCGGGCACCTTCGCGAGCTCGAGCTCGACGCGCTCCATCTCCGGCGGCCGGAGGGCGCGGTAGCTCTTCGCGAGCAGCTCGACGGGCGGGCCGCCCGAGGCCGGGCCCGCTCCCGCGGGGAAGGCCTTCAGTACGAGGCGCCCGCCCTCGCGCAAGGTCGCGTTGGAGCGGAAGTAGATCGTCGCCCTCCCCCCCGCCGAGAGGTCGAGGAACTGGGGCACCGCGTAGAGGGCGCCGGTGCCGGCCTTGAGGGGCAGGAGCTCGCGCTCGGGCGAGCCGCCCGCGGCCCGCCGCGCGGCCTGCCGCGCGGCGGCACGACCCGCGGCCTCCCCCGACTCGGAGACGTAGTCCGCGAGGTCGTTGACGTGGAGGGCGTTGCCGCAGCAGAAGAGCCCCTCCTCGAGGCAGGCCCCGGACTGGTCGACCCGCGGCCCCCGCGTGAGCGCGTCGAGCTCGAGGCCGAGCGAGGCGGCGACCTCGTTCTCGGGGATGAGGCCGACCGAGAGGACGAGGGTGTCGCAGTCCACGCGCCGCTCCGTGCCGCGGATCGGCGCGCCCCGCTGGTCCGCGGCCGCCACCGTCACGCCCTCGACCCGATCCCTTCCGTGGACCTCGGTCACGGTCATGGAGAGGTGGAGGGGGATGCCGAAGTCCTCGAGGCACTGCCTGACGTTGCGCGAAAGACCCGAGGGCTCGCCCTTGATCTCGTAGACCCCCTCGACCTCGGTCCCCTCGAGGACGAGGCGCCGCGCCATGATGAGGCCGATGTCGCCCGAGCCGAGGATCACCGCGCGGCGGCCGGGCCTGAGGCCCTGCACGTTGACCATGTACTGCGCGAGCCCGGCCGTGAGGATGCCCGCGGGCCGGTCGCCCTGGATGAGGACCTGCCGGTCCGTGCGCTCGCGGCAGCCCGTGGCGAGGACCAGGGAGCGGACGGCGAGCTCGTAGGCCCCGCCGCGGCGGAGGCAGCGGAGGACGAAGCCCGCGCCTGGCCCCGCCCGCGCGGCCTCGACCACGTAGGAGCCGGTCCGCGCCTCGACGCCGGCCGCGAGGGCCGAGGCCGCCTCGCGCGAGGCGTACTCGGGCCCGGTGAGCCGCTCGCCGAAGCGCGCGAGGCCGAAGCCGTCGTGCACGCACTGCTTGAGGATCCCGCCGAGCCTGTCCTCGCGCTCGACGAGGGCGACCCGCGCGCCCGCCTCCGCCGCGGCGCGCGCCGCCGCGAGCCCCGCGGGCCCGCCGCCGAGGACCGCCACGTCCCGCTCGAGCCGCTCAAGCACGGGCGGCCTCCTTGGTCCTGCCGACGACGACCGGCGAGCCCGCCCCCTTCTTCGTCACCGCCTCGAGGGGGATGCCCGCCTCGTCCGCGACGATCTCCATGACCCGCGGCGTGCAGAAGCCGCCGTGGCAGCGCCCCGCCCCCGCCCTCGTCCTGCGCTTCACCGCGTCGAGGCTCGCGGCCCCGAGGCCCGCCGCGGCCGAGGCGCGGAGGGCGTCGCGGATCTCGCCCTCGGACACGCCCTCGCAGCGGCAGACCACGCGGCCGTAGTCGGGACGCTCCGCGACCAGGGCGGCGCGCGCCTCCCAGGAAAGGCGCCGCGGATCGACCGGGGCGCGGCGCGCCGCCACGAAGGCCGCGTCGGGGACGACGCGGGCCCGCTCCGACAAGGCCTCGATCGCGTAACGCGCGACATCCTCGGCGATGGCCGGCGCGGAGGCCAGGCCCGGCGACTGGATCCCCGCGGCGTGCACGAGGTTGCGCACGTAGTCCGAGCGCTCCACGACGAAGTCCTCCTCGTAGGTGCAGGGCCGCACCCCCGCGAAGTAGGTGATCACCATCGAGGGCGAGAGGCGGCGGTTGACGCGGAAGTGCCGCTCGAGCTCGCGCGTCTCGGCCTGGCTCGTCGCGTAGTCCTCGCGGCCCGGCGCCTCGGTCGCGGTCGGCCCGACGATGACGTTGCCCTCGGTCGTGACGATGAGTCCGCCGCCCTTGGTGCGGGCCCCGGAGGCGAGCAGGTTGGGGATGGACATGATCCGCGTCTGCAGCCCGCCCGCCTTGGCGTCGAGGACGAGGTCGACCCCGCGGCGCTGGTGGAGGCTGAAGAAGCGGTCGTTCGCGAAGCCCGCGACGACGTCGGCCCAGTTCCCCGCCGCGTTCACCACGGCCCCGACCGAGAAGGTCCCGCGGTCCGTGCGGACCCGCGTGATCCACGCGTCCTCGGTCTCGAAGCCCAGGACCCTCGTCTCGAGGAGGATGCGGACCCCGTTCGCCGCCGCGCTCTCCGCGAGGGCCACCGTGGCGCGGTAGGGCGAGAGCACGCCCGCGCTCGGCAGGAAGAAGCCGCCGTGCTGCTCGTCGGGGGCGCCCGGCTCCTCGGCCCTGACCCGGGCCCTCGACCAGAACTCCCAGCCGTCGACCCCGTTCTCCGCGGCCCGCGCGGCCATGAGGGGGTAGAGGGCGGCCGCCGACCTCGAGCCGTAGAGGAGGAGGGAGCCGGGCCGGCGGAACTCGATCCCGAGCTCGCGCGCCAGGGGCCCCCAGAGCCGGTTCCCGCGGACGTTGTACCTCGCCTTGAGCGTGCCCGGCTTGGCCGCGAAGCCGTCGTGGATCATCCCGTCGTTGCGGCTCGAGGTGTGGACCGCGACGTCGTACTCCTTCTCGAGGAGGATGACCGAGATCTTCCAGCGCGCGAGCTCCCGCGCGATCGCGCAGCCGATCACCCCTCCCCCGACCACCGCCACGTCGAAGCGGCCGCCCTCGAGGACGGCGCCGCCGGGGCTCGGGCCCTCGAGCCGCTCGCGCGGGACGCCCTCGACCTCGAGATCGTTGACGACGCCCTTGAAGCCGAAGCCCGCGGCGTACCAGCCGAGCTCGACCTTGGCCTTCCAGTCGGGGGCCCGGCCCTCGAGCACGACCGAGCCCCGCCACTCGCGGGCCTCGATCCCCGGCCCGCCGCGCTTGGCGAGCCCCTTGCGGAGGCGCTCGAGGCTCATCGGGCCTCGCCCGGCGCGAGGAGGATCCGCCGCAGGTTGCGCTCGCCGAACTCGAGGATCTCCGACATCACGGAGGCGGAGGCCGCCTCGTCCCGCGCCGCGATGGCCGCGACGAGGCGGCGGTGGGAGGCGAAGACCGGCTCGACCACGGAGCCGTCCTCGTAGAAGCGCTCGAGGATGCGGCGGTACACGCGGCGGAAGGAGTTGAGGAGGAGGGGGTACACGTCGTTCCCCGAGGCCAGGGCCACGGCGAGGTGGAAGTCGTAGTCGAGGCCGGCCACGCGCTCGGGCGAGAGCGCCCCGCCCTCCCCGGCCGCGAGGGTCTCGCGCGCGACCGCCGCCTCGAGCTCCTCGAGGGCCGCCTTGCCCCGACGCCTCGCCGCGAGCCTCGCCGTCTCCGTCTCGACCAGGAGGCGCATCTCGAGGATCCCGTCGAAGAGCCCCTTCGAGAGGTCGCCCCCCGTGTAGCCCATCATCGAGAGCATGAGTTCGGCCGAGCCCGAGCGCCGCCAGTCCTCGACGAAGGCGCCCCGCCTCGCCTCGACCCGCACCAGGCCCCGCCGCTCGAGCTCGACGAGGGCCGCGTGCACCACCGGCCGCGATACGCCCAGGTCCACCGCGAGCTCCCGCTCCGGCGGCAGCTTGGCCCCGGCGGTGAAGCGGCCGGAGAGGATGAGCTCCTCGAAGCGGGCGACCGCCTCGTCCTTCCTCGTCGATGCGCTCGTAGCGGACCTCCTGTCTGGTAATACCAGATTCATTTCTGGTATTACCAGATTTGTTTCTGGTAATACCAGAGATCCTAGGCCCGCATCGGTGATCTGTCAACAATTATTTCCATCCCAAGGCCGAGCGGGGGAAAGACCTTCGGGGCAGCCAATCGCCGAAGGTCTCTCCCCCGCGCCCCCTCATCCAAGCCCCCCGGCCCGCGGCGTGGCCCGAGCTCAAGCGGAGCGCCTCGCCCCGCGCGTATAGCTGGAGCGCGGCCGAGAGCCGCCAAGGAGGAAGGGATGAACAGCCTCAACAGCATCCTAATCGAGGGGAACCTGGTGCGGGACCCGGAGCAGAAGAACCTGCCCTCGGGGAACGCGGTCTGCGACTTCACGGTGGCCACGGACCGCTTCTACAAGCAGAACGACGCCCTGGAGAAGGAGGTCTCCTACTTCGACGTCGAAGCCTGGTCCAAGCTCGGGGCGACCTGCTCCCAGACCCTCAAGAAGGGACGGGGCGTCCGGGTGGTCGGCAGGCTCAAGCAGGACCGCTGGACAGACCCCGAGGGCCGGCAGCGCTCCAAGGTGAAGATCGTGGCCGAGCACGTCGAGTTCAAGCCGATGAAGGCTCCCGCGGAGGGCGGCGCCGAG
>CAYNPQ010000032.1:20727-26478 GCA_964399065.1 uncultured Treponemataceae bacterium | reverse complement strand
GGCCGAGCACGTCGAGTTCAAGCCGATGAAGGCTCCCGCGGAGGGCGGCGCCGAGAAGGCAGGCGCCGAGCGGGTCGGCACCGAGAAGACAGGCGCCGAGCGCCCCGAGCCCGTCGAGGTCTTCTGAGCGGCGGCCGAAGGAAGAGAGGAACCGCAGAGTCGCAGAAACGCAGAGAGGAAAGAGGAAAAGTAGAGGGGAAGAGGGAGGAGCGGGTGGGTGGGGAGCGGGATACCGCCTCTCCCCATTACCTATCCTAAATTCTCGCTTCTTCTCTGCGACTCTGCGGCGAATCTCCTCACTTCTGCTCCGCGGCGGGGGGAGACTCGGGGCCCGCGGCGCGCTCGAGGGCTCCTTGGGCGTCCGAGGCGGCCTGCGAGAGGATGGAGAGGAAGCGCTCCCGGGTCCCCGGGTCGCGCATGCGGGCGGTCGGCCCCGAGACGGATATGGCCCCCGCGAAATCCGAGCCCGGGAGGCGGAGGGGCTTGGCCATGCAGGTCAGGCCGGTCTCGTACTCCTCGCGGTCGAGGCCGTAGCCCATCTCGCGGGCCTTCGCGGCCTCCTTGAGCACGTCCTCGGGATCGGTGAGGGTCTTGTCGTTGATCCGCGGCAGGGGGCCGGGGCCGAGGATGGCCCGCGCCCGGTCCTCGGGGAGGAGGGAGAGTATGGCCTTGCCGACGCCGGTACAGTAGAGGGGCAGGCGGTCGCCGGGCACGGAGCGCATGCGGAGGCTCCGGTCGGCCTCGGCGCGGTCGAGGTAGACGGCGCTGCCGCCCGCCAGGCAGGCCAGGTTGGCCGACTCGCCGGTCTCGCGGGCGATGCGCTCGAGGAAGGGCCTCACCCTCTCGACGACGATGGAGCGGATGGGCACGCGGGAGCCGAGCTCGAAGAGGGCCAGGCCGAGGGACCAGCCCCCGCCGCGGCGCTCGGCCACGCCCCTCGACTCGAGGACCGAGAGGTAGCGGAGGGCCGTCGCCTTGTTCATGCCCGTCTCTCGCGAGAGCTTGGCGAGGCTGATCTCGCCGCCCGAGCGCGCGAGATAGAAGAGGAGATCGAGGGCCTTTCCCGCGGATTCGCTCATCGCCGACCTTTCATGGTTTCAGCGATCAAAACCTTGTTTTGTCGTTCAAACCGCAACCACAGTAGCATCGGCGACCGGCGACGTCAAGCTATTAATGTACCATGCGCGTTTTGAAACGGCGCAGGACGGCTTGGAAGGGGGGCGCGAAGGGGGGCAAGCTTCCCGAAGGTGGCCCCCCGCGGCCTTCCCCTATCTCCTCAGCTCGAAGAAGGCTTCCAGCTCCTCGAAGAACTGCTCCTCGTCGATGAAGCGCAGGCCCGCGAGGCCGGCGGCCCGGGCGCCCTCGATGTTGGCGGGGACGTCGTCGACGAAGAGGGTCTCGCCGGGCGGCGAGCCGAGGGACTCGAGGCAGCTCTCGTAGATGGCGCGCTCGGGCTTCATCTGCCTGAGCTCCGCGGAGAGGACGAGCCGGTCGAAGAGCTCGAGGCGGGGGAAGGAGGAGCGGAGGCGGACGATGCCGTCCAGGTGGATGTTGGAAAGGAGGGCCATCTTCG
Organism: uncultured Treponemataceae bacterium; assembly: GCA_964399065.1. GTDB lineage: Bacteria > Spirochaetota > Spirochaetia > Treponematales > Rectinemataceae > JAKLFE01. Next base: position 24,905 of record CAYNPQ010000032.1, on the reverse strand, counting down.
AGACGCGGGCGCGGAAGCCGGGGAGGGCCGCCATCATGCCCGGACGGTAGCGGAACCAGGAGTCGAGGTCGCGGCCGAGGATCTCGGGGACGCGGGCCTCGGGGAAGGCGACGCCGAGGGTCGCGCAGACCGTCCGCCAGTAGCCGCGCGCGTCGACGAGGCCGCGGTCGTAGTCCTCGCGATGCGCGAAATAGGCGGCCCGGAAGCGATCGAGCTCGCCGTCGAGGCCGAGGATGTCCATGATCTCGCGGACGCGCGCGGGATCCTGCTGTCTGGTCAGGACTCCGCCTAAATCGAAGACGAGGGTCGTGATCGCGCGCTTCACGGTCAGTCCTCCCTCGGCTGGCGCGATTCCTCGGGCTGCCAGAAGCCGTCCTTCCAGTTGAAGCGGCCGGTCTCGGGGAGGACGGTCCCCTCGTCGGCGGCCTTCATGACCTGCTTGTAGAGGGCCTTGGTCAGGTTCACGTAGGAGAAGTCGAGGATGAAGCGGCCGACGCCCTGCTTGCGCAGATGGGGGATGCGGTCGACCAGGCTGAAGGGCTGGGCGGGTATGACGACGGAGTAGTCGCGGCCGGAGACGAGCTCGTAGTAGCGGCCGTCGCGGTCCGAGAAGTAGCGGAAGTCGTACTTGCGCGAGAGGTCGGCGCGCATGCGGAAGAGGGCCGGGTAGGCGAAGACGACGGGCATCCAGGTCGAGGCCGGCGCGAGCTCGGACACCTTCTGGAAGTCCTGCTTGGAGATCTCGAGGGGGGGCACGACGAAGCGGGCGCCCTCGCCGAGGAGGAAGGCGGCGGCCCACTGGTTGAAGGCGTAGAGGTAGGGACCGGCGACGATGGCGAAGCCCTCCCCTCCCGCCGCGCGCGCCGCGCGGAGCATGCCGAGGTGGCCGGGGTTGTTGGCGACCCAGAGGCGCTGGCCGCGGCCGACCCAGTACTCGATCTCGCCCGCGAGCCAGTCCTCGTCGCCCTGGGGCAGGAAGGGATCGAGCCACATGACGAGGCTGTCGCGCTTGAAGGGGATCTCCTTCTCCTCGGCGCGGAGGGCCTCGGCGTTCTTGCGGTCGAGGAGGATCATGGCCTTCTTCGGCCGAGCGGCGTTGAGGAGGTAGAGGTCCTGGACGCGACTCACGAGGGCGTAGAGGCCCTCGGGCAGGACGGCGAGCTCGTCCTTGGACAGGGGGGGGAACTCGGGGCGGGGGGCCTCGTCGCGGCTGGGGAACTTGTGGTAGCGGCCGAGATCCTTGGGGAGGACCCGCTCATAGCGGCGGACCGCGGCCCCCGACTGCACGAGGTAGACGCGGTCGCTCTGCCGCGCGTCGGCGTCCACGCGGACGAGGAGGCCGGCTGGCACCTCGCGCACGGCCCGCACCTTGGCGGTGAGGCGGCCGGAGTCGTCGCCGCGGTGGATGCGGACCGAGTCGCCCTCGGCGAGGCCGTCGTAGTGGTCGAGGAGGAGGAAGCGCTCGTCCTTGACGACCCTGATGTCGCGGACCTTGCCGAGGGGGATGCCGGTGCCGCCGGGCTGGCCGGGCTTGATGTAGTCGAGGTCGAGCTTGCCCGAGATGTTGAAGCTCGTCTTGGGCCGGGCGAAGTCCGAGGCGAGCATGGCCCGGGCCTTGACGAGGGCCCGCTCGCGGTCGAGCTTCCAGTTGTCGATCATGTGGCGGTAGGCCGCGACGACGGCGCCGACGTACTCGGCGCTCTTCATGCGGCCCTCGATCTTGAAGCTCGCGACGCCGGCCTCCATGAGCTCGGGCACGTGCTCGATGAGCTGGAGGTCGTCGGGCGAGAAGAAGTAGCCGGACTCGGACTCGGCCTGGTAGAGGCGGCGGCAGGCCTGGGCGCAGGCGCCGCGGTTGGCGCTCTTGCCGCCCAAGTAGCTCGAGAAGAGGCAGAGCCCCGACTCGCTGGCGCACAACGCGCCGTGCGTGAAGACCTCGAGCTCGAGGTTGGTGCGCTCGCGCACCGCGCGGATCTCGTCGAGCGAGAGCTCGCGGGCGAGGACCACGCGCTTGAAGCCCTGCCGCGAGAGGAAGTTCGCGCCCTTGGCGGAGGCCACGTCCATCTGCGTGCTCGCGTGGAGCTCGAGCTTGGGGAAGTGCTCGCGGGCCATCTTGGCCACGCCGAGGTCCTGCACGATGATCGCGTCCGCGCCGACCCGCTCGAGATACTGGAGGAGCTGGTACATGCGGTCGGCCTCGCGCTGCTCGAAGACGGTGTTGACGGTGACGTAGATCCTCTTCGACCGCTTGCGGCAGGTCTCGAGGGCGGCCTCGAGCTGGTTGAAGGCGAAGTTCGACGAGCGCATGCGGGCGTTGAAGGAGCGCAGGCCGAGGTAGACGGCGTCCGCGCCCTCGGCGATGGCGGCATCGAGGGCCTCGGGGTTGCCGGCGGGGGCGAGGAGTTCGACGGTGGGCATGTCGCGACTATATCAGGTTTTCCCTATCCTGCTAAGTACGCGGCGGCCCGGCCCGGAGGCTGACGGTGAAGTCGGTGCGGCCCGGCTCGCTCTCGAAGCGGATGTCCCCGCCGTTGGCCCTCGCCAGCCGGAGCGCCACGTCGAGGCCGAGGCCCGAGCCCTCGCCCAGGGGCCGCGTGGTGAAGAAGGGCGAGAAGATGTTCGGCTTGACCTCGTCGGGGATGCCGGGCCCCGAGTCCATGACGTGGACCTCGACGAGCTCCCCCGCCGCCTCGGCCCGGACCAGGATCGAGCCGCCCCCGGCCACGGCCTGCACCGCGTTCGACAGGAGGTTGAACCAGATCCTGCCGACCTCCTCGGGCTTGCCCCATGCCCTCGCGTCCTCCCCGACCTCGAGCGCGACCTCGGCGCGGCCCCGGAGCCGGTTCCGGAACAGCGAGAGCACCGCGGCGAGCTGGGGGGCGAGGCGGATCTCCGTCGGGGCCTCGCTCGAGCCGCCGAGGAAGTAGGTCCGGAGCGCGGTCGTGAACTGCGAGGCCTGGCCGAGGGCCATGGAGGCGATCTTGGCCGCGTGGATCGGCGCGATGAAGTCCCGGAGCAGGGCGAGGAGCTCCTCGCCCCGCGCGCCCGCGAGGAGGGGCGCGGCCCGCCCCGCGAGGGAGGGGATGCCGAGGGCCACGAGGGCGTCCGCGCAGGAGAAGGCGTTCCCGCAGCCCTCGCGGGACAGGATCTCCGCGATCCGCGAGCGCTCCCTCCGCTGCTCCGCGGGATCGGGGAAGATGGACCCGAAATCCGCCCCGATGACCGCGCGGGAGGCTTCCCTGACCAGGCGCCGCGCATCGGTCCCGAGCGAGGCGAGGAGGTCGAGGTTCCCGGAGAGGTCCCGGTCGAGGCTCCCGATGATGGTCTGGAGGCTGGACTCCATCACGGCGAGGGGCGTGTTGAGCTCGTGGGCGATGCCCGCCGCGATGCGGCCGAGGGCGGTCATCTTCTCCGAGGTGACGATCTTCGCCTGCGCGTCGCGGAGGGCGCGCAGGGCCTCGCCGAGCTCGCCGTTGGCGGCCCTGAGCTCGGCGTTCGCCTTCGCGAGCTCCCCGGTCCTCTCCTCGACTTTCGATTCGAGCGCCGCGTTGAGCCGGCGCAGCGCCTCCTCGTGGCCGGTGACGCTCCGGGCCATCGCGTCGAAGTTGTCGGCGAGGGGCTGGAACTCCGCGTACTCGACGGCGCCGACCGCGGCCGAGTAGCGGCCGTTCGCGATCAGGTTCGTCCGCTCGACGAAGGAGCCGAGCACGCGGGAGACGCGCCGCGCGCCGCGGTACATGATGAGGACGGAGCCGATGACGAGGAGCGCAAGGGCCGCGAGCGAGGTCTCGAGGTAGGCGAGGGTCGGCCTGGCCCCGCCCTCGTAGTCGTAGTAGACGAGGACGGTCCAGCCCGTCGACTCCACGACCGAGGCGGTCACGAGGACCTTCCGCCCGTCGAAGACGTCGTCGTAGCGAGCGATCCCCTCGATCCCCCGCCCGCCGAAGAGCTCGTTGTACCTGAAGTCGACCCTCTTCGTGAGCACGTAGCCCAGGTCGGGGTGGTAGAGATACCTTCCGTTCCGGTCGAGGATCGCGAGGAAGCCGTAGGGACCGGGCTTGATGCGGCCGATCGTCTCGGAGAGCGAGTCGATCCTCATGTCCGCGGCGATGACCTCGCTCCCCGTCCTGATCGAGCCCGTGATGATGGTGTTGCCGGTGGCCAGCGAGGCGTGCACC
>CAYNPQ010000032.1:0-20627 GCA_964399065.1 uncultured Treponemataceae bacterium | reverse complement strand
CGTCCTGATCGAGCCCGTGATGATGGTGTTGCCGGTGGCCAGCGAGGCGTGCACCTCGGAGAGGGAGACCTCGTTCTCCCTGGCGTCGAGGAAGAAGTCGCGCGCCGAATAATCGAAGCCTTCGATCGCGGGATTCGGAGGCACTGTCCGGCGGACGATGCCCTTCGCGTCGAGGATGACGATGTCCTCGTAGTAGGGGAAATTCGCGAAGAAGGCCTCGACCTCGCCGAAGCTGGCGCCCGCGGGGTCGGCGTGGAGGGTCGCGAGATGCTTGAGGTTGAGGAAGCGCTCCTTGAAGTAGTAGGAGACGAGCTCGTTGACGAGGATGCTCAGGCGCTCGTTGCCGTCCATCGCCTGCGCCGCCGCCGCACGGTGCTGGAGGAGGAGGCCCAGGGCGGTCATGGCCCAGATGGCGAGGATCGAGGCCAGGTAGAGGGCGATGAGGCTCCTCCCGAGGCTTTTCCGCTTCATGCGCCCTTCGCTTCACCTGACGGCGACGAAGCGGCCGTCCTTGACCGCGAGCACCCGGATCTCGCGCCTCGCGTCCCCGAACCGGTCGATCGTGAAGTCGCCCTGGAGTCCGTGGTACGAGCCCGCCCCGAGGATCGCGGCCTTGACCTTCCGGGGATCCGTCGAGCGGGCGGCCGCGATCCCGCGGTCGAGGACCATGATCGACTCGTAGCTGTAGACCGGCGTGAAATCGCTGCCCTCCCTCTGGAAGCGCGCCTTGTACTCGGCCTTGAAGCGCAGGTAGCCCTCGTCGCTCGAGTCCCCGTCGAAGGCGACGGAGAACAAGGCGCCCTCCGAGCTCCTGCCGGTGCTCGAGAGGAAGTCGGCGTTGAAGGCCCAGGACGAGTTGAGGAGGAGGATCCCGGGGTCGGCCTTCCTGAGCATCTGGCAGATCATGGCGCCGTCGAAGGTGTTCGTGACGAGGAGGGCCGCGTCGGCCTTGCTCCGCAGGGCCTCCTCGACGATCCGCGCGTAGTTGACGTCCGAGGGATTGCTGAAGGTGACGGCCGGGGCCACCTCGGTCCCGCCGGCGAGGATCTCCCTGAAAGAGCCGATCCAGGTCTCGCCGAAGGCCTGGTTCGACAGGTCCAGGATCGGGGTTATCTTCCGGATCCCGAGCCCCTTCGCGTACTCGGCGAGCCGGTCGGAGGCCTGCTTGATCGAGGGGTACATCTTGATGAAGTTGTCGTCGCGGCCCCCGAGCTTGTCCGAGGCCGCCACCGGTCCGATGAGGAGGACGTCGTCGTCCTTCATGAGGTCGAGGACCTTGATGGCGAAGGCGGAGGTGAGGGGGCCGATGACGAAGGGGATCTTCCTCGCGCGGATATCCGCGACGATGCCGTCCAGGGTCGCTATGTCGCTCTTGTCGTCGAAGGTGACGATCTCGTACTTCACCCGGCCCTTGGCGACCTCAGGACCGTTCGCGTAGAGGTCGATCGCGTTCATGCTGATGGACGAGTTCGTGACCAGCTTCCCGGAGAAGCTGCCGATGAAGGCCACCTTGACCGTCCGCTTCCCGCCGCAGGAGCCCAGGAGCGCGAACGCGGCGAGGGCGAGGACGGCGAAACCGGGCGACTTCCTCATGGACTTACCTCCATCCGGCGCGCAAGCCCGGCCATCAACCCGCCAGGCCGGAGAGCAGCCTCCGGCATTCATCGGCCACCTTCTTGATGTTCCAGGGCTTCGAGAAGTAGGCGTCGAGGCTGCCCGAGCTCCGCAGGGCGTCGACGGTGCCGTGCTCGACCATGCCGCTCACCATGATGGTCCTGATCCGGGGATGGCGTTCGCGCACGAGCCGGATGAACTCGTCGCCCTTCATCCCGGGCATGAGCCAATCCGAGATCACGGCCACGACCCTGATCCCCGCCAGAGCCAGCTCCTTGATGACCTCGAGCCCCTCGGCCCCGTCCTTCGCCAACTCGTAGCGATAGGCGTTCCCGAGCTCGGTGGAGAGCTCGTGCCGCATCGCGATGAGGATGAGCATCTCGTCGTCGACCAGGAGGATCGCCTTATCCGGACCTTTCTCGCCCAATTCCCGCTCCTTGGAGGATCGCTTCCAGTATAGGCCGGCTCCCGCAGGGGTGCAAACGCGCGGGTTGCCTCGGGCCGAGGCAGGCGGTGCCAGCCACGGCGGCGCGGTGTTGACCGGACGGCGGTTATCGACGAGAGTATTGCCATGTGGGGCCATCGAGGACCGGGCCGCAGGATCGCCGCGGCGACGGCGGCTGCGATGGCAGCGGCCGTGGCGTTCGCGGCCCAGCCGACCTTCCTGATCCTCAATTCATACCACCACGGATTCGAGTGGTCAGACGCCATCATGCGGGGCATGGAGTCGCGGCTCCGCGCTGAATTCGACAGGCCGGTCATCCGCGTCGAGTACATGGACACGAAACGCCGCTTCGACGGGCTCGGGGGGAACTACCTCGGCCTCCTCGAGGGGCTCTACGCCGACAAGTACTCCGGGATACGCATCGACGCCCTCCTCTGCTCGGACGACGTCGCCTATCGCTTCCTCCTCGCGCGCGGAGGCCCGCTCTTCCCCGGGGCGCCCATCGTCTTCTGCGGGGTCAACGACTTCGACCCCGCCGCGATCGCCGGCCGCCGCGACGTCACGGGGATCGTCGAGCGAAGCCCCTACGGGCTGACCATCGACTTCGGCCTCGTCCTTAGGCCGGGAGCGCGGAGGCTCGGCGTCGTCACCGACGCATCCGTCAACGGTCTCTTCAACCGCAGGACCTTCGAGCGCCTCGCCGCCGCCTACGCCGGGAGGCTCGAGTTCGTCTTTCTCGATCCGGCCCCCGGCAGGGGACTGGATTCCCTGCTCGAGCGCATCGTGGATTTCGATCCCGACGGCCTCATCTATTTCGTCGATTTCTACGTCGACGCGTCGGGCGTCACCTACGACTATGACCTGTCCGTGCCGGTCATCGTCTCGAGCGCCCCCTGCCCCGTGCTCTACCACTCGGACATGTACCTCGGCTTCGGCGTGCTCGGCGGGGTGATGAACCGCGCTTCGGACTTCGGCGACCTGGCAGCGGGCATGGCGGCCAAGATTGTCCGTGGCGGGAGCCCCGGGGACATCCCCGTGGTCGACCGTGTCCTCGGAGTCCCGGTGCTGAGCTATCCCGCCGCGCTCCGCTTCGGGATTCCCCCGTCCCGAGCCCCGAAGGGCACGATACTCTGGAACAGGCCCGCGACCTTCCTCGAGCGGTATTGGCGGGTCCTTGCCGTCTCGGGCGCGGTGGTACTGGTCCTGACCGGCATCATCGTGGCGCTCCTCCTCGTCATGCGGTCCCGGAGCGAGGTCGAGCAACGCCTCCGCGCCTCGAGGGAAGAGCTCGTCGAGACCCTTGGCCGGGCCGAGGCGAGCGAGGCCCGCTTCAGGGCGACCGTCGCGGCCCTGCCCGTGCCCATCTTCGTCTCCTCCCCCGAGGGCGTCGAGCTCGTGAATCTAGCCTTCGCCCGGAGCTACGGTTACGGGCTCGATGAGTTCCCTACCGGAGAGGCCTGGTGGCTGACTATCTTCCCGGACGAGGAGCTCCGGACGAGGGCGAGGGCGGAGTGGGCACGAATGCGGGAGCGGCTGGACCAGGCCCCGGCCACGGCCTCAGGTCCGCTGGAAATCGGGATCGCCTGCGCCGACGGCAGGCGGCGGACCGTCGATTTCTACGCTGTCGGGATCGGCGATCGGAGGATCTTCGCGGTGATCGACGTCACCGACCGAAACGATCAGGCGCGCCGCACCGAGCGCTCGCTGCGCGAAAAGGAAGCCCTCCTGAAGGAAGTGCATCATCGGGTCAAGAACAACCTCCAGATCGTGACGAGCCTGCTCAGGCTCCAGGCCTCCTCCTCCTCGCCGGAGGTGGCGGCCGGCCTGAGCGACAGCATCGCGCGGCTCGGCGCGATGGCCCTGGTCCACGAACAGGTGTACCTCTCGCCGAGCCTCGCCGACATCGAATTCGCGGAGTACGCGCTGGGCCTCGCGGAGTCGATCAGGTCGACCTTCGACCTCGGCAGCGAGGCCTTCGAGATGGCCGTGGACGCCCCGGGCCGCAGCCTGGGCCTCGACCGCGCGGTGCCCCTGGGCCTGCTCCTGGGGGAGCTGATGACCAACAGCTTCAAGCACGGCCGGGATGCCGAAGGCCGCGTGCGCATCGCGATCCGCGTCGCGGTCCGCGAAGGCGTCGAGGAGCTGATGTATTCCGACGCCGGCCCCGGCTTGCCGGCGGGACTCGCCCGCGGCCGTCCGAAGGGCCTCGGCCTGACCCTCGTCGCCGCCCTGGCCGAGCAGCTCGGCGCGACCTTCTCGATCGACGCGGGACCGGGCTTCCGTCTCGCGCTGCGGCTGCCCGCCGAGGATGCCTGATCGTTCCCGGGCCGCCGGTCCCGGGCCAGAATCTTGCGCAAGCGACTCCCTGCCGTGTATAGTGAAGTCCAGCAATCCCGTTTCACCGGAGCCTATCAATGGACCTTCGCACCACCCGCAACATCGGCATAATGGCCCACATCGACGCGGGCAAGACCACGACGACCGAGCGCATCCTCTACTTCTCCGGCAAGACCTACAAGATCGGCGAGGTCGACGACGGCGAGGCCACCATGGACTGGATGGAGCAGGAGCAGGAGCGCGGCATCACGATCACGAGCGCCGCGACCACCACCTACTGGCGGAACCACCAGATCAACATCATCGACACGCCCGGCCACGTCGACTTCACGGCGGAGGTCGAGCGCTCCCTCCGCGTCCTCGACGGCGCGGTCGCGGTCTTCTGCGCCGTGGGCGGGGTCGAGCCCCAGTCGGAGACCGTCTGGCACCAAGCCGACCGCTACCAGGTCCCCCGCGTCGCCTACATAAACAAGATGGACCGGCTCGGCGCCGACTTCGACGCCGTCCTCGAGGACATGCGCAAGAAGCTCGGCGCCCATCCGATCGCGGTCAACGCGCCCATCGGCCGCGAGGGCGGCTTCGAGGGGGTGGTCGACCTCGTCGCGATGGAAGAGCTCCGCTGGTCCGAGGACGGACACGAGATCGAGCGCTCCCCGATCTCCCCCGAGCGGGCCGCGGAGGCGCGCTCGCGCCGCGAGGCCCTGATCGACGCCCTCTCCGCCGAGTCCGACGAGATCACGGCCCTCTTCCTGGACGGGAAGGAAGTCCCCGTCGAGCTCCTCCGCCGCGAGCTGCGGAAGGCCTGCGTCGCGCGGCGCCTCGTGCCCGCCCTCTGCGGCGCGAGCCGGCGCAACATGGGCGTGCAGCCCCTGATCGACGCGGTCGTGGACTACCTGCCCGCGCCCGACGAGGTCCCGCCCGCCCGGGCGCACAACCCGAAGAAGGAGGAGGACGTCGAGGTGCCCTGCGACGCCTCGAAGCAGCCCCTCGGCCTCGTCTTCAAGGTGCAGTACGACCGCGAGGCCGGTCCCCTGTGCTACGTGCGGATGTACTCGGGAAGCCTCAAGAACGCGAGCACGGCCTACAACGTCAACAAGAAGAAGCGCGAGCGCATAACGCGCCTTCTGCGCATGCACGCCAACAAGTCCGAGCCCATGGACGAGGTCGTGGCGGGCGACATCGCGGTCGTCGTGGGCATGAAGGCGGCGCAGACCGGCGACACAGTCGGCAGCGAAGGCTGGCAGGTCCTCCTCGAGAAGATGCACTTCCCCGAGCCCGTCATCACCGTCGCCATCGAGCCCAAGACCCTCTCTGACCGCGAGAAGCTCAAGGACACCCTCGAGATCCTCTCCAAGGAGGACCCGACCTTCACCACGAAGGAGAACGAGGAGACCGGCCAGATCGTCATCTCGGGCATGGGCGAGCTCCACCTCGATGTCCTCGTCACCAGGATCATCCGCGACTTCAAGATAGCGGCCCGGCAGGGCAACCCCCAGGTCAGCTACCGCGAGTCGATCACGAAGGCCACGGCCCACACCGAGACCTACGAGAAGACCATCGCCGGCAAGGAGGCTCGCGCCCGACTGACCATCAAGGCCGAGCCCCTGCCCCGCGGTTCGGGCAACCGCTATGCGAAGGCGGTCCGCGCGCCCCAGGTGCCGGAGGAGATCTTCGACGCGGTCGAGCGCGGCTTCGAGTCGGCCTTCGGCTCCGGCATCCAGTTCGGCTACCCCGCGGTCGACGTCGGCATCACCCTCACCGGCATCGAGTACGACGTCCTCACCGCGAGCCCCTTCGCCTACGAGGCCTGCGCCAACATGGCCTTCGACTCGGCCTGCCGCGCCGCCGGCCCCGTCATGCTCGAGCCCGTGATGAAGGTAGACATCGTCACTCCCAAGGAATTCCTCGGCGACGCGATCAGCCTCGTGAGCCAGCGCGGCGGCATCATCCACGGCTCGGAGTCGAAGCACGCGATCGAGACGGTCCACGCCGAGGCGCCCCTCGTCGCGATGTTCGGCTTCACGACGAGCCTGCGGTCGGTGAGCCAGGGACGGGCATCATTCTCAATGGAGTTCTCGCACTTCGAACCAAAGAGACAGTGACCTCAGGAGTCCCGTCCCTGGGGCCGGCATGGATGCCGGCCCACGGAAAGCGCAGAATACCCGCATTCTGCTGCATCAGGGATGATGCAGGCCGCGCTTCGTTCAGCATGGAATTCAGCCACTTCGAACCGAAGCGAAACTGATCGGGAGGGCTCGGGCTAGGGATTGAAGGGGATGTCGATCACCATCCTCGTCCCCGGACCCGCGGGAGGGGCCTCCCCGGCCTCCGCCTCCCCGCGCGGGCAGGGCGACTCCGCGCGGAACTCGCCGCCGAGCTGGCCCGCGAGGGCGGACACGAGCATGAAGCCGAAGCCCGAGGAGGGAGGAAGCCCTCCCGCCGCCTTCGCGGAGGCCGCGTCGGGCATGGCCGGCGCCGGCATCCCGGGACCGTCGTCCTCGACCGCGAGGAGCAGCCTGCCGCCGCGGGACCGGAAGGTCACCGAGAGCCGCCCGCCGCCTCTCGGCATGAACGCGTACTTCATCGCGTTCGTGACGAGTTCGTTCAACGCGATGGAGAGCGTCGCCATGCTTCGCGTATCGACGACGGCGGGATCAGCCTGAGACTCCACCCTCACCGCAGCCTGCCCGCGGAGGCTCCCGACGATCTGCGCCACGAGCTCGGGGATGTACTCGTCCGCCCTCACGGTGCCCGAGTCCGTGGAACGGTATAGGCGGTCGTAGAGGACCATCATGCTCTCGATCCTGGATCCCGCCTTGAGGAGGGCTTCCTTGGCCTCGGGGGCCCGGACCTGGGCCGCCTCCAGGGAGAGGATGGAGCAGAGGGTGGCCATGTTGTTCTTGATCCGGTGGTGGACCTCCCTGATGAGGATCTCCTTGGCGCCGAGGAGTCCCCTGATCTCCTTCTCGGCCCGCTTGCGTTCCGTGATGTCGCGCAGGATGGAGACGATCGTGGGGCTCCCCTCCTCGCTGTAGGAAGAGGCCGTCACCTCGAGGTCGAACTCCGAGCCGTCCGTCCGGAGGCCCCTCGTCTCGATGAATATCGGGGCGCCCCATCCCTCGCGGAGGGACTTGAACCGCTCCTGGACCTCCCGCCTGGATCCCGGCGCGATGGTGTCGATGCCGGGCAGGCCGACCACTTCCTCCAAGGAGGAGAACCCGAAAAGCGCGAGGAAGGCCTTGTTGCCGTAGAGGTATTTCCTGTCCCTGGTGAGCGAGATGGCGTCCCGCGAATTGTCGAGAATCAGCTTGAGGCTCGCCTCGCTTTTCTTGAGCGAGAGCTCGGCCTCCATGCGTTCCGTGATGTCGCGGTCGGAGCCCCTGATCCCCATTTTGCGCCCATCCCGGTCGAAGACTGGCCGGCTGACGTTCTCGATCCAGCGCACCGCCCCGTCCTTCCGGAGGATCCTGAAGGTGAACAGCCTGGCGGGTTCCGGCCCTTGCCTTCGAGAAGCGTCGGCCTTGAAGGCGGCGCGATCATCGGGATGGACCAGGCTTTCGAAAAGGCCGGGGTCCGCCATGAACTCCTCGGCCTTGTGGCCCGAGATCCCCTCGATCGAAGGGGATTGGTAGAGGAGGCGGCCGTCGGGGCCGATCCAGTACTCTGAATCGAGGGTGTACTCGGCTATTATCCTGAGCTTCTCGAGGTTCTCCGCGAGGACGGCTTCGAGCCTCTTCGCTTCGGTGCCTTCGATCGCCGATTCGAGGAACTTGACGCGGGCTCTCAGCGCCTCCAGTTCGGCATCACCGTTTTCGTGCCGGCGACTTCCGGTTCCGCCCATGCGCGGGGCCCCCTCTTCGGTCTTCCGCTGGATTTCCTTGATGCCCGCGACTCTCGCGAGCCCCGGCGGCTTCCTCGTTTCCAGTACTAATTCTACGGGACGGGGCCCGCCGGTCAAGGCCGTCCCGCGCCGGCGAATCCCGCCGCTTCCCGCGACCGCGGAGATCCGCGGCCCTTACCCGGCCGCGCCATCGCCGCCGGCGGCGATGGCGCGTTGCGCGACATCAATGGCCCGCGACGAGGTCCATGTGGTCGGCGAGGGACTCGACGCGGTCGCCGCGGAAGCCGATAACCGCCCGGGCGCAGCTCATGGAGTTCAGCACCGCCTCCTCGGCGCACTCGGCCGCGGCGCGGAAGAGCAGGTCGATGCGGGACTCGTTGAGGATCGCGGTCGGCAATACGTCGCCCTCGCCGGAGACCGAATGGGCCGTCGAGAAGCCGAGGAAGACCTCGCCGGAGCCGTGGCCGATGTAGGAGCCGAGGCGGGCGAGGCCGACGGAGCAACGCTTGATGACGCGCCCGAGCTGCCGCGAGTCGAGGGGGGCGTCGGTCGCGAGTACCATGATGACCGAGCCCTTGTCGGGGGCCGCGGCGTCCGCGCGGCCGGCGAGCCTGCGGGCGATGTCCTTGCCGACCGGCCGGCCGCCGATCGCGAGGTCCGCGAGGCGGCCGTGGTTGGTGAGGGCGAGGACGCCCAGCGCGTGCTCCCGGCCGTCGAGCTCGAAGACCCGCGAGGCCGAGCCGATGCCGCCCTTGAGTCCGTGGCAGACCATGCCCTTGCCCGCCCCGACGTCGCCCTCCGCGAAGTCGGGCGAGGCGGCCGCGATCGCCGCGGCCACGTGCTCCGCGCGCACCGCCCGGGCCCGGATGTCGCTCAGCCTCGAGTCGTTGCACTCGAGGACGACGGGGTTCACCGATCGGAGGTCGGCGCCGTCGCGGTCGCAGCGCTCGATCATGTAGCCGACCGCCGCGTCGTGCACGAGGCCCACGTTGAGCGTATTGGTCAGGAAGAGGGGCGTCTCGATGCAACCGAGCTCCTCGACCTGGACGAGGCCGAGGCTCTTGCCGAAGCCGTTGAGGACGAAGGCCGCGGCGGGCAGCTTGCGGAGGAAGGGATTGGCCTCCGAGGGGAGGACGACGGTCACGCCGGTCCGGAGATTACCCTCGCCCAGGGTGCAGTGGCCGACCGAGACGCCGCTTACGTCGCCTAACTTGTTCAGCCTGCCCTTGCGCATCTCCCCGACCGCGATGCCGTATTCCGCGATTCGCCCGCCCATGTCGCCTCCGATCCGCCGCGCCCGGCGCGGCGCCTCGATCCTGCCCGATGCGGGCTCGGCGCATCAAGTAGTCTCGCGCGCGGCGCTGGGATAGAGCCATTCGAGGGCCTCGCGGGCGCCCTCGCGGAAGGATCGGCGCGGCTCGTAGCCGAGCTCGCGGCTGGCGCGCGCGTGGCCGTAGGCCCCGTCCCAGGCCGCGGCGCGGAGCGCGGCGAAGCCGAGCGCGCAGGGGCCGCCCGAGGCCGCGGCCCAGGCCTCCGAGGCCGCGGCCGCGACCCAGGCGAGGGCGCGCGGGACCTCGGGATAGCGGTCCCGCGGCGCGCGCGCCAGGCCGGGAACCGGCCGCGAGCCGAGGAGGAGGCGCGCCTCCTCGGCGATGACCGAGGCCATCGCGGAGAGCGGGAGGAGGTCCTCGTCGCGGCCCGTGACGACGTATCGCCGGCCCGCGACGCCGCGCTCCGCGGCGAGGAGGAGCCCGCGCGCCGCGTCCTCGACGTGCATGAGGGGTAGGCGCAGGGCGATGACCCCGGGCAGGCGGCCGCCCGCGACCGCGGCGATGTAGGCGCCCGAGCCCGCCTCGCTCCCGCGGGGCCCGAAGAAGGTGCCGGGGAGGACGGAGACCGCGTCGACCCGCCCCTCCCGCGAGGCGCGCTCGACGAGCTCGAGGGCGGCGAGCTTCGAGTCGTGGTAGCCGACGCGCAGGCGGAGGACGGCCCGCGGGACGCCGCCGCCCTCGACCGTCGCGTCGGCCAGGGCGAGGGCCTCGGCGGCCGAGGCGAAGGAGTGCATGCGGGGCCGCGAGGCGTAGGGATCGGCGAGCTCGGCCTCCGCGCCGGGCGCGGGCCGGCCGAGGACGTTTACGCTGCCCGCGTATATAAGTCGCCTAACGCGCCCCGAGCGCGCCGCCGCCTCGAGGACGTTGCGCGAGCCCAGCACGTTCGCGATCCACTGCCGCCCGAGGTCGCGTCGGTCGAGGCTGGCGAGGCCCGCGAGGTGGAAGACGAGGTCGCGGCCCCCGGTCGCGGCCTCGACGGCCCGCGCGTCCGCCACGTCGGCGGCGAGGAGCTCGAGGCCCTCGACGCCCGCGAGCCCGCGGAGGGAGTCGCCGGGCCGGAAGAGGACGCGGATGTCCGCGGGCCGCGCGCCGGCCTCGGATACCAGGAGGCGGACGAGGTTCGAGCCGAGGAGGCCCGAGCCTCCCGTGACGAGTATCCGCGCGCCTTCGAGCATGCGAGCCCCTCCCGCCCCGACTGTAGGGCGGCGGGAGGAGGAGCGCAAGCGGTTATCGAGGGGGGTTAGAAGCTGGAGATGGAGTAGACGCCGATGAGGACTTCGACGGTCATGAGATCGGGAGAGGGCGAGCCCTCCCGGACCTGCCGCTCCATCTCGCCGATGTACCAGAAGAAGAGCCCGAACTTCGGGTCGATCCGGAAGCAGTAGACGAGGAAGTCGTCGTCGCGGCTCTGGTGGCCGAAGAGAAGGCCGGCCACCGCGTGGGCCAGCGCGACGAAGCGGCGGAAGGCGGGCGCCACGGCGCCCTCGCGGAAGTCGCGCTCGAAGGCCGCGAGATCCAAGAGGAGGCGCTCCTTCGGCTTCTCCTCGGACTTCTCGACCCAGGTCTTGTGGATGAGGAGCTCGACGTTGTCGCGGAAGACGCGGAGGAGGCGGTCGATGCGCGCGAGGCGCTCGGCGGGCGCGCCGGAGACGTACTGCTGGAACTCGCCTGGGTTTCCGATGATATCGGCGAGCCTGGTGGCGTGGCGGTTCCGGTGGGCGTCGTCGGCGCCGACGAGGAGGGGCAGGACCTCGAAGGCCTCCCTCTCGACTTCGGTCACGAGGCGATCGTCGATCGCGGATTCCGGGAAACTCATGGTTTACCATGTCAAAAACGAGGTCCTTGGTCAATACCCCGATCGGCCTTGCGGCGGGGATGCGGGCGATATATCTTCACGGGCATATGAACGACATCGAATTCATCGAGGCGGATTCCTACGGGACGGGCTTCGTGCCCCGCGAGTTCCTCGGGCCGGGCGAGGACGAGTACCGGATCCGGGACTCGCAGCTCTCCGATCCCGCCCGCGGCCTCGGCCGCGATCCCGCCTCCTATCGCCGCCTGAAACCCTATGAAATCGAAGCTCTCGTAAAAAACTCCAATACCTGCAGGGACTGGGGCCTGATCCGCGTCACCGACCCCTTCGTGCCCGAGCTCGTCAAGGACTGCGAGCTCGCGGGCCTCGTGCGGATCGGGAGGCTCGAGCGGAGGGTGCTCGAGCACCACGACCTCCTCACGCCGGTCGGCATCACGCGCTCCCGGATCATCGCCTGCGACATCGGCGACAACTGCGCGATCCACGACTGCGACTACATCGCGCACTACATCATCGGCGACGGCTGCATCCTCCTCGCCAACGACGAGATCCACGTGTCGAACCATGCCAAGTTCGGGAACGGCATCGTCATGGAGGGCGAGAGCGAGGCGGTGAGGGTCGAGCTCGACCTGATGAACGAGGCGGGCGGCCGTTCGGTCCTCCCCTTCGAGGACATGATCTGCGCGGACGCCTACCTCTGGGCCCGGCGCCGCGACGACGCTGGGCTGATGGCCGCCTTCCGCTCCATGACGGAATCCATGTACGACCGGCGGCGCGGCCGCTACGGCGTGATCGGCCGCGCCACGGTGCTCAAGTCGAACCGCATCGTCAAGGACGTCGCGATCGGCGAGTGCGCCTACATCAAGGGCGCGAACAAGCTCAAGAACATCACCATCAGGTCGAGCGAGGCCGAGCGCACGCAGATCGGCGAGGGCGTCGAGCTCGTGAACGGCATCGTCGGCTACGGCTGCAAGGTCTTCTACGGCTGCAAGGCCGTGCGCTTCGTGATGGGCTCGAACTCGGCGCTGAAGTACGGCGCGCGACTCATCCACTCCGTGCTCGGCGACAACTCCACCGTGTCCTGCTGCGAGATGCTCAACAACCTCATCTTCCCCGCGCACGAGCAGCACCACAACACGAGCTTCCTCGTCGCGGCCCTGGTGCGCGGCCAGTCGAACATGGCCGCGGGCGCGACCGTCGGCTCGAACCACAACTCCCGCGCCCCCGACGGCGAGATCGAGGCGGGCCGCGGCTTCTGGCCGGGCCTCGCGACCTCGGTGAAGCACTCCTCGCGCTTCGCCTCGTACTGCCTCCTCGCGAAGGGCGACTACCGCTTCGAGATCGACCTGCGCCTCCCCTTCTGCCTCGTCGACGACGACCGCTCGCGCGACCGCCTCGTCCTCGCGCCGGCCTACTGGTGGACGCACAACCTCTACGCCCTCATGCGCAACGAGTCGAAGTTCCGCGCGCGCGACAAGCGCTCCGTCAAGGTGCAGGAGGTCGAGGTCTCGCCCTTCGCGCCCGACGCGGCCGAGGAGATCATCGCCGCGATCGGCCTGATCGAGGGATGGATGCGCGAGGCCGGGCGCGACCCCCGCGACGCCGCGGCCGCGGCCGACGCCTCGCGCGACGCCGAGCTCGCGGCCTCGGGCGTCGAGAACTCCGACCGCCCCGTCGTCGTGCGCCGCCCGGCCCGAGCCCTCGCGGCCTACCGCGAGATGCTCCTGTGGTACGCGGGCAATGTCCTCCTCGAGCTGCTCGAGGCCCTCCCCCCGGCCGCCGATCCCGCCGGCGGGCTCGCCGCGCTCGAAGCCCCGCGCGAGCGGGAGTGGGAGAACCTCGGCGGCCTCCTCGCACCGCTGGGCGCGGTCGACGGGCTCGTCGCGCGGGCGCGCTCGGGCGCGGTTCCCGACTGGCGCGCGATGCACGCGGAGTACGCGAAGCTGGCCGCGGACTACCCGTCGTCGCGCGCGCGGCACGCCCTCGCCTGCCTCCGCTGGCTCGAGGCGCGGGACGCGCCGGGCGGAAGCCCCGCGCCCGCCGGCGGCCTCGTCGCCGACGCGTTGCGCGAACTCGGCAGTCTCGGCGGCCGCGTGGCCGCGGGGCTGCGCGCGAGCCGCGCGAAGGACTTCACGAACCCCTTCCGCCGCGCGACCTACCGCTCGGACGCGGAGATGCGCGCGGTGGCCGGCACGGTGGACGACAACCCCTTCGTGCGCAAGACCGACGACGACGCGCGGCGCCTCGCCGAGCGGACGCGGGCAATGGCGGCGCGGCTCGACGGAAGATGAAAAAAGGCGGGGAGCGCCGTATGCTCCCCGCCCGGCCCGAAGGCCTCTCTCGTCAGCCGCAGTCTACGGGAGGGTGATGTCCAGGGAGGTCGTCTTGCCGGACTCGACGACGACGCCGGGGATGATCTTGAGGGGCGTGCCCGTCGCGTCGCTCGCCGCGACGAGCCAGATGTCGTAGGTGCCGGCGTCGAGGTAGTGCAGGCCGTAGTGGCCTTCGTCGCCGACCTTCGCGGTCGTGTAGGCGTTGCCGTAGACTGGATAGGTCCCCGAGACGTCGGCGGGATCGGCGCCGGCGATCGCCGCCGCCTTGGCGGGCTCGTAGGCGTACACGAGATAGCGGGCGGCGTCCGAGCTCGCCGGCGCGGCGCCGGAGATCTTGCCCGCCTCGCCCTCGAAGACGGCCCGGAGCACGGGCTTGAGCTTGTAGCCGCCGTTCGTCGAGACGAGGGACTTGCGGACGTCGAAGTCCACGACGATGGAGGCGGAGCCGGAGAGGGGCACCGCGAAGGAATGGGCGTTGATCCTGAGCCCGGTCTCGTCGTTGAAGGTCGCGTCCTTCCTCGTGCCGCCCGTCTCCTCGACCTTGACGTAGCCGAGGTCGAGCCTGATCTGCTGCACGGTGGTTCCGGCCTCGAGGACGACCTGGCCGAGGGCCTGGGTGAGCCCGTCCTGGAGGCTGAGGAGGTCGATCTCCGCGGGGACCGAGAGGGTCGCGCTCTCCCAGCCCGCGTCGTTCTTGCCGGCGTTCTTCGAGCCGCTGTGCACGGCCACGCCCGTCACCTGCACCCAGACGCTCTTGATGTTCGAGGCGTCCACCGGCGCGTCGGTGAGGGAGAAGGTCATCGTGGCCTCCTTCGGCGCGCAGCCGACGAGGGCCAGCGCCGCGAGACCGAGGGCGAGGGCTATCTTCATGCTCTTCATCGCATTCCTCCGAGTGTCGGAATCCCGGCGCGAGGCGCCGGCAGGGGCCCGTCTCCGGGCCTTCGAGGAAGGATACCTCCGGCGGGAGTCGCCGGTTGCGCGCTCCGCGCGTTTTTTTCCCGGGCGCCCGGGCCGCCCTCGGCTTGGGAAGCCCGGCGAGGCTACGCTATACTCCTCGACGTGGGACAGGAACCTGAGCTCGACGACCTCGCCGTCCTCCACCGCGTGCTCTCCGGCGAGACCGAGGCCTTCCGCCTCGTCGTCGAGAAGTACGGGGACAGGCTGCGGCGCTTCTGCGCCTCGCGGCTCGGGTCGGAGGAGGAGGGCGAGGACGCCGCCCAGGAAACGCTCCTCCGCGCCTACCGCTCCCTCGGGAGCTTCCGCCTGGGCGGGAGCTTCGCGTCCTGGCTCTTCGCCATCGCTGCCAACAGGACGAGGACCCGCCGCTCCCGCGGGCTCGTCGAAGCGCTCCGCGTCGAGCGCGCGGCCGCCGAGGCCGCCTCGGCCCAGGATCCCGACCCTGGCGACGAGGCCCTGCGCTCCCTCGAGGCCGGACTCCTCCGCGAGGCGGTCGCCGCCCTGCCCGGGGAACAGCGCGCGGCCGTGGAGCTGTTCTACTTCGCCGAGCTGAGCGTCCCCCAGGCCGCCGAGGTCCTCGGTCTCGGCGAGGAGGCCCTGAAATCGCGCCTCTTCCGGGCCCGCAAGAATCTCAGGAAAACGCTCGAGGGCGGGCAACCGGATCCGGGGGGCGGGGGTATACTGTCATGATGGATTGCGCAGGGGCGCTCGCCCTCCTCGAACGATGGGAGGCCGGGGGCGGGATCGGCGGCGAGGAGCTCGAGGGCCTCGCCGCGCACGCGGCGGGCTGTCCCGCCTGCGCGGCCCGCCACGCCGCCCTCCTCCCCCTCCTGCGCCGAGACGCGGGCATCCCGGCGCCGGCCTCGGGCAGGTCGGCGCCCCTCGCCGACGCGGTCATGGGACGGATCGCCTCGGGGAACCTGCGGCCCTCGCGCGGCTCCCTCCGCGTCCACCGCGCCCCTTCGGGTCCGGACAACGCACGCGTTGCGCGAACTCAATTCAAGGCGTTGGGCGAATTCGTTCGCGTCCGGGCCGCCTCCCTCGCCGCGGCGGCCATCCTCGCCGTCGCGATCGGCTCCGGCCTCTACCTCGGCCTCCGCGACCGTGACTCCGTCGTGGTCCGCTTCGTCCTCGACGCCCCCGAGGCGAGCTCGGTCGCCGTCGCGGGCGACTTCAACGGCTGGAAGACCGAGGGCTGGGCCCTCTCGCGCCGCGGCGCCGGGGCTCCCTGGGAGCTCTCGATCCGGTTGCGCAAGGGCGGCTTCTACGCATACAACTTCGTCGTCGACGGGGAGCGCTGGATCCCCGATCCGGCCATCCCGGAGCGCGTCGACGACGGCTTCGGAGGCTCGAGCAGCCTCTTGAGGCTCTAGGAGGGAGCATGACCGCGCGACGCATCCACGGCATCGGCCTCGCCAGGCCCGGATCGGCGATCTTGGCCCTGTCGGCGCTCGTCCTTCTCCGCACCCCCGCCCTCGCCGCGCAGGACGCGTTGCCCGACGCCGCTTGGCGCGGAGCCTTCGAGGCCGCCTTCGACCGCGCCGCGGCCGCCGGCGGCCTCCTCCCCTCGGCCCTCGCCCGGAAGATCGCGCTCGCGGAATGCCTCGCTTCCTCGACGGGGCTGGCGCCCGAGGCGGCCGCCGCCCGGGCTCTCGACATGGCGCTCAAGGCCGAGCGCGCGCTCCGCTTCGGCGCCTCGGCCCAGGAGGCGCGGTCGGGGATGCGGCAGGCCCTGCGCCTCGCCGCCAAGGGCGAGAAGAACAAGGCTTTCATGAAGGAGCGGGAGAAGAGGCAGAAGCCTCTCGCCCTCGACAAGCTCAAGAAGGCGAAGAAGCTCAAGCAGAAGACGGCGTCGATGCATCTCAAGTCGGGCGGGGGGCAGGGCAAGCCATGAGGATGCCCGGGGGCCGCGCCTCGCGGCTCCTCCTGACCCTGTGCGCGGCCGCCCTCCTCGCGGGCCGCGCGGGCGCCCAGGGCCTCGGCGCCTGGTTCGACCGCGACTCCGCGGCCGGGGACTACGCCGCCATCGCCGGCCGCGCGCGCGAGCTCGCGGCGAAGGCGGCCCGGGACGGGGTGCCGGAGCGGCTCC
The DNA here is from genome assembly GCA_964399065.1 of uncultured Treponemataceae bacterium. Classification (GTDB taxonomy): domain Bacteria; phylum Spirochaetota; class Spirochaetia; order Treponematales; family Rectinemataceae; genus JAKLFE01. Next base: position 3,867 of record CAYNPQ010000032.1, on the reverse strand, counting down.
TCGAGGAGCGTCTCGCGGAAGGCGCCCGCAAGCGCGTCTCCCCCGAGCGGCTCGCCGCCGCCCTCGAGGAGGAGGAGGCGCGGCTCGCGGAGGTGGCGTCCCTCCTCGACGGGATCGGCCTCGGAAGGGATCGGCCCCGCGAGGCCCAGATCGCGGCGGGAGGACTGCTCAGGCGCGCCGGGGCGAGCCCGGCCCTCCTGGCCGCGGCCCTCGCGGCCGCGCGGCTCCCCCCGGGCGCGGCCGCCGCCGGGCCGGCGGCCCTCGCGGACCGGGCTTTCGCCGCCGTCGCCGCGACGGTTTCGGTCAACGCGCGATTCCCCCTCGCCGAACCGGCGATGGCCCGCCTCGCCGCTGCTCTCGCGGCAGGCGGCCTCCGCGACGACCGCTTCCCCTCGCTGGTCTCGGTCTTCGCCCGGGGCAAGGCCTCGGGCCTCGCGACGGAGCGCATCGCGGAGATCTGTTCCTCCGTCCTCGAGGGCGGAGGATCGATCGAACGGATGGAGAGCGAGATTCAACGAAGGACCCGCAAGCCATGAACGACAGCATCATCCAGAAGTCGGCCCTCGCCGCGCTCCTCGCCCTCGCCGCCTCGGCCGCGGGCGCCGCCGAGCTCGCGCTCGGACTCGCGCCCGCCTACGATTCGCCCGCGGGCCTCGGCATCGCCGCGGAGGCGCGGGCCGAGGTCGAAAGCTTCGGCCCGCTGCTCTCCGCGCGGGCCGCGGCCTCCTGCGAGGGCATGGCCGCCGCCTCGGGCGCGGCGACCGGCTCGGCCCGGGCCCTCGCCGAGCTCTCGGCCTCCTCGGGGAGCATCGCGCTCGTGGCGACGGCCGAGGGAGGGGCGGAGGCCGACTACGCGGGAGGGTCCTGGGACGCGGGGGGCCGCCTCTCCGTCGCGGTCAACGGCCTCGACGCCTCATTCTCGCTCGCCCCGAGGGCCGCGTACTCGGGCGGCGACGCGGCCGGCCTCGAGCTCGGGCTCCTCCTCGGCTCCTCCTTCCTCGTCGGCGACTCCCTGCTCAAGCCGGGGGTCGACCTGTCATGGAGCCGCGCGACCGACGGGTCGGGCGTCCTGGCCGTGACGCCTTCCTTCGGCTTCTCATGGTTCCCCGGCATCCCCCTCTCCACCTCGCTCGAGGCGGGCTTCGAGCGCAGGTGGGAAGCCAAGGGCGCGGCCACCGACCACCTGCCCCTCGCCGCCTCGATATACGGGGCCGCCGGCGGATCATTCCTCTTCTCGGCCTCGGGCCGCGCGACGCTCGCCCTCGCCGACGCCGCGTTCGACGATGTCCTCGTCGAGCTGCGGGCCTCGACGCGGCTCGGCTCCCTCGGGAAGGGCGAGCTCACGCTGCCCGCGAGCCTGTCCTGGAGCCCTGATCCCGCCGCCGGGCTCTCCGCCCGCCTCGGCCTCCGCTGGGAACTGGACTGAGCGCGCGTCCGCGATGCTGCGTCGCACAACGCGTTATGCGACTCAAGAGGCCGCCCTGCGCCTCAGGTACCGCCGGTACACGAGCCATGAAGCCGGCACGGCGAGGGTGACCGCGGGATACAGGATGTCCGCGTAGAGCGGGGTCAGGGAGGCCAGGGCGAAAAAGAGGCCGACGCCCGCGGCGCGGCCCGCGTTGAGCGCGATCTCCATGGCTATGCTCCTCCCCGCGACGTCGCCCTCGGCCTCGACATAGCGCGCGAGGAGGCCGAAGAAGGTCGCGTTGAAGGGGAGGAAGACGAGGGACTCGCCGAGCCTCCAGGCGCTCCCCGCGACCGCGGCCGCGACCGGTCCGCGCGCGAGGACGAGGAGGACCGACGACGCGACGGCGATGAGCGAGCCCCAGCCCCAGAAGGCGGAGCCGCGGCGGTCCCGGTAGGCCCTTCCCCCCCCGTAGTTCGCGGCGATGCCGACCAGCGCGAACAGGACGGCGAGGCGCCCCGCCCCGGCGTCGCTGCCCGCGGCCCGCAGGACGAGGATGCTCATCACGGACCAGCTCGCGCCGTCGCGGATCCCGTAGACCGCGTTGGCGCGGAGCACGAAGGCCCAGCCGGGATCGCCGCGCGAGCGCAGGTAGGCCAGGACGCGTATCGGCGCGGGTCTCTCCTCGAGCCGCACCGCGAGGGCGGCGAGGCTCATCGCCACGGAAAGCAGGGCGATGGCCGCGAAGATCGCCGCGTAGCCGAGCTCGATCCTCGGGGCGAGGACGAGGGCCGCGGTGGAGGCGATCGGCGCGAGGGCGCCGGCGGCCGAGCCGAGGGCGCCGTAGAGCCCGAAGAAGCGGCCCTTGTCGCCATCGGAGCTCGCCTTCGCGATCGCGAGGTTGAAGGGGTACCAGAAGGCGCCGAGCGCGAGGCCGTTGAGGGAGCCGAGGAGGTACAGGAAGCGCGCGCTCCCCTCGCCGAGGCCGAGGAGGAGGCCGTAGAAGGCCACGAAGAGCCAGAGCGAGGCGGCGAGCACCGCCCCCTTGCCTAGCCGGCGCGAGGCGAGGGCCGCGAGGAGGAAGCCCGCGGGGAGGAGGGCGAACTGGTAGAGGTTGAAGACCGTCAGCGCCGCGATCCCGTCGAGGAAGCGGTAGAGGTACATGTTCACGAAGACCGTGGAGACGGCGTTCGAGAAGGACATGCCGGCCTGGATGAAGAGCACGGCGCGGGCGTCGCGGGAGGTCACGGTCGAAGCTTATCGGTATAGGCCGGTGGAGGGCAAGGAGAAGGCGATGCGCGGCGGCGCATAAAAAGCCGCTCCCCGGACGGCCTCGCCCGGGGAGCGGCTTCTATATTCGCCTAACGCGTCAGCCGTTCTTCTTCCGGAAGTCCGCCATGAAGGCGACCGTCGTCTCGACGTCCTTGAGGCTCACCGCGTTGTAGGCGGAGAGGCGGATGCCGCCCATCGTGCGGTAGCCCTTGGTCTGGACGATGCCCGCGGCCTTGGCGTCCTTGATGAACTTCTCGTCGAGCTCGGGGCTCGGGAGCTTGAAGTCGATGTTCATCCAGGAGCGGCTGTCCTTGTCGACGAGGCCGCTGTAGTAGCCGCCGGAGCCGTCGATCGCGGAGTACAGGAGCTTCTGCTTCGCGTCGTTGACCTTGCCCATCGCCTCGAGGCCGCCGTTCTTCTTGAGCCACTTGAGGACGAGGTTGAGGATGTAGATCGAGAAGCAGGGCGGGGTGTTGAACATCGAGTCGTGTTCCTTGAACACCTTGTAGGACATCATCGTCGGCAGGTCTTCCTGGGCCTTGGCCATGAAGTCCTCGCGGATCGCGACGACCGTCACGCCCGAGGGGCCGAGGTTCTTCTGGGCGCCGGCGTAGACCATGGAGTGCTTGGTGAATTCCATCGGCCTGCTGAAGATGTCGCTCGACATGTCGCAGACGAGGGGCTTGCCCTTCGCGTCGGGGGTGTAGAAGAACTCGGTGCCCTCGATCGTGTTGTTGCTCGTGTAGTGCAGGTACTCGGCCGCGGGGTTGAGCTTGAGCTCGGACTGCTTCGGCACGGCGCGGAACTTGCCGCCCTCGAGCTCCATGTTCGCGGGATGGGTGATCGTCCCGAAGCGCTTGGCTTCCTTGATGGCGTTCTTGGACCACTGGCCCGTGTGGATGTAGTCGGCCTGCTTCCCGTTCCCGAGGTAGTTCATGGGGAGCATGAGGAACTGGGTCGAGGCGCCGCCCGTGGTGAAGAGGACGTTCCAGTCCTTGCCCATGCCGGCGATCTCGCGGAAGAGGTCCATCGTCTCGTGGTGGAGGGCGTCGAACTCCTTGCCGCGGTGCGAGACCTCCATGACGGAGCAACCGGTGCCCTGCCAGTCGAGCATCTCGTCGCGGGCCTGCTCGAGGACCTCGAGGGGGATGGCCGCGGGACCGGCGCTATAGTTGATCACTCGCTTCATG
>CAYNPQ010000031.1:19722-34617 GCA_964399065.1 uncultured Treponemataceae bacterium | reverse complement strand
GGACCTCGCGGTCGAGGCGCTGCAGGAGGAATTCTTCGGGCGGATCCGGCACTGAAGGGGGCGGGCGGGGCGCCGGCGCCGGGGCATGGAATCGCCCAACGCGGGAACCGCTTTCCGCGCGGCGCGTCGGCCGGAGCCCTCAGGCCGTCGCGCCGCCCTCCGACAGCATGAAGGGGTAATCGCCCGCGATGTAGTCCAGGATGGCGTCCGCGATGACCCGGTGGCCCGCTTCGTTGGGATGGATGCCGTCCCTGCAGATCAAACCCGTGAAGTCCGCGTGCCTGAGGAAGGCGGCCCGGATGTCGATCGAGCGCGTCTTGGTCCTCTCGGCGATCGTCGCGATCGCCGAGCTGTAGCGCTCCTGCCACCAGTATATTTTCGTCACGCTTCCCAGCCATTTCAGGATGCTGCCCTCCGCGCCCGCGTCGTTTCCGCTGACCCACTTGATGAACTTCTCGGCGTCGAGCGGGGGGAGGGTGATGAGGACGGGTATCACGCCCTTGGCCTTGAGTTCCTCGATGGCCCCGGTCAGCGCCTCCTCGAAGCGGGCGAGGCCGGTGTTGGGCTCATGGACGAGGTCGGGCCGCTCGGCGATCGCCTTCCAGTCGAAGTCGCAGTCGTTGCCGCCGTACTCGATCAGGACGATGTCGGGTCGCGTCTCCTCGACGTGACGCGACAGCTTGCCCAGGCCCCTGGGCAGGGTGTTGCCGAATCTCGAAATGTTCCGCACGATGCTCCGGGTCCTCGTCTGGACGAGGGAGACGTAGTTGGTCTCCAGTATGGAGTACCTCCCCTTCTCCTCGTCGTAGACCACGCCGCGGGATATCGAGTCACCCGATACCAGGCAGCTCCAGGTCCGGGTATTCAGAGCTTGTTCCATTCAGGATCCTCCGTCGCCGGGATAGTCGATGCGATGTACCTTACAGACCGGCGAATGGTGAAATGGTTGCGCGGACGAAGCCCGGCTTCGGCGGCGGCGCCCGCGGCGGGTCCGGCCCCGCGCCAGGACGCGAAGCTCCGGATTTCTGATATACTGTGGCCAGGCGCGGGACCCCCCGTCAGCCTGGAGGGTTCATGGGCTTGACCATTCATTTCGAGAGGGAGGTGCCCGAGGCGCTCGAGCAATGGCTCGGCAGCGAGGCGCGCTACATCATCACCGCTTTCGGCAAGCCCTACGATCTCGAGAAGGTATTCGGATCCAGGACCGAGGCGATACTGGCCGAATCGAGGCGGCTCGGCGGCAAGGTCGTCGTCGGCCTCACCATGATCCTCGACGGCGAGCTGCGGAAGATCGATATGACCTTGGTGCGCCTCCAGACCGGCGAGGAATTCCTCATCGACGGGAAGTACCGACTCGTTGACGAGGTCGAGAGGAAGAACCTCGCGGAGGCCCTGCTCAAGGGCGGCGGCCCGAGGGTCGTCACGCTCACCTGCAAATAGCGGGACGCCGGGACGCCCCCGGCTCCGCGCCTTTCTGGAAGGAGGGGGCCCGGGGGAGGGAACCTCCTTCGCGCATGGAAAGAGGTTCCTTCCCCCGGACGGCGGCCTAGGCTCGGGCGCGCAACGCGTCCTCCGCGGCCCCGCCCGCGGTCGCCGCGGCCCTGGCCAGGGCATCCGCCTTGCCGCGGAGGAAGCGCCGCGTGATGATGAAGAAGTGCCGGCCCTGCACCGCGAAGGTGACGGCGGTCTCGACGAGGCCGGGGCCGATGCGCAGGGCCTTCCAGAGGTAGCGGAAGTACTCGGGCCCGTAGCGCGAGAAGCCCTGGACCACGAGGGAACGCGCGAGGTAGACGAGGTTGCGCGGCGTGATCGCGCCGCGCTCGCCCGGCTTCGGACGACGCCGCGACTCGGGCAGGCGCCGGAGGAGCTCGAGGCAGCGGTCGAAGTAGGCGCGGGGGCGGTAGAGCTCGCCGAGGAGGCGGTAGTAGCCCTCGAGGAGCTTGCGCTCGGGGAGCGCCGTCCTGAAGTTGAACGCGGCCGAGTGGGTGTTGTCGCCGCTCGAGCGGGACAGGAGCCGGCCCTCGCGCTTGAGCCGGTCGCGGAGGGCGGTGCGGGGCAGGGCCGTCAGGAGGCCCACCATGGCGACGGGCACGGCGAGCTCCCGCACGAAGCGCATCTGGGCCTCGAAGATGCCGGGGGGGTCGGCGTCGAAGCCGACGATGAACCCGCCCGTCACCTCGATGCCCTTGCGCTGGATGGCCTCGACGGCGCGGGCCGGGTCGAGCCGCAGGTTCTGGCTCTTCCCCGCGCACTCGAGGGAGTCCGCGTTGGGCGTCTCCAGCCCGAGGAAGACCATGGTGAAGTTGGCCGCCGCCATGAGGTCGAGGAGCTCCTCGTCGCGGCCGAGGTCGACGCTCGCCTCGGTGGACAGCCTGAAGGGATAGCCGCGCTCGGCCTGCCAGGGCCCGACCGCGCGGAGGAGCTCCTTGACCCGGGCCTTGTTGCCGATGAAGTTGTCGTCGACGACGAAGACGTTGCCCCGGAAGCCGAGGCGGTGGATCTCCTCGAGCTCGGCGATGAAGCGCGCCGGGCTCTTGGTGCGGGGCACGCGGCCGAAGAGGGTGACGATGTCGCAGAACTCGCAGTCGAAGGGGCAGCCGCGCGAGTACTGCAGGGGCATGTCCATGTAGAGGGAGTGGTCGACGAGGTCGAAGCGCGGCAGGGGTCCGGAGTCGAGGCCCGGCTTGGCCTCGTCCGAGTAGACGCGCGCGGCCCGGCCCGCGCGCCAGTCGGCGAGGAAGCGGGGGACGGTGACCTCGCCCTCGTCGAGGACGAGGTGGTCGACGCCGTCCATCTCGTCGGGGCAGGCGCTGGGATAGGGGCCGCCCGCGGCGACGGGGACGCCGGCCTTCCGGCAGCGGCGCAGGACTTCCAGGAAGGAATCCTTCTGCACGAGCATCGCGGAGACCATCGCGAGGTCGACCCCCGCGAGATCGCGGTCGCGAAGCCGCCTGACGTTCATGTCGATGAGCGCGACGTCGTACTCCTTCCGGGGCAGGTAGCCGGCGATGGTCAGGAGGCCGAGGGGGGGCATGAGTCCCTTCTTCCCGATGAGGCTGATGGCGTGCTTCATGCTCCAGTACGTGGGGGGGATCTCGGGATACACGAGGAGGATCTTTTTCTTCTCCATGGCGCGTTTTTCCTTTCGGGGGCTCGTTCGGCCTCGCATCATTGGACACGCCCTGGCGGCGGAGGTTCAGGGTAAAAAAAAATAACCACCTGCAACCTTCCCGGTCCGGGGCTTGTCGCCGGACCGCCGCTCCCGAGGAGACCGTCTCCTTCCCTCGCGCGACCAGCCGCGCCGCCGCGCCTCCCTCCGCGCTTTACAGGCCACCCGTCGCCACGTATCATTCATCCATGCTCGTCCCGAGGAGGCTCCGATGAACCCGGTCCAGCAGTGGCAGTACGATACGCTCGGCAAGGCGGCCTGCGAGGCGCTCAGGAAGAACGGCTTCGACGCGGTCTACGTCGCGACGGGGGCGGAGGCCCTCGGCCGGATCGCGTCCTTCATGAAGCCGGGCGCCAAGGTCGGCTTCGGCGGCTCGATGACGGTGAAGGCCCTCGGGGCCCAGGAGAAGGCCCTGGCCATGGGGCTGCAGGTCCTCGACCACAACGCGCCGGGCCTCGACCGGGAGGCCAAGCTCGAGATCATGCGGGCCCAGCTCTCCTGCGACCTCTTCGTGGCGGGCTCGAACGCGGTCACCCTCGACGGGGACATCGTCAACGTGGACGGCAACGGCAATCGGGTCGCGGCCCTGACCTTCGGCCCCCGGAAGACGGTGGTGGTCGTGGGCGCGAACAAGATCGTCCGCGACATCGACGAGGCCCTGGCCCGCGTCGAGACGAAGGCCGGGCCGATGAACAACAAGCGCCTCGACCGGCCCAATCCCTGCGTGAAGTCGGGGCAGTGCGAGGATTGCCAGGGCGAGGCGCGGATCTGCCGGGTCTACCAGATCCTCAGGCGCAAGCCCGGGCTCTCGGACTTCACGGTCATCATCGTGGGGGAGGAGCTCGGCTTCTAGCCCGCGGCCGCGTATCCCGGCCGGCCCGAGGGCTGGTGCCGACGCCGCGGCGTGTTATATTCTCATCCATATGCAGCTGCGCGCGTCCCGGGTAGCGGTGCTACTCCCCCTCGTCGCCCTCGCCGGACTGGTCCCGGCCTCCTGCGGGCTCTTCGCCCCGCGCTCGGCGCAGCGGGGCGAGCTCGTCCTGCGCTTCGCCTTCCCCGAGCTCCCCGGGGAGCTGCCCGAGGCGCGGTACCCCGGCGCCGCGGCGGGGCGCGCCCGCACCCTCGATCCGGGCACCACGAGCATCAAGGTGACGGTCTCGGGGCCGGGCATGGACGCGGTCGTGGTCCAGCAGGCCTTCACGCCGCCAGTCGCGACCCCCGCGTCCATCACGGTGAGCGAGCTCCTCGCGGGCGCGAACCGCCGTGTCGACCTCGAGGCCTACAACGCCGGCGGGGTCTACGCCTCGAGCTTCCAGACCGGCATCACGATCGATCCCTCGCCCGCGACGAACAGCGCCTCGCTCCTCCTCCTGCCCTCCTCGCCACTCGCCTGGTCCGCCCCGCGGCTCGTCGTGGCGGGCCAGCCTTCCCGCACCGTCTTCATCCACACCAACCCGGTGACCACGACGGGGCAGCATACGATCGTCGTCGACCCCGACCCGGCCTTCCCCTTCACGAGCGCCTATCTCTGGCTCAACGACGGCTCCCTGAGCGCCGTCACCTACGATCCGGTCTCGCGCCTCTTCCCCACGATGAGCATCACCGTCGGGGCCGATCCCTATTACCTCGGGCTCTACAGCTCGGGCGCGACGGCGGGGACGCACCGCCTGGCCTACTACCGCAGCCTCCCCGGCAATCCGGATACGGGCTTCGGGCCGGGCGGGATCCGATACCACAGCTTCCCCTCCTCGGCGCCTTCCACGACCATCCAGGCCGCCGCCCGCCAGGCCGACGGCTCGATCCTCTTCGTCGGCAGCGTGAGTGTTTCCGGCGACATAGACTTCTTCGTCTGCCGCTTCACGCCGCAGGGGCGGGTCGACCCGAGCTTCGGCGCGGGACGGGGTTGGGTGCGCGTCGACTTCAGCTCGGCCAACGACGTCGCCCGGGCCGTCGCGGTGCAGGGCGACGGCAAGATCGTGGTCGCGGGCGGGAACGGCCCCTACAATTGCATCGCGCGGTTCAACGCCGATGGCAACCTCGATGCGGGCTTCGGGACGGGCGGGAAGTTCAGCTTCAACTTCAGCGCCGCCGTGGAGTCGGCGAGCTGCGTCGCGATCAGCCCCGCGGGCAAGATCGTCGTCGGCGGTTTCTACCCGAACGACCTGAACGCCGTCACTGTGGCACGATTGACGTCCGCGGGCTCGCTCGATCCCAGCTTCAATTCCACGGGCACGCTCACCCTCCAGAATGGCATCTCGAACAGCGGCTGCTACGCGATCGCGGTCGACGCGAGCGAACGGATCTGGGTCGGGGGACAGGCCAACAATCAAGCCTACCTCGCGGGCGTCGATGCCGCGGGGACCCTCCTCCTGGGAGGCAACGGCTTCGTCCCGGGCTCGGGCTACTGGAACGGCGTACCGAGCGGAGCCACGACGGCCTGCATCCGCGCCCTCGCCCTCACGAACGGAGGTGCTGGCTCCTACTACGTCCTCGCCGCCGGCGAGGACAACAACGGCGGCCGCCGGGACATGACCGCCCGCTTCCACCCCGGCTACGATATCTACGGCTCGGGCACGGGCGGCCTCGACGCGGGCTTCGGCGGCTCCGGATGGGTGAACATCTATAGCGGCGCCGCCGATGCCTCGGCCTCGGCCCTCGCGATCGACGCCTCGGGCAATATCCTCGTCTTCGGCCAGGCCTACTCGCCGGCGCTCAACGGTAACCACGACGCCATCGTCACCCGGCTCCTGCCCGGCGGCTCCCTCGATTCGGGCTTCAACGGCGGAGTCTCGCTGGCCTTCGGGGCGACCTATCTCGAGGGCAACGAGGACTACTACCCCGTCGGGGGCGCCGTCGACGGCGGGGGGGAGATCTTCGTCCCCGTGGCCGCGCGCAAGGACTATCTCACCTCGGCCCTGGTGCCGGGCATCCTCCGCATCGCCGCGAACGGCAGCGAGGACGCGACGGCGGACGGCTCGGCCTACCAAGGCGACGCCTACGAGGTCGAGCCCTTCGTCGGCGTGGACGAGGCCCGCTTCCTCGCGACCGCGGTGCAGGATGACGGACGGATCCTCGCGGCGGGCTACCGCGTGCTGGGGGGCGTGAAGCAGGGCTTGATCATGCGCTTCATGACCGGCGGGACGGTGGACGGGACCTTCGGCTTCGAGGGCCTGTTCGAGATCGCCGGCCTCAACGGCGGCGACTGCGCGATCGAGGCGATCCGCGTCCTGCCCGACGGGAAGATCCTGGTAGCCGGGCCGTACGGACAGGATGCGTCGAACGTCGGCCGGGTCTTCGTGGCACGCCAATCCGCCGCGGGCGGGACCGATCCGAGCTTCGGGAGCTCGGGCCGGCGGTCCTTCATCGTCGGCTCGACCCCGGGCACGACGGCCCATCTCGAGGATCTCGACGTCGACTACGCCACCGGGCGGATCTACGCGGCGGGCTGGTTCAACGACGGATCGACGGACAATCCCATACTCGTCCAGATGGACTCGGACGGAACGACCAACGCCATGGCGGGCATGCCCTTCGGCTACACCGGCGTCAAGCTCCACGCGGTCCGCTTCATCGATTCGGGCTCCGTCATGGCCGTCGGCGAGGACGCGAGCGCGGACCGCCAGGCCTATGCCCTGAAAACCTCCTACGGGGACCCGAGCACCGTCACGGGCTTCGACCAGTTCCCCGACGCCGGCAACGACCGCTACGTGACCGGCCTGGCCAAGACCCGCGACGGGGCGTTCTACGCCTGCGGGTATCATTCGCCGACCTCGAACGCGGCCGCGAGCGTCGGCTTCCTGATGAAGCTCGACGCCTCCGGCGTGAATCCCGCCATCGACCCCGGCTGGGGCAGCTCGGGCCTTTGCTACTTCAATTACGGAGGCTCGAGCCGCGACCAGATCCTCGACGTCGCTGCCCACCCCGACGGGGACCTCTTCATCTCCGGCCGGAACCACGTGGACAATGCCCACAAGGCCTACGCCGCCAGGATCGATCTCCCCGGCGGGACCGAGCCTTCCTGGTACTCGGCCATGAGCCCGGCCGCCGGCACCTACCCCGCCAACGACAACGCCGCCTTCGAGTCGGTGGCCATAGGCCTCGATTCCGCGGCCGCCGTCGGTTGGGTCACCGGCGCCGAGGGGGTGAGGGTGCCGTCGGTCATGGTGTTGCGTTAGGCGACGCAAGTCGGCGAGGGCCGCCCCGCGGGGCGGCCTGTTTTTCGATCACGTTATGCGCAAACCGTCCCAGGCCACGGTGACCTTGACCGGGCCGCGATCGAAGGCGGCCTGCAGCCCCTCGTGCCCGAGCTCGTGCTTGTGGTTGATGTGCGTGGCGTAGACCGAGGACGAGCCGTCGATGAAGCCCATGGCGGCCATGCGCTCGAGGGCGCGCATCGCGCTCAGGGCGTCGAGGTGCTCGTCGGGGAACTCGCCCCGGTCCGTCCGGCCGCCGAAGGTCGCCTCGATGACGACGATGTCCGCGCGCCTGCCTGAGAGATACTCCCAGGTCTCCTCCTCGTACCAGCCGGTGTCGACGGCGTAGAGGAGGCTCCGGCCCCCGGGCAGGCGGACCAGGTAGTTGAGGCCGCGCTCGCCCGGGCCGAAGCCGGCGTGGTTCGCGCGCAGGGCGGCGACCTCGAGTTCGCCGGCGCGGAACTCCTGGAAGTAGTCGAGGGGCGCGAAGCGGTAGGTGTCGAGCATCGCGTCGAGCGAGCGCCGGGAACCGATCTTGTGGGCCAGGAGCTCGATCGCCCAACGCGCGCCTTCGCGCTGGATGTGGATGTCCACGGGGCGCGGGCTCTCGGGCACGGCGCAGCCGCGGGTCATGAGCTGGAAGAGGTCGAAGTGGTCGTCGTGGCTGTGGGTCACGAGGAGATGCTCGAGCTCGAGGAAGTCGATGCGGTTCGCGAGGGCCTGCTGGTGCGAGTCGGGGCCGAAGTCGATCTGGTGACGCGCGTCGAGGCGGAGGGCGGAGCGGGTCCTGAGCTCGCGGCCCCCGCGCTCGCGGGCCCGCTCGCAACAGGGGCAGCGGCAGAACATGGCGGGCAGGGCCTCGGCGGCGCCCGTGCCGAGGAAGAGCGGCTCCACGGCGCGGCCCCTATTTCTCGTTGAGGTTGAAGACGCCGTCCCAGTTCGCGGGCGGGGGCTTGGGGCCCGCGAATTCCGCGGCGCGATGCGCGAAGAGCCGCGCGGGGCCGTCCTCGGGCCAGCGCGAGGCGATCGCCGCGAAGGCCTCGGCCGCCCGCTTGAAGTCGCGGGCCTCGGACAGGTCGAGGGCCTCATGGAAGGCGGCCACCTTCGCGCGGTCCTCCTCGCCGGCCTCGGCCTCGATGTCGAGGATCTCCCAGAGCTGTACCGGCGTGTTGATGTTGACGACGCGGACGCGGTCGAGGCGCCGCGCGAGGAAGCCCCCGCCGGCCGAGGCGACGGTCGCGTCCGAGGCCATGATCCAGGTGCCGTACTTCTTGTTGACTCCCTCGAGCCGCGCGGCGAGGTTCACCGCGTTGCCCATGATGGTGTAGTCCATCTTGCGGCTCGTGCCCATGTTGCCGACGACCATCTCGCCCGTGTTGATGCCGATGCGGGTCTGCAGGGGCTTGGGCGCGAGGCCGCGCTCCATGAAGGCCGCGTTCATCTCGGCCTCCTTGCGCTTCATGAGCACGGCGGCGCGGAGGGCGCGGGCGGCGTGGTCCTCCATGGGCGCGGGCGCGCCGAAGAAGGCGATGATGGCGTCGCCCTCGTACTTGTCGATGGTGCCGAGGGCGTCGAGGACGATGTCGCTCATGCCGGAGAGGTACTCGTTGAGGAGGGCGACGAGCATGGTCGGGTCGAGGCGCTCGGAGATCGAGGAAAAGCCCTTGATGTCGGTGAAGAGGGCGGTCATGCGGCGCTTCTGCCCGCCGAGGCTCAGCTTCGAGGGGTCGTTGACGAGCTCGTCGATGACGGCGGGGGAGAGGTAGGTCGAGAAGGCCTTGCGGTAGAAGCTCTTCTCCTTCTCGGTGCCGAGGTACTTCACGACGGAGTAGGCGATCGAGGCGAAGAGCGTCGAGAGGGCCGGCACGAGGAGGCCGACATAGACGCCGCCGAGGCAGAAGAGGGCGAGGTCGGCGCCGAGGAGGAGGGCGAGCCCCGCGAGGCCGACGAGGGCCTGGGCCCCCGGGTTCGCGCGGCGGGCCGCCGCGACGGAGAGGATGGCGGCGACGAAGGCGGCGACGATGGAGATCCAGCGCGGGGCCTCGGAGACGAAGTCGGCGTTGAGTATCGTGTTCGCGACGGCCGCGTGGGTGCCGACGTTGACGTATTCCTTGTGGAAGGGGTTGGTGCCGAGGTCGGTGGTCCCCGTGCTGGTCCAGCCGACGATGCAGAGCTTGCCGCCGAGCTCCGAGGCGATCTTCGCCCGCTTCGCGAGGAGGGCCTCCATCACGTCACGGCCGATGCGGTAGAAGGACTCGACCGAGCGCCGCATGGCCTGGGCGTCGGCCTCCTCCTCGGCCTTGAGGGTCTTCGAGACGAGGGCGAGGTCGATGCGCTCCTCGATGAGCTTGTCGGAGTCGCCCGCGAGGAAGATGCGCGCGGACTCGATCCAGGCCGTCCGCGCGGCGAGCCAGGCCTCGACGTCGGCGCGGTCGCCCGAGCCCATGGCCGCGCGCTTGGCCTCCTCGGACTTCGCGAGGAGGGCGAGGGCGGCGAGGGAGCCGGCCTTGTGCGGGGGCTCGCCCGTGCCGAGGCTCACGTCGAGGCCGGCTATGGCGCCCAACGCGGCGACGAGGTCCTCCTCGAGGAGCCCGAGGTTGACGAGCTCGTAGAAGGAGAGGTGCCTGAAGCTTCCGTAGTAGTCCTCCTTCGGCCAGGAGATGAGCATGGTCGCGCCCGGGCCGAGGGGCAGGGAGAGGTCGCGCCGCGTCCCGTCGGGCATCTCGGCGCCGCGGAGCAGGGCCTTGCCCCGCTCGATCTCGAGCGAGGGCGAGCCGAGGATGTCGAGGAGGGGGCGCATGACGAGCTGGAGGTAGGGCTTGCCGGCGGCCTCCTGGGCGAGCTCGATGCGGCGCCGCTTGCCGTCGGGGTCGATCACGACGTTCACGTAGCCGACGCCGCGCGCGGCCTGGGCTATGGGAGGTATCGGCGGAACGAGGCCGGCGCGGGCGCGGAGGCTCCCGGGCCCGGCCTTGACGCCTGCGGGCGAGAAGGAGGGGAGGGGGGCCTTCGCGGCCTCCTCGGCGTCGTCGGTCATGTTGACGGCGAAGTAGGCGTTGCCCGCGAGCTTGGCGGCGCCGCCGAGGTAGGCGTCGTTGTCGCGCGCGATGGACCTGACCTTGCGGTAGAGCTCATCCCGGATCGAGTCGGCGCCGCTCTTCAGGTCCTGGGCGTAGCGCCGCGCGGTCTTGGCCGGGAGGGCCCCCGAGGCGAGGGCGTCGACGAGGTCGGAGGCGTCGCCCGCGAGGGAGCCGATGGCGTCGCGGAAGGCCGCCGGCAGTATGCGGTCCATGTAGGCGAGGTCCACGCCCGCGGGGGAGCGGGTCGGGTACTCGATATCGAAGAGGACCGCGGCGACGCCCGCCTCCCGCATGGCGAGGATGCCGTCGGCCATGAGGTCGCGGGGCCAGGGCCAGCTCCCGACCTGGGACACGGCCGCGTCGTCGACGTCGACGAGCCTGATCAGGTCGCTCATCGGGGCGGCGGGCCTCGCGCGGAGGAAGGCGTCGTAGACCTGGCTCTCGAGGCTGCCGAAGAAGGGCGCGAGGCTCGCGAGGGAGAAGAGGGCCGCGGCGAGCAGCGGTATGGCAAGGTACGCTCTCTTCTGGACCGGTTCGGGCAGGCGCAGGCTCATCGGGTACCTCTCGGGGCGGGCATTGGTTATTGGAAGATTCTGATATATATTAAGTAACCTAGCAAGCCGCAACGCAGGAAGCAGATGGCCCGAACACCGCACGCGCCCCGCATGGCGATCGCCGCCCTCCTCCTCCTCGCCGCCGTCTCCGGCCGGGGCCTCGCCGCCCAGGAGGCCTCGAGCCTCCTCTCGCTCTGCGACAAGCCCAGCCTCAGCCTCTCCGAGGCCGCATGGCTCGCGCTCTCCGGCGCGAACCTCCTGCCTCCCGGCTCCGGGCCCTCCGCCGCCGTGGCGCGGCTCCGCGAGCTCGGCGGGATCCGCCGCGCCTCGCGCGAGGACGTCGACTACTTCCCCGCCACGGTCGGCGAGTTCGCCTTCCTCTCCATGAAGGCCTACCGGCTCCGCGGGGGAGTCGGGTACGCCTTCTTCCCGGGCCCCCGCTACGCCTACCGCGAGCTCTCTTACCGGGGACTCCTCCCCGCCAACCTCGAGGCGGGACAGGCCATCGGCGGCATCCTGGCGCTCAGGTCCATCGCGCGGATCGACGAGTATCGAGGGAGCCGCAAATGAGGGCCCCCCGCGCGCTCGCCGCGCTCTGCCTCGCCGCCCTGGCTGCCGCCTCGCTCGGAGCCGCCGATTTCGGCATCCTCTCGGAGGGGCAGGGCCGATGGACTTCCGGGGCCGCCGAGCCCTTCTCCGGCGCGGGCAGGCTAACCTTCTGGGCCAGCCTCGGCGCGGGCACGCGGCTCCGCGGCTTCGCGAGCCTCTCGGCCTTCGCCGACAGCGCGACCGAGGCGGCCGGGCCCTCGGGCTACCTCGACATCGGGATCCTCCGCCTCGACGCCGACCTCGGCCAGTCCCTCGGCGCGGCCGCGGACATCGTGCTCAGCGTCGGGCGCTTCGACTTCGGCGACCCCAGCGGCTACGTCCTCGCCCACCGCGCGGACGGCATGGCCCTCCGCCTCGCCGCGCCCGGCGTCGTCGTCTCGGCCCAGGCCGCCTGGCTCGGCCTCCAGCCCAAGGCGAGCTCCCGCGTATTCATGACCTCGGCGGACGTCGCCGACTACCTCGACACTTCCGTCGAGTACGCTCCCGCGCGCGGGGTCGGGATCTTCTCGGTCCGCTTCCCCGAGATACTCGCGCGGCAGGACGCGACGATCTTCGTCGCGGGCCAGACCGACCTGCGCGCCGAGACGGCGAAGCGCTTCGATTCCTACTACGGCGGTCTTTCCCTGCGCGGCGCCCTCGGCGACGGCCTGTACTGGAACGGCTTCGGGGTCGGCGAATATTCCGCGAAGGGCATCGGCCTCCTCGCCGGCGGGTCGGTCGAGTACCTCGGCTCGGGCCCGACCGCCCGCCTCGACCTAGTCGCCGCGACGGGAAGCAACGGCCCCCTCTCCACCTACATACCGGTGAGCTCGACCATCCTCGGCGAGGCGAGCCGCGCGACCGCCTCGAACATCGCCATGCTCGCCCTGAACGGCGGCTGGAAGCTCTCGGGCTCCCTCAAGCCCTCGCTCCGCGCCGCCGCCTACCTCCGCGCCTCGCCCGATCCCCTCGCGCTGGCCGGCTTCGACGCGACCTCGCGCGATCCCTACGTCGGCGCCGAGCTCTCGGGCTCGCTCGCCATGCGCCCGCTGTCGGATTTCGGGCTCTCCGCCTCCGCCAGCCTCTTCATGCCCAATTCCGGCGGCTCCTTCGTCGCCGGCACGCCCCCGAAGACGCGCGTCAGCCTGGACGCGGGTATATCGCTATGAACGGAGAGGGAGTCCGCGCCGTGAGAAGAATGCTGACGCTCGCCGCCCTCGTCGCGTTCCCGGCCCTCGCCGGGGCCCAGTCCCCGCTCGCCCTCGTCCGCGAGCTCTCGGGCAAGGTCGACGTCATGCCCCCGGGCAAGGCCTGGGCGCCGGCGGTCGTCGGGCAGAAGCTGGACAAGGGAGCGCAGATCGCCACCGCCTTCCGCAGCTCGGCCACCCTCGCCCTCGGCGACAGCCTCCTCGCGGTCAAGCCGCTCACGCAGATGAGCATCGAGAAGCTCGTGCAGACCGGCAACCTCGTGAAGACCGAGGTCTACCTCCGCGTCGGCAAGGTCAAGGCCGACGTGGTGACGCCCCAGGGCCTCGCGAACGACTTCAAGCTGAAGAGCCCGACGGCCACGGCCTCGGTCCGCGGCACCTCCTTCGAGTTCGACGGCGAGACCCTCCTCGTCGAGCGCGGCACGGTGGTCATGATCGCGGCGAGCGGGGCCGAGCGCCCGGTGAAGCGGGGCGAGGCGAGCAAGGTCGAGAAGGGCGGCGCCGTGGCCGCGCCCCGCGACGAGGCCGCCGCCGCGGCCAAGGTCCAGAGCCTCCGCGAGGCGGTGACCGAGCGGGCCCGGGAGGCCGGCACGGCGACGATCGAGGTGGCCGCGGCGGCCGAGTCGGTCCAGGCCGCGGCCGAGGAGGTCGCGGCGGAGCCCGAGCCCGTGGCCGTCCTCGAGGCCAACGGGACCGTCACCCTCGTCATCCCGGGACAGGGCTTCCCCGCGGGCCTTTCGGGCGCCCTCCTCGTCGTGAGCGCCGGCCCGCCCCTCGCGATCTACCCTGCCGGCTCGGGCATGGTCGCGCTGGGCTTCGGGGGCTCCGCTCCGCCCGGCGCCTACCCCGCGGGAAGCGCGGTCGTCCTGTCGACGATAGCCGCCACCTCCTCCCCCGCATCCTACCCGGCGGGTTCCTCGGCCCCGGCCGTCGGCATCGGCTCCCTCCTGCCCGCCTCGGCCTACCCCGCGGGCCTCTCCGCCGCGGCCATCGACCTCGGCGCGCCCCTGCCCGCCGCGGCCTACCCGGCCGGGCTCTCGAGCCAGGGCGCGAGCGTAGGCTCGTTCTTCAATCCCCCGGTCTTCCCTTCGGCGCCCGCCACGGGCAGCCTCGGACTCACGGTCGAATAAGGAGCGTCGTCATGAACCAGAAACGGAGCGCACCGGCCCTTCTCCCCCTCCTCTGCGGGGTGGTCGCCGCGAGCCTCGCCTCCTGCTCCTTCTTCGGATGGGAGGCCGGCGAGGCGAAGGTCACCATCAACCTGGTCTCGCCCGGCCAGGCCGCGGCGCCGACGAGCCGCGTCGTCTCCGGGGCGGGCGGGAGCCTCCAGATCCCGGACTTCGTCTCCTACGACGTGACGATCACCGCCTCCGACATGGACACGATCAAGCGCACCGGGCTCACCGGCGCGGTGTCGATCAACGTGCCCCTCGGGGCCGCGAGGACCTTCTCGGTCGTCGGCCGCACGAGCCAGGCCTCCTTCACCGGGACCTCGGCCCCGACGACCATCAGCGCCGCGACGACGATCAACGTGACGATGGCCTTGGCCGACAACGACCTCTTCCTGCCCGCGACCAAGGGCGGGACGACGCGGGTCGCGAAGGCGAGCGTCGACGCGGCCGGGGCGACCTCGGGCATCGTCGACGTCCAGGTCGCCTTCCTGCGCGATCCCGCCGGCGCCGCCTACTCGCCGGTCCTGAGCGCGGCCTTCGACCCGGGCGACTGCGCCCTCGACGCCGAGGGCTTCCTCTACCTCTCCGACTCGAGCGACGCCGCCTCCTTCGAGACGGACCTGACGCCGCGCATCGTGAAGATACGGGCCGCGGCCGGCGCCGCGCCCGTCTACTCGGACGCCTTCTACAGCCGCACCAAGCCGGTCGACTCGACCGCGGGCAAGGGCGTGAGCTCGGTGGCCGTCGACCGGACGCGGGGCATCATGTACTTCGCCCGGGGCGGCGAGTCCTGGTTCTATCGCAAGAGCCTCTACATCGTCGACCCGACCAACGGCGACCAGCGCGGCCTCGCGAGCCAGGTGAAGCTCGACGCCGCCGCCCCCGGCAGCGTCATCGCCCTCGACTGCGACGCGTCGGGCAACGTCTTCGT
>CAYNPQ010000031.1:0-19622 GCA_964399065.1 uncultured Treponemataceae bacterium | reverse complement strand
CCGCCCCCGGCAGCGTCATCGCCCTCGACTGCGACGCGTCGGGCAACGTCTTCGTCCTCCGCTCGAACGCCGGCCCCTACTACCTCGACAAGTACGCGGCCCCGACCGTCGCGACGAATCCGCCCACCTACGCCTCCACGGCGACGATGAGCCCCTCCTCGCCCATCGACGTCATGGCCAAGGGCAGCTACGTCTATGTCCTCAGCATGGCGACCGGCACCGTCATCCAGCGCTACGACGCGACCAACCTCGCCATGACCCCCTCCGCCGGCGGGAACGTGGTCAGCAGCACCTACGCCGCCGGCGAGTTCGCGACGCCCGCCCGCTTCCTCGCCGGGCCGGCCGGCCGGGTCTTCGTCAAGGTCTCGGTCGCAGGCAGCCCCGGCGCGGTCTCCTTCACCGACATGTCGGGCTGGGCCGGCTGGGCCTACCACGACATCGGGACCTCGCTGCCGTGACGCCCGCGCGGAGCCCGGTCCAGCGGTTTGAGATCGCGCAACGCGTCGGCGCGGTCCTCGCGGGCGTCGCCCTGCTCCTCCTCCTCTCGTCCTGCTCCCATCTCGGCTGGGGAGAGAGGGCTGCCGCGAAGGTCTCGGTCGGCTTCGTCCGCTCGGGGCAGGGCCCCTCGGGCCGCGCCCCCTCCGGAGCCGGCGGCGACCTGCAGGTGCCGGACCTGGTCTCCTACGTCCTCGTCGTCATGGGTCCCGATATGGACACGGTCATGAAGGCCGGCCCGATCGGCTCCATCACCGCCGAGGTCCCGGTGGGCACCGGCCGGATCTTCCATCTCATACTCGAAACCGCGCAAGCCACCTACGAGGGCACCGAGATTACCGACATCTCCGGCGCCGCCTCGGTCACCGTCTACATGGCCCTCTCGGACACGGACTTCTTCTTCCCCGTCTCGACCTCCGGGAGCCACGGCATCGTCAGGGCGGATTTGACCTTCGCCGGCGCCTTCGACGCGCTCGCGGCCGATTTCACCCAGGCGGCCTCCTTCACCGACCCCCTCGGCGGGACCATCTCGCCGTCGCTCAACGTCCCCTTCGCGCCCGGGGATTGCGCCGTGGACGACGAGGGCTTCCTCTACCTCGCCGACGGCACGATCCCCTCGGGCGACGCGCCCGCCATCCTGAAGATACGCGACTCCTCCGGTTCCCTCCTCGCCGACACCTACCTGGTCAGGGACGCGCTGAAACCCGAGGATGCGAGCACCGCCACGGGCGGCATATGCTCCATCGCCATCGACCGTACGAACGGCTTCCTGTACTTCTGCCAGCTCGACGAGGGTTGGTTCTACAAGAAGAGCCTCAAGATGTGGGAGGGCGGGATCAACCTTCGCTACCAAGAGCAGAAGGTCATGCTGCCCGCGGGCTCGAACATCAAGGCCCTCGACTGCGCGCCCGACGGAAGGATCTTTCTCGTCCGTCGCATAAGCGGCTCCTATTACCTCGATCAGTACGCCGCGAATCCCCCCACGGACGGCAGCGTGCCGAGCACCGTGCAGGGCCCCGTCCTCCTGGCCTCGGGCGCGGTGGACCTGCAGGTCTCGGGGAGCTATCTCTACGTCCTCACCTCCGGCGCGCCGATAGTGCAGCGCTTCGACGCCGCGAACCTCGTCATGACGCCGACGAACGGCGGCACGCCGGGCAGCGACAACTCGGTGCCCGGCAACTTCAACGCGCCCTCGCGCTTCCTCCTCGGGCCCAAGGACAGGCTCTACGTGATGGTCGCGACGCCGGGAGGCCGCGGCATGGTCTCCTTCACCGATCAGTCCTTCGCGGACACGAGCTTCTCCGACTGGGCCTACTCGGACGTCGAGTCGAACTACTAACGCGTCGCCTTCACGAAGGCCCGCTTCAGGACCGCGCCCGAGGCGTCGACGAAGGAGAGCTCGAGGCCGGAGGCCGAGGCCTCCACGTCGAGGCGGCCGTAAGTGCCGACCGCGATCCACCTCGAGGCGGGCGAGACGTAGGTCGGCTCGGGGTCGGGCTTGCCGCCCATCGCGCCGACCACGGCGTAGGTCACGCCGCGCGCCTCGAGGAGCTCGAGGTAGTGGTTGTGGCCCGCGACGTGGAGAGCGACCCTGCCCCGCTCGAGGATGGGCCCCAGGCGGGAGATCACCTCGGGCGAGTCGTACCAGGGCAGGCCGGTGTCCTCGTCGACGTAGCCCGAGGAGTACGCGAAGCAGTGCGAGACCACGATCGCCTGCTTGCCCGGGGGCAGGGCGGCCAGGGAGGACTCGAGCCAGCGGGCCTGCTCCCGGCCGAAGCTCTCCGCCCGCCACAGGATGTCCAGCACGAAGATCCGGACCGGGCCTGAGTCGATGGAGTAGTACAGGGGGGAGCCTGTGTCGCTCATCGCGCGGTCGGGGAAGAAGAAGCGCTCGTAGTGGTACTGGCCGTTCACGACGGCGTCGTGGTTGCCCATGAGGGGCCTGACGGGCACCTCGCCGAGGAGCGAGGCGTAGGCCCCGGCCGCTTCGCGCCAGGGCCCCTCGATCTGGCCCTCCTCGACGTGGTCGCCGAGGACGAGGAAGGCGTCGGGCCGACGGGCGGCGACGCCGCGGAGGATCGCCTCGCGCGCCGCTGCGTCGGCGGTGCCGACGCCCCAGTGCGGGTCCGAGGAGAAGGAGAGGCTGACCTTGCCTTCCGCGGAAGACGCGATGCCCGACACCGGATCGACGAGGCGGACCTTCGGTGCGGGCGCCGACATGGCCCGCGAAGTGGCGAGGAGCCAGGCGAGGAAGCCTATGGCGCCTAACGCGACTATTCCGGCGAGCGCGGTCGCGGCGAGGCCCAGGGCGGCGCCGAGCCCGCCTCCCGCGACCTTCCGCAGGGCCAGGCCGAGGAGGGCGAGGGCCAGGGGCAGGGCGCCCGCGATGAGGATGGCGTTGAACCTGCCCCGCCAGGTCGTCCAGCGGTAGAGGCCGACGCTGCCCTCCCTCGTGAAGAGCCAGGCCATGACCGCGAACACGACGAAGGCGGCCGCCGAGGCCGCCGCCAGCGAGACGGCGCCTAACTTGCTTGTCATCGATTTCCCCTAGTCGAGCAGCGAGCCCGAGGCGGCGCCCCGCGAGGCGAGCTTGCCGTCCGGCGCGAGATCGAGGACCGGCACGTCGTCGTAGCGGCCTCCGTTGTTCCAGAAAGTCAGGCCGAGGTTCGTGGCGTCGCGGACGCCCTCGACCTCGCGGCGCACGTAGTCGAGGTTGTAGTAGGCGCGGTCGTAGCTGACGTTGAGGAAGAAGGCCTGGACGTAGGGCCGGACCGCGACCTTCTTGCGCGCGATGTAGGTCGTGCGGAGGGTCCCGATGCGGTAGATGCGGTAGGGCCGCATCTCCGCGGGGGGCTGGGCCAGGAAGCCCTGCTCGAAGTGCGAGGGGTAGAGCATGGGGCAGATGACGTCGACGTATTTCGAGATGAGCTCGACGTCCTGTCCCGTGCGCGCGCCCGAGCGGAACCAGCCGTTTGCCCCGTAGATGTCGATGCTGACGGGCGCGCCGATGCGCTCCCTCGCGAAGCGGAGGAAGGAGGCGATGGCGCTCTCCTTGTCCATGCCGGGGTCCCGCCAGCGATAGCTCGCCTGGTCGAGGTTGGCGCCGTCGGTCGGGAAGCGGATGTAGTCGAACTGCACCTCGTCGAAGCCGCGCGCGATCATCTCGTTCGCGATCGCGACGTTGTAGGCCCAGGCCTCCTCGCAGTAGGGATCGATCCAGCGCTCGTCGATGTACTGCCGCTCGGTCGCGTCGGCGGGCGCGGGCTTGCGCTCGGGCTGCTCCGCGGGCCCCGCGGGAAGCGGCGCGGCGGGCCCGAGAGGCGCGGGCACGGGAACGGACTGGCCCTTCTTCACGAGGTTGTAGCCGCGCCAGGGCGCGGACTGGGAGGCGTCCCAGGCCGCCCACTTCCCGCCCGCGAAGTTGTAGGCGACCTCGTCCTTGAACACGGGGATGCGCGCGACGAGGTAGCGCCCCTTGGCCTTCCAGGCCGCGACGAAGGCCTCGATGTCGAGGGGGCTCGAGACCTTGCCGACCTTCCTGATGACGGGGTCGCGCGGATCGAAGCGCAGGCGGCCGAAGTCGTCCTTGACGTCCACGACGACCGAGTCGAGGCGACGCTCGTCCATGAGGCGGTCGTACTTGTCCCGCGAGGCGGGCCCCACGACGAAGCCGGTGTTGAGGTAGAGGCCGTTGCGGTTCTCGGCCGCCGCGCGGTTCGGCTTGCGGTCGACGAAGGAGACGAGCCAGAGCTCGGAGAGGGAGGCCCGTCGGCCGCCCTCGTCCCAGGAGAGGCAGAGGAGCTGGGAGCCGGGGATCGAGGCCGCGGCCGAGGCGACCGCCGCCGCGGCCTCGCCGTCGACCGAGGGGGCCTCGTCGCCGAGCTCGTAGCGGAGGACGGAGCCCTCGGCCACGAAGCGGACCGCGCCGGGGCCGAGCGGGTCGAGGGACTCGATGCAGGCGAAGTCCTCGCGGCCCGCCCAGGCGGTCGCGAAGGCGCGGGTCGAGGGGTCCCAGCGGTAGAGCCGCGGCACGAAGCTGGCGCAGGCCCAGAGCTCGTCGCCGGAAGGGGCCCGCGGCGCGAGGACGGCGTCGGCCACCTCCTCCACGCTCGTCGTGCCCTCGATGACCGCGAGGCCGGCGCTGGCCTGGGCCCAGCCCGCGCCCTTGGCGAGCCTGCGCTCGAAGAGGCCCTTGATGGGGTGCGAGGCCCAGACCGACTTCTCCGGGGCGCCGGCGGCGGGCGCGGCCGCCTTCGACGCGTTAGGCGACGCAGGAGCCGCGGGCGGCGTCCCGATGGCGACCGCCTTGAGGCCCGTGGTGAGGCTCGGACTGCCGAGGCTCTCCCAGGAGAGGCCCGCGTCGCGGGACACGTAGACCGCGTCCTTGGTGCAGGTCGCGAGGAAGCGCGGGTCGGCGGGGTCGGCCTCGAGGTCCTTGAGGTCCATGACCTCGGTGAGGAAGCTCTTCTTGCCCTCGACGAGGCGCTTGTAGGTCTTCACGGGAAGGCCCTTCGAGCGATCCTCGAAGACGCCCAGGGAGGCGCTGAACACGACGCCCCGCGAAGTCAGGAGGAACCAGCCCTCGGTCGTGCGCAGGATCTTGCGGACCTCGCCGTCGATCCAGAGGGGGCTCGCCCTCCCGGAGGCGTCGATGCGATAGAGGCCCCCGTCGAAGCCGGCGAGGAGCTCGGTCGCCCGCGCGGGGGCCGGGCGCGCGGCCGGGGACGCGGCCGCCGCGATGCCCGCGGCGGCGGGGGCGGTGATCGCGTAGAGCGCGAGCGCCGGTATTGCGATGGCCGCGGCTATGGCCGCGACCGCTGCGATGCGGAATTTCATGGACGCTCCGTGGCAGCGGGCCGCCTCGGGCCCGCTCGGTATTCGTTGCCTATAGTATCGGAGGCTCCGGCCTTCGGGAAGACGCCAATGCGTCGTCGAAGGCCAGCGCGGCGCGGAAGAGCCTGCGGAGGCCGATCCAGCCCAGCGCCAGGAGGGGGAGGACGAGGAGGCCGGCCGGCCAGCCCGAGAGGAGGAAGAAGTCGTAGAGGCCGTGGAGGAGGATGGCCCAGGCGAGACCCTTGGCCCAGGCCCGCGGACGCCGCGGATCGAGCTTGGAGAGGCCCACGTGGTAGCCCATGACGCCGGAGAAGATCGCGTGGCCGGGCACCGCCGTGAAGGCCCTGACGAGGAGTACCGCGGGATCGTCGTAGCCGTAGAGGAAGTTCTCGACGAAGGCGAAGCCGAGGCTGACGCAGATGGCGTAGACGATGCCGTCGGCGACCTCGTCGAACTCGTGTCGGCGGTAGAGGTATCGCTTGACGAAGAAGAGCTTCGTCCCCTCCTCGACGAGGGCGGCGACCGCGAAGGCCTCGAAGAGGGGGCCGAGGATGCCGCCGGGCGAGGGGGCGAAACGGCCGATGAGCAGCTCGATGCCGGCCGCGGGCAGGACGGCGAGGAAGCCGAAGAGGACGCTCTTCCCGATGAGGCCCACCGGCTCGGGCCGCTTCCGGTCGAGGCGGACGAAGTAGCCGATGAGGAAGGCGGCAGGCAGGGCGGCGAGGCCGAGGGAGAGGAGGAGCGAGCTCATCGGGGCCGAGTATAGCCGCCCCGTTCCGCGAGGTGAAGCCCGAGGCTTCCGCTCCCGGCCGCGCCGGGCTATCCTCGACCTGAAGCGGGATGGGGAGGCGACATGGATTTCTTCGAAGTCATCGAGTCGAGGCGGAGCGTCCGGGCCTTCGAGGCCCGGCCCGTGGAGGAGGAGAAGCTCGGCGCGGTCCTCGAGGCGGGGCGGATCGCGCCGACGGCGCACGACAACCAGCCCTTCAGGGTCCTCGTCGTCCCGACGGCGGGCCGGAAGGAGGAGCTCGTCCGGGTCTACCGGCAGCCCTGGTTCTCCGAGGCCCCCCTGGTCCTGGCCGTCTGCGCGGTCGCCACCGAGGCCTGGGTCCGCAGGGACGGCAAGAGCTACGCGGACGTCGACGCGGCCATCGTCATGGACCACCTGATCCTCGCGGCGACGGCGCTCGGACTCGGGACCTGCTGGATAGGGGCCTTCGACGCGGCCGCGGCCCGCGAAGTCCTCGGCCTCGAGCAGGGCTGGGAGCCGGTCGCCCTCACGCCCCTCGGCTACGCGCGGGAGTCGCCCTCGCCGAGGCCGCGGAAGCGCCTCGAGGACCTCGTCGTCAGGCTTTGACCCGCCGCCTGCCGTAGAGCGCCGTCATCGCGCGGAGATCCTCGGCCATCGCCTTCGTGAAGGCGCCCTCGGCCATGCGCCAGCACCAGTTGCCGCCCAGGGTCGAGGGCCTGTTCATCCGGGCCTCGGAGCCGAGGCCGAGGAGGTCCTGCATCGGCGCCAAGGCCCAGGCCGCCACGGACTTCCAGGCCTCGCGCACCAGGGCGCGGACCGGGTCGGCCGGGGCGTGGCCGAGATAGCGCTCGAGATAGGCGCGCTCCGCCGGGCTCGC
Organism: uncultured Treponemataceae bacterium; assembly: GCA_964399065.1. GTDB lineage: Bacteria > Spirochaetota > Spirochaetia > Treponematales > Rectinemataceae > JAKLFE01. The sequence goes on along the minus strand of CAYNPQ010000031.1, from coordinate 12,666 downwards.
GGCGTCGAGCCAGCCGGCCAGGGTGTCGTTGTCGTGCGTACCCGTGTAGACCACGCAATGCTCGACATAGTTGTGCGGGAGGAATGCGTTGCGCGGATCGAAGGCGCTTCCGCTCTCCGACTCGTCGAAGGCGAACTGGAGGATGCGCATGCCCGGCAGCCCGAGGCCGTCGCGGAGCCCGCGCACCTCCTCCGTGATGAAGCCGAGGTCCTCGGCCACGATGGGCAACTCGGGACCGAGGGCCTGCCGGAAGGCGGCGAAGAGCTCGGCGCCGGGCGCCTTCCTCCAGGCGCCCTCGCGCGCCGTCCTTGCGCGGGCGGGCACGCACCAGCTGGCCTCGAAGCCGCGGAAGTGGTCGACGCGCAGGGCGTCGAAGCGCCGCAGCGAGGAGGCGAGGCGGCCGGTCCACCAGGCGAAGCCCTCGCGGCGATGCGCCTCCCAGTCGTAGAGCGGGTTGCCCCAGAGCTGTCCCTCCTCGCTGAAATAATCGGGAGGCACGCCGGAGACCTCGAGGGGCCTGCCCGCGGCATCGAGCCTGAACAGTCCGCGGCGCGACCAGGCGTCCGCCGAGTCCAGGGCCACGAAGATCGGGAGGTCGCCGATGACGGCGACGCCCGCGCGGTTCGCCGCCCCGCGGAGGCGGGCCCACTGCTCGTCGAAGAGGAACTGGAGGACCTCGTAGGCCCCGATCGCATCGGCCCGCCGCTCCCGCTCGGCGACGAGGGCGGCGGGGTCGCGGAGGGCGAGGGAGGCGGGCCAGTGATTGTTCCACAGGGCGTCGTCCCTGCCCTCGGCGGCGGCCCTGCCGTCGTACTCGTCCTTGATCGCGCGGAAGAGGGCGTAGTCCTCGAGCCAGTCGGCCTCCCGCTTCCGGAAGGCCTCGAAGGAGGCGCGGCGGCCCGGCGCCGCCCCGGCGGCGAAGACGCGCGCGGCCTTGGCGAGGAGGGGGCGCTTCCACGCGATGACCGCGCCGAAGTCGACTCGATCGGAAGCGAAGGGCGGGTGCGCGGCGAGCTCCGCGGCGGAGACCAGGCCCTCCTCGCGGAGGGCGCGCGGGTCTATGAGGAGCTCGTTCCCGGCGAATGAGGAGAGGGGCGCGTAGGGCGAGTCGCCGTAGCCCGTGGGTCCGAGGGGCAGGACCTGCCACAGTCCCTGCCCGGACTCGGCGAGGCGCTCGACGAAGGCCGAGGCCTCGGCCCCGAGATCGCCGATGCCGTAGGGGCCGGGAAGCGAGCTCGGGTGGAGGAGTATCCCCGAGCGACGTTCCATGCGCATCGTCGCCTCCTGTTTTCCGAAAATCTCGCAAGACGAGCCGCTTTGAATCATACGGTAATAAACCGGTTTAGTAAAGCTACTACACCAAGTCACGCCTTTCGCGATCTACGAATGCCCTTTTCATCGGAAGTGGGGCGGTATAAAATCAAACCCGTAGTTTCGAAAACTACCATCGTCACAAGGAGGCTTACATGAAGAAAGCCCTCGTCCTGGTCCTGATGGCCATGACGCTGATGTCCCTCGCAGCGAAGGACTTCACGATCACCGTTCTCTCGACCAACGACACCCACGGGCAGCCCCTGCCCTACGCTTACTCCGGCGCGGTCGCGCCCGGCGGGATCGCCTGGAACGCCCCGGCCGCCGGCGGCCTCGCCGCCCGCAAGACTTACGTCGACAAGGTCAAGGCCGAGAACCCCGACACCATCGTCCTCGACGGCGGCGACGTCAACACCGGCAACATCGTGTCGAACCTCTTCCAGGCCCAGCCCGACTTCCTCGGCATGAACCTCGTCGGCTACAACGCCATGGTCCTCGGCAACCACGAGTTCGACGTCTCGCAGGAGGCGATGCTCGCCCGCAAGGCGGACGCGAAGTTCCCCCTCCTCAGCGCCAACATCTACGTGAAGGCCACGGGCAAGCGCCTCGTCGATCCCTACGCCATCGTCACCCTCCCGAGCGGCGCCAAGATCGGCGTCATCGGCGTCTCCCCGACCGACACCCCGACCCTCGTCATGCCGGCCAACGTGGCCAGCCTCGAGTTCCGCGACCCCGTCGCCGAGCTCAAGGTCCTCGTGCCCGAGGTCGAGAAGAAGGCCGACCTCGTCATCGTCCTGAGCCACCTCGGCCTCGCCGTCGACGAGAAGCTCCCCGTCGCCGTGAAGGGCATCGACCTCATCATCGGCGGCCACTCCCACACCTACATGGACACCGAGGAGTACGTGGCCGGCGTCCCGATCTTCCAGGCCTACACCGGCGGCCTCTTCGTCGGCCGCGTCGACCTCAAGGTCTCCAACGGCGAAGTCGTCGCCTCCAAGGCCTCGCCCTTCCCGATCAACCTCGCCGTGCCCCTCAAGGAGGGCGAGGCCGCCAAGGGCACGCTCAAGGAGATCGGCGGCAAGAAGTACGACTTCCTCGCCGGCTACCTCGAGCCCGATCCCGCCGTGAACGAGGCGATGAAGCCCTTCGCCGACAAGGTCGCGAAGGAGATGGACGCCGTGATCGCCCAGGCCTCGGGCGAGTTCCCGCACGCCATCAACGGCCTCACCAACTACCCGCGCCGCGACGACTGCGCCCTCGCGAACATGCTCTGCGACGCGATGCGCGAAGCCACCAGCCAGAAGATCGGCAAGCAGGTCGACGTCTTCCTCCAGAACGGCGGCGGCATCCGCGCGGCCATCGCGGCCGGCCCCGTCACCAAGAAGACGATCTACACCGTCCTGCCCTTCGACAACACCATCATGACGGCCTCGATCACCGGCGCCCAGCTCGTGGAGGTCCTCGAGAAGAAGGTCCTGCCCGTCGCGATCCTGAACTACGGCGACAAGTACAACGGGCCCGACGGCTCCTTCCTCCAGGTCTCGGGCATGAGCTACACCCTCGACATCGCCGGCAAGAAGGTGAGCGACGTCATGGTCGGCGGCAAGCCGGTCGATCCCGCCAAGACCTACCTCATGGGCACCCAGAACTTCATGATGTCGGGCGGCGACGGCTACACTCTCCTCAAGACCCTGGCCGATCCCTACAGCACCTCGGTCTTCCAGCGCGACATGGTCATCGACTGGGTGGCCAAGAAGGGCAGCCTCGATCCGGCCGCCTACAACGACAACCGCATCAACCTCCTGAACACGGGGCATTGATAGCGGAAGCGGAAGCTCTCCGACGACGCCGGCCGGCCCGCGAGGGTCGGCCGGCTTTTTTTGAGGGTGTCTCGATCCCCGCCCTGCCCGCGCGGGGACGCGTCTAGCGGTAGGCCGCCTCAAGGTCGTCGACCCAGAGCCTGCCCGACTCGTTGAGGAAGATCGCGCAACGTATCGAGGCGATCTTCGCGGGATCGACCGGCTCCTCGAGGGAGAACTCCTTCCAGGGGAAGGACCCCTCGTGGCCGCGGACGGCGAAGCGCCGCGAGCCGTCGCGCATCTCGAGGACGAGGCCGACGTAGCTGCCCCCGAACTGGCGGCCCTCGGCGCGGATGCCCTCGCCGCGGGCCGACCAGCGGAGCGCGAGGGTGCCCTCCTCGACGGCGAGCGGCCTCTGGATGACGAGCCAGGAGCTCGTGCGCGAGTCCGCCTCGAGGGCGAGGACCGAGCCGCCCCGGGCCGCCGCCCCGGCCTCCGCGGCGGCCTCGACCCGGGCGCGGCTCGCGGAGCCGTCGCCACCGGGCGATCGCGCGCCCAACGCGAGCTCCCATCCCGCGGGGATCCCGAAGTCGCCCGACGCGCCTTCGAAGCCTTCCGAGAAGCCCCCGGCGGCGGGCGCCGCGCTCCCGGCCCCGCCCGCGAAGCCGCGGCGCGAGCCCTCCGCGACGATCGCCGCGGACTCGTCCGCGAGGCGCCCGAGGAGGGCCGGCGCGAAGGCCGCGAAGTCGCCGCGTCCGCCGCGGAGCCCCGCGCGGTACTCCTCGAGGAGCGCGAGGACGCGGCGGACGGGATAGAAGCCCAAGGCCTCTTCCGCGCGGAGCTCGAGTTCCTCCTCGAGGGGCGTGGCGAGGCCGAGCTCGCGCTCGCCGAGGATGGTCGCCGCCCGGATGACAAGCTCGTTGATGAACAGGTCGGCCGCTCCGTAGGCCATGCGGCGCATCCGGGCTGAGACGGGGGCGTAGATGGCGCGGAGTCGCCGGTCGCGGGAGACCGGCTCGAGGGCGGGATTCACGAAGCTGTGGCTGAACTCGTGGAGGGTGAGGGAGGCCAGGCCCCTGCCCGAGGGGAAGCCCGGCTCGCCGCCCTCGGCCCCCTGGGCCCGGACCACTTGGTAGACGTGGAGCCGGCGCGAGGCTCCTTCGCCCAACGCGCGGCTGAAGCCGTAGCCGCCGGCGGGGAACATGGCGGGGGCGAGGACGAAGTGGTAGGCCGGTTTTTCGCGCGGCGCGTAGAAGGAGTCGAGCCATGCCGAGACCGCGGCCGCGTCGAAGCCTTCGCTCGCCTCGGCGATCCAGCGGCGGTAGTCGGCCTCGTGGGCAGCGAGGAAGGAGCGGAAGCCGCTCGCCGCGTAGAAATCGGCGAGGGCCGAGCGGAAGGCATCGAGGCGGAAGGCGAGGAAGGCGCGGCGCCTCAGGTAGGGGGACCAGCCCTCGGCGGGCGCGAGCAGGGCCTCGCCCCCGTCGAGTGAGAGGGCGAGGGCGCAGGGCGCGTCGGAGCTGAAGCCCGTGCTCCCGAGGGCGCGGCTTCGCCTCGCCGCCGCCGATTTCGACCAGGGCTCGGCGAAGGCCGAGAGCTCCTCGAAGTAGCGGTTCGGGGCTCGAGGGCCACGTTCCCCGCCCACCCAGTCGGTCCTCGACTGGACCGCGGCGAGGAGTTCGAGGCGGGGATCCACCTCGAAGGCGAGGTCCTCGGAGAGGCGCAGCGCGTACTCGGGCAGGGCGGCCGCCGGGGCGGCGCCCTTCGGGGGCGCGTTGCGCGAACACGATGCGAGGGTCGCGGCCGCGAGGAGGGCGACCGAGGTTCGGGCGAGGTCGGGGCGCATCGGCGCATGATAGACCCTTGGCGGATTCCGGGCAACGCTCCGGTCGAAGGCGATTCTATGGGCAGGAGCACTTGACGGCGGCGCTCCGGCCGCGGTAGGATGCCTGAAATCCGGGACGGCCCATCGGGCCAAGCCTTCGGCCGTCCAGACAGGAGCACGCGATGCGCGAACCGAAACGGCAAGGCGCGCGATCGGAACGGCGATGCCGTCCCGCCCGCAGCCCCTCCCTCCTCTCCTCCTCCCCCCTCTCCTCCCTCACGACCACCCTCCGCGCGAATCCCTCCCTCACGACGACGACCCTCCCCACGCTCACGATGACGATGTGACGACCGGGAGGCGCTGAAAAGCGCGGTCCCGGTCGTCCCCAACTCCTCGAAACCAGCCCAAGGGAAGGTGTATATGAAGCCCATAGTGGTAAAGCTCGGCGGCTCGGTCCTGACCGGGGCACGCGATGCCCGCGCCGTCCTCGATATCCTCTCCGCCTACGATTGCCCCCTCGTCGTCGTCGTATCCGCGCTCAAAGGCGTCACCGACCGCCTCATGGCGGCGCGGGACGACGCGGAAACCGGTCCCGGGCCCGAGCGCCTGGTCGGCGAGCTCTCCGCGATGCACGCCGGCTTCCTCGAGGCGCTCGCGCCGCCGCCCGCCGCGCGGGCCCGGGCCGAGGCCTCGCTCGCCTCGCTCGGCGGCGAGCTCCTCGTCCTCCTCGAGGGGGCGGGGGGCGCGGACCGCCGGGCCCGGATCGCGGCCTTCGGGGAGCGGCTCTCGGCGCCCTGCGTCGCCGCGGCCCTCGCCGGGCTCGGCCGCGAGGTCGAGGTCCTCGAGCCTGGCCGCGTCGGACTCGTCGCCGAGGGCCCTGAGGAGGACGCGTTGGCTGATCTCGAAGCCTCCGCGGAGCAGGTCCGGAGGGCCCTCGCGGGCCGCGACGCGAGCGTGGTTCCCGGCTTCTTCGGGATCGGGCGCGACGGCCTCGCGCGGCTCTTCGGGCGCGGCGGCTCGGACTATACCGCCGCGGCCCTCGCGGCTTGCCTCGAGGCGCGGAGCTGCGACCTCGTGAAGGACCAGGCGGGCATACTCACCGCCGATCCCTCCCTCGTGCCCGAGGCCCGGCCCGTGCGCGCGCTTAGCTACCGCGAGGCGGCCGAGCTCGCGAAGGGCGGGGCCAAGATCCTCCACCCCAGGGCGGTCGAGCCCCTCGAGCGCGCGGGCGTGCCCCTGCGCATCTTCGGCGGGCGCGGCGCGGCGACGCTGGTAGGGGCCCCGGCCGCGGGACCCGACCGCGACGCCCGCGCCATCGCCCTCGGCCGCGGGCCCCGCGGCACCGCGCGGCTGACCGTGGCGGGGGAGGGCTCGGCGGCCCGGGCCGCGGCGGCCGTGCTCGGGGCCTTCGAGGACCGCGGACTGCCCGCGCGCTCCTTCTCGGCCGCGCGGGGGAAGGCCTCCTTCAGCGTGGTCGTCGACGCCGAGCTCGGCGCCGAGGCCCTCCGCGCGGCCCACGAGGCCCTCTTCGGGCTCGGCGCCCGGGCGGGCGCGAGGGAGGCCTCGGGACCTATACTTGACGGGGGGGCCGCTGTCGCCGCGGCCCGGGGGAGGTAGCATGGGCGTGCTCGATTCCCTGTCGGGAAGGGCGAGGGTGTCGATCGAGGTGGTGCCCCCCTCCCGGGGCGGCGACATCGAGGACATCAAGGCGGCCGTCGGCCTCCTCATGCCCCATGAGCCGGCCTTCGTGAGCGTAACGGACCATCCCGTCGGCCGGGCCTGGGCCGACGCGGCCGGCAGGCCCGAGCGGGTCGCGCTGCGGACGAAGCCCGGCACCCTCGGCACGGCGGTCGCGATCCGCGAGGCCTTCCGCGTCGAGACGGTGCCCCACCTCGTCTGCGCGGGGGCCGACCGGCTCGCGACCGAGGATCTCCTCATCGACCTGCACTACGCGGGCTTCCGCGACCTCTTCGTTATCAGGGGCGACGAGCGCTTCGCGCCCTCCGCGGCGCGCCGCGCCGCGGAGGGCGGGGGCGAGGAGGGCTACGCGCACGCCGTCGACTTGGTGTCGCACATCGCGCGGCTCAACTCGGGGGAGTACACGCCGCCGGCCAAGGGCAGGCCCACCGACTTCCGCGTCGGCGTCGCGGGCTACCCCGGCAAGCATTTCGCGGCGCCGAATCCGGAGGCGGACATCCGCCGCCTCAAGGAGAAGGTCGAGGCCGGGGCCTCCTTCGTCGTGACGCAGATGCTCTTCGAGCCCGCGGCCTATTCGGCCTTCGTCGCGCGGCTGCGGGCCGAGGGCGTCGGCGTGCCCGTCATCCCGGGCATCAAGCCCGTCCTCCGCGCGGCGGCCCTCGAGTCGATACCGCGGACCTTCTTCGTGGACATCCCCGAGGCCCTCGCGCGGCGCCTCGAGGAGGCCCGCAGCCCCGCCGAGGAGCGGGCGGCCGGGATCGAGTGGGCCGCGGGACTCGCCGCGGGGCTCCTCGACGCCGGCGCGCCCTGCCTGCATTTCTTCACGATGGGCTCGGGCGCCGCGACGAAGGCGGTCCTAGACGCGTTGTACGGAACCAAGGGAGGCGTATGATGTCGCATAACGTATATAAAAGTCGCGCCGCCTCCCTCCTAGGCCGCGGCCTCGCGATCGCCGACGGATCGACGGGTACGGCCCTCGAGGCCCTCGCGCCCGCGTCGGTCGCCAGGGCGGCCCTCCTTCCCTTCGAGGATCCCGCCCTCGTCGAGTCCCTCCACGCCGCGTACTTCGCCGCCGGCTCCGACCTCGTCGAGACGGCCACCTTCACGGCGAGCGCGCGCGGCCTCGCCCGCTTCGCCGGCGGGGCCGAGGCGGCGATCGAGCTCGCCTACCGCGTCAATCTCGCCGCGGCAGGGGCCGCGCGCCGCGCCGCCGCCTCGGCCGAAGCCTCGGACGGCCGCCCCCGCCTGGTCGCGGGCTCGATCGGCCCCGGCGACGAGGCCCCCTCCCTCGGCGCCTCGACCTGGGCGGAGCTCAAGGCCTCCTACCTCCCCCAGGCCCGCGGCCTCGCGGACGGGGGCGCCGACCTCGCGTTGGTCGAAACCGTCCAGGACCCCCTGCAGGCCAAGGCCGCGATCGCGGCCCTCGCCTCGCCCGAGGGCGGGCGCGGCCTGCCCTTCGTCGTCTCGGCCACCGTGGACTCGCGGGGCCGCCTCCTCGCGGGCTCCTCGATCGAGGCCTTCGTCGCGATCATGGCTCCCTTCGGTCCACTCGCGATCGGCCTCAACTGCTCGGGCGGCCCCGACGAGCTGGAGGCCCCCCTCGCGGCCCTCGCCGCCTGCTCTCCCTTCCCGATCTGCCTCATGCCGAACGCGGGCCTTCCCCGCCTCGAGGGCGGCAGGACGAGCTGGCCCCTCGGGCCCGCGGAGTTCGGGGCCAAGGTCGCGGCCCTCGCGCGGCGCCACGGCGTCGCGATCGCGGGCGGCTGCTGCGGCACGGGCCCCGCGCACGTCGCGGCCCTCGCCGAGGCCCTGGCCGACCGCCCGGCCCCCGGGCCGCGCCCGCCGGGGCGCCCGGCCCTCGCCTCGCTCTACGAGCCGTGGCCCGTCGGTCCGGGGCTCTTCAGGATCGGCGAGCGCGCCAACGCCGCGGGCTCGGCCTCCTTCGCGGCGGCCCTCGGCCGCGAGGACTTCGAGGGCATGGCCGCCATCGCCCTGGCCCAGGAGGCCGCGGGGGCCGAGGCCCTCGACCTCCACCTGGCGAAGGCGGGCCGCGACGAGGCCGCGGACCTCGCCGCCGCGGCCTCGGCCCTCGCGCCGCGGGCCAGGGCCGCCCTCTGCCTCGACTCGCGCGAGGTCGAGGCGATGGCCCGCGCCCTCCCGTACTGCGGGGGCAGGCCCCTCCTCAACTCGGCGAGCCTCGAGGATCCCGGGCGGGCGCGCCGCCTCTTCGGCCTCGCGCGCGAGCACGGCGCCGCGGTCGTCTGCCTCGCCGTCGACGCGGCGGGACCGGCGCGAAAGGCGGAGGACAAGGTCCGCGTCTGCCGCGCGTTGTACGACATAGCCGTCGAGTCGGGGCTCGAGCCGGGCTCCCTCCTCTTCGACTGCCTCACCTTCGCGGCCGCGGCCGGGCCCCCCGGCGCCGCGGAGGAGACCCTGCGCGCGATAGGAATGGTCAGGGAGGCCTGTCCCGGTTCCCTGTCGATCCTGGGCGTCGGCAACGTCTCCTACGGCCTGCCCCGCAAGGTCAGGCCGGTCGTGACCTCGGCCTTCCTCGGGCTCGCGCGCGCCGCCGGCCTCGACGCCGCCATCCTCGACTGCGCCGGCATACCGGAGCCCGCCTCCCTCGAGCCCCGCGCCCGCGCCGCGGCCGAGGCCCTCGTCCTCGGGAAGTCCCCGGCGGGCGCCGAGCCCCTCGCGGAGCTCCTCGCCCTCGCGGGCCTCGCGTCCGAGGCACCGGTCCCGGCGCCGGGCGAGGCCGAGCCCGGGCCCCGCGAGGCCCTCCGCCGCGCGGTGATGCGCGGCGACGCGGGGGCCGCCTCGCGCGCCGCGCGCGCCCTGGCCGACCCCGGCGAGGGGACCGCGGCGGTCGCCGAGGCGATGGCCGAGTCGGGGCGGCGCTGGTCGGAGGGCTCCCTGCCCCTGCCCCTCGTCCTGCGCTCCGCCGAGGCGGCGAGCGGCGCGTTGCGCGAACTCGCTTCGGCGCCCGGAGCCGCCGCCGCGTCCAAGGGCACGGTCGTCATGGCCACCGTCGAGGGCGACCTCCACGACATCGGCAAGAACATCGCCTCCGCGATCATCGCCTGCTCGGGCTGGCGCGTCGTCGACCTCGGCACCGACGTGCCGGCCGCCCGCATCGTCGAGGCCGCGCGGGCGGAGAAGGCCCTCGCCGTGGGCCTTTCCGGCCTCCTCACCCGCTCCCTGGACAGGATGCGCGAGGTCTGCGCCGCGCTCGAGTCCTCGGGGTCGAGGGTCCTCGCGCTCTGCGGGGGCGCGGCCGCCGAGCCGGGCTTCGTGGCGCGCTTCCTCGAACCGGAGCACCCCGGCCTCGTCGTGGCCTGCGCCGACGCCTTCGCGGCGACGCGGCTCCTCGACGGGGACGGATCCGCCGCGGGGGGCAGGCCGGAGCCCGGGGCGAATCTCGAGGCCATTCCCCGCAAGCCGGCGTCGCCCATCGCGCCCTCCGCGGGCGCGCGGCTCGAGCCAGGGCGCCTCGGCGCCGTCGAGCTCGGGCCCTTCGGCCTGGACGAGCTCCTCGGCAGCCTCGACGAGAAGACCCTCTTCGGGCCGCGCTGGGGCTACGGGCGGGCGGACTACGGGAACGCCGCGCGCGAGCTCGAGGTCTTGGCCGCGAGGCTGCGCGCGGAGGGCTTCGCCGGGGCGAGGGCCCTGGGCGGCCTTTTCGGCTGCCGGCGGGTCGGCGAGAGCCTCCTCGAGGTGGAGGATCCCGCGGGAGGGCCGGCGGCGTCCTTCTCCTTCCCGATGGAGCCGGCGCCGCCGCGGCGCTGCGTGGCGGCCTACTTCAGCTCCGAGGGCGACGTCGTCGGCCTCCTCGCGGCCTCCGTCGACGAGGCCCTGCCGCGGCGCGCGCGGGAACTGCGAGAAGCGGGCTCCTACGAGGAATACTGGCGGCTCCACGGCCTCGGCTCGGCCCTCGCGGAGGCCGCGGCGGAGCTCGCGCACGGGCGCGTCTCGGCCATGCTCCGGGCCGCCGGCTCGAGCCTCGACGGCCGCCGCTACTCCTTCGGCTTCCCCTCCTGCCCCGGCGTGGAGCGCCAGGGCGCCCTCCTCGACCTCATCGGAGCCGGCAGGATCGGCCTATCCCTGACCTCGGGCTTCCAGCTGAAACCCGAGCATTCGGTCACGGCCTTCGTCGTGGCGCGTCCCGACGCGGAGTACTTCGTCGCATGAGCAAGATCCCAGTCGCCGTCCTCGGCGCCACCGGCGCGGTCGGCCAACGTCTCGTCTCCCTCCTCGGCTCCCATCCCTGGTTCGAGCTCGCGGCGCTCTGCGCCTCGGAGCGCTCGGTCGGCAAGCCCTACCTCGAAGCGGCGCGTTGGCTGCTTCCGTCTCCGCCGCCGGCCTTCGCCCGCGAGGCGGCCGTCGAGCCATGCGAGCCGTCGGCGCGTTATGCGATCGCGTTCTCGGCCCTCGACGCCGGCCCGGCGACAGCGATCGAGGAGGCCTTCGCCCGCGCCGGCATCCTCGTCGCCTCCAACGCGCGCAGCCACCGCATGAGGCAGGACGTGCCCCTGGTCGTCCCCGAGGTCAACCCCGGGCACCTCGAGCTCGCGCGCTCCCAGCCCTACGGCCGCGGCGCGATCCTCACCAATCCGAACTGCTCGACCATCGGCCTCGTCCTCGCCCTCGCGCCCCTCGAGGAGGCCTTCGGGCTCGAATCCGTCTCGGTGACGACCCTGCAGGCGGCCTCGGGCGCCGGCTACCCGGGCGTGAGTTCCCTCGACCTCATCGACAACGTGATCCCGTACATCTCCGGCGAGGAGGAGAAGCTCGAGTCCGAGCCCCTCAAGATCCTCGGGCGGCTCGAGGGCGGCCGCGTCGAGCGGGCCTCCTTCGGCGTGAGCGCGACGGCGACCCGGGTTCCCGTCATCGACGGCCACACCCTCGTCGTCTCGGCGCGGCTCCGGAGTGAGACCTCGCGCGACGAGGTCCTCGCGGCCTGGGGAGGCTGGCGCGGCGCGATAGCCGATCTCGGCCTGCCCTCGGCCCCCGCCACGCCCCTCGAGCTGCGGGACGAGGCGGACCGGCCCCAGCCCCGCCTCGACCGGGAGGCGGGAGGGGGCATGTCCGTCGTGCTCGGGCGGCTCAGGCCCTGCTCCCTCGGGGGCTGGAAATTCGTCGCCCTCTCGCACAACACCCTGCGCGGCGCGGCCGGCGGCACCATCCTCCTCGCCGAGCTCGCGGTCGCCCGCGGATTGTCGGGACTGTCGAGGCCGGCCTGACGCGAAGTCATGGTTTACAGCGTCCGCGGGCGGGGCTATAATCCGGGCGGCCGCACAGGCCCGCCCGTGGTATGCGGACGATGCGCGTTTGGTCACCCTAATGGAGTACTCGTCATGAACACGGATTCCTGGCTATTCATCGGGATGGGCCTCGGGATCGTCTCCTTCTGCGTCGCCCTCCTCGTCAACGAGTGGGTGAAGCGGCAGGAGGCCGGCACCGAGCAGGCCCAGAAGATCGCCAAGGCGATCAAGGACGGAGCCTGGGCCTACCTGAGGCGGCTCTACGGCGCCCTCACGGGCGTCGCGATCGCCCTCGGCCTCCTCCTCTCGGTCGTCTTCTCCTTCGGCGAGGGCATGGGCATCGCCCGCGGCTTCTCCACGGCGGGCGCCTTCATCGTCGGCGCCTTCTGCTCGGCCATCGCCGGCTACCTCGGCATGTCCGTGGCGGTCCGCGCCAACGTGCGCACCGCGACCGCGGCGAAGCAGTCCCTCAACAAGGCCTTCGACGTCGCCTATCGCGCCGGCTCGGTCCTCGGCCTCGCCATGGTCGGCATCGCGGTCTTCGGCATGTGCCTCATCTACCTCCTGACCCACGATCCCGAGATCGTGCTCGGCTTCTCCTTCGGCGCCTCCTCGCTCGCCCTCCTCGCGAAGGCCGGCGGCGGCATCTACACGAAGACCGCGGACATCGCGGCCGACCTCGTGGGCAAGGTCGAGGCGGGCATCCCCGAGGACGATCCGCGCAACCCGGCCGTCATCGCGGACAACGTCGGCGACAACGTCGGCGACGTCGCGG
>CAYNPQ010000030.1:34076-35804 GCA_964399065.1 uncultured Treponemataceae bacterium | reverse complement strand
CCCACGACCTCTTCACCGAGAAGGCCCTCGCCTTCCTGCGCGAGCGCGCGGGAGGAAGCTTCTTCCTGTATATGGCCTACACCATACCCCACGCGGCCCTCCAGGTGCCCGAGCTCGGGGAGTACGCGGACAGGGACTGGCCCGAGCCCCAGAAACGCTACGCGGCCATGATCACGAGGCTCGACCGCGATGTCGGGAGGATCCTGGACGAGGTCGACCGGCTCGGCATCGCGGGGCGGACCCTCGTGATCTTCTCGAGCGACAACGGCCCCGCGGCCGAGGGAGGGGCGGCCCCGGCCTTCTTCGACAGCGCGGCCGGCCTCCGCGGCAAGAAGCGCGAGGTCTACGAGGGCGGCATCAGGACGCCCTTCGTGGCGCGCTGGCCCGGAAAGGTGCCGGCCGGGGCCAAGGTCGACTTCCCCGTCGCGGCCTGGGACTTCCTTCCGACGCTCGCGGAGATCTACGACCGCCCGGCCCCCGCGGGCATCGACGGGATCAGCATGCTGCCCCTCCTCCTCGGCCGCGGGCCGGGCGAGGCCATGGCGAAGCGGCCCTACCTCTACTGGGAGTTCCACGAGCTCGGCGGGAGCCAGGCCCTCCGCTTCGGCGACTGGAAGGCGGTGCGCCGCGACCTCAGGCTCTTCCCGAACAACCGGAGGATCGAGCTCTACGACCTCGCCGCCGACCGGGGCGAGACCCGGGACCTCGCGGCCTCGCGGCCCGACCTCGTCGCCCAGGCCGCCGCGTACTTCAAGGAAGCCCACGTCGAGTCGAGGACCTTCCCCCTCCTGGGCCGGAACCCCCTCGTCTTCCAAGCCTGGAACGCCTGGCTCGCCCTCGCGGGCGGGGCCGGCGCGGCCCTCCTCGCCCTCCTCCTGAGGCTGGCTGCGGGACGGGGGCTGCCGGGACCGAAGGGCCTCGACCTCGTCGCCGCGGCGACCTGCCTGCCCCTCGCGGCCCTGAGTCTCTTCCTCGGGCTCTGGCTCGACACGGGCTTCTTCTATGCCGGCGCGGGCCTCTGCGGCCTCGGCCTCCTGGGCGCCTTGGCCGCCTCGATCGCGGACTCCTTCGGCGGGCGGAAGACCGGCGAGGGCAAGGCCGTCACCGGCGGCGCGGCCGGGACGGCGATGCTCGTCGGCGCGGAGCTCTTCTGGCTCGGCATCGGCGTGGCCACCGTCTCCCGGCTCTTCCTCCTGGTCTGGCTGGCAGGACTCCCGCTCAGGATCCTGGCCCTGCTCCGGCGGCGAGGAAGAGCCGGTACTCCGCGGCGGGCATCCCCCTCCTGATGGCCGCGGACATGGCGTCGAAGACCGGGGCGCTCCCCTCGTAGAAGGCGAGCCAGCCCTCGCAGAGGAGGTTCCGGCCCTCGGCGTCGCGGTTCTTCGGGCATTCGCCGTAGCAGGCGGCGAGATGGGGGCAGGAGCGGCAACGCGCCGCGAGGCCGAGGCGCTTGCCCTCCCCGAAGGCGAAGGCGGCCGAGCCCTCGACCAGCTCGGCGAGGGGACGCTCCCTGATGCCGCCGAGGCGGTGGCCGGCGTCGACGAAGTGATCGCAGGCGTAGAGCTCGCCGTCGCGCTCGAGGGCGAAGGCCCGGCCGCACTCGGCGAGGCCCGTGCAGACCGGGGCCGGCGAGCCGTGGCGCGCGGCGAGGGCGGCCTCGAACTCCTGCACGAAGACCTTTCCGATGTCCCCCGACAGCCATTCCCTGAACATGTCGAGGAGGAAGGC
>CAYNPQ010000030.1:0-33976 GCA_964399065.1 uncultured Treponemataceae bacterium | reverse complement strand
TAGGGGGCGCCGAGGCCGGCGAGGTAGCGGTAGAGGGAGGCGCCCCGCTCCGCGCCGGCCGAGCCCAGGACCGCGAGAAGGTTCGTCTCGACGCCGGCGCGGAGCAGGGCTTCGAGGCCGCGGAGGGCGGCGGCGTGGCTCCCGCCCTGGGGACCGCGGCGGACGGCGTCGTGGAGCTCGGCGGGGCCGTCGATCGAGAGCCCGACGAGGAAGCCCTCGTCGCGGAAGAAGGCTGCCCAGTCCCCGTCGAGGAGGGTTCCGTTCGTCTGGAAGGAGTTCGTCACCGCGAGGCCCGGCCGCGAAAAGCGGCGCTGGAACGCGACCGCTTTCCGGTAGAAGGCGAGGCCCGCCAAGGCCGGCTCTCCGCCCTGCCAGACGAAGTTGAGCTCCGGAATGCCCTCGGGCTGGGACTCGATGTACTCCCGGACGAAGCGCTCGAGGAGCCGCTCCTCCATGGCGCCGCCGGGCCGGGCGCCCCGCCTCGCGTCGGCGCCGAGGTAGTAGCAGTAGGAGCACGCGAGGTTGCAGGCCGGCCCGACGGGCTTCGCGATGACGTGGAAGGGTGAGGAGGCCCGGCGCGGCGCCGCCGGCCGGCCGGAGGGATCGACCAGGGGCATCGGACAGTTATAGCACGGCCGGGAGCTTGCCGGGCGCGCCCGGGCGGCTACACTTGAAGTACGTGGATGGCAATTGTTCCGGCCATCGCGCACCGACGAAAGGCGGAACCGTGAAGGCGCTCAGGCAATCGACCATAAACATCTCCGCCGGGATACTCATGGCAGTCGCCCTCCCCTTCCTCGTGTTCGAGGCCTGGACCCTGCGGGACGCCCTCGATCGCTCCCAGCTGGCGAGCGCCCGGGAGAAGTATGTCCACGGCCTCGGGGACGAGCTCCGCGACGCCTCGGACTTCCTCACCGAGGCCTGCAGGGCCTACCTGTCGGCGGCCGGGGACGAGTACCAGGCGAGCTTCTGGAACGAGGTCCTCGTGACCAGGCGCCGCGAGCTGGTCCTCGCGAAGCTCCGCGCCGTCGGGACCCCGCCCGCCGAGCTGGCCCTGCTGGACGCCGCCAAGCGGCGCTCGGAGCGCTTGGTCGGGACCGAATCGCTCGCGATGAGGCTCGCCGCCGAGGCGCGGGGCCTGGGCGCCGCGGCCATGCCGGCCGCCCTCGCCGCCATCGACCCGCCTCCGCCCTTGGCCGCCCTTCCGCGGGAGGGCAAGCTCGACCTGGCCAGGGAGCTCGTCTTCGGTCCGGCATTCCTCGACGAGAAGCGGGCCATCGCCGGGGACATCGCCGCCTTCTTCGCCGCCTCGAGCGCCAGGACGGCCGCGGCCAGCGCCAAGGCCCGCCGGGAGGCGCAGGGGGCCTTCCTCCTCCTCGTGGGCTTCAGCCTCGTCTCGCTGGCCTGGGGCGCCTTCCTCGTCATCCTCTACTACGTCGCGATCGCGGAACCGATCCGCGGCTACATCGCCGAGCTCGCCGCGCCGGAGCCCGGGGAGGGGATACCCTCGCTCAGGCCCCGCGGCACGCGGGAGCTCATGGCCCTGGCCGCCGCCTTCAACGAGCGCCGCGCCGAGCGGCTCGGCTTCGAGGCCGCGCTGCGGGATTCCGAGCGGCGCTTCCGGACCCACCTCCGCCTCATGCCCCTCGCCGCGATCGACCTGGACGAGCGGGGCCGGGTGCGCTCCTGGAACCACGCCGCCGAGCGCATCTTCGGCTACTCGGAGGAGGAAGCGGCCGGCCGCAACGTCGTCGAGCTCCTCGTGCCGCCCGACATCAAGCCCGAGGTCGACGCCCTCGTCGAGCGGCTCAACCTCGGCGAGATCATCAGCACCCACGTCAACCGCAACCTCCGCAAGGACGGCCGCGAGATCGTCTGCGAGTGGTACAACACGCCGCTCTTCGACTCGCGCGGCGCCTGGACGGGCTGGGCCTCCATCGTCAAGGACGTCACCGAGCAGCACGAGGAGGCCGAGCGCGTCCTCTTCCTCGCGAGCCACGACCCCCTGACCGGCCTCATGAACCGCCGCGCCCTCTCGGAGCGGATCGAGATCGAGCGGGCGCGCTGCGAGCGCACGGGCGGGAGCTATTGCCTCGTCATGCTCGACATCGACCGCTTCAAGGCCTTCAACGACCGCTACGGCCACGAATGCGGCGACCACGTCCTGAAGTCGGTCGCCCGGGAGATGCGCGCCACGCTGCGCGCCACGGACTCGGTGGGCAGGTGGGGCGGGGAGGAATTCCTCGTCCTCCTCGTCGACACCGACCTCGAGGGAGGCCGGGATCTCGCGGAGAAGATCCGCGCGAAGGTCGAGGCCTCGCGCTTCAGCTACGGGAAGGCCGAGATGTCGGTGACGGTCACCGCGGGGGTCTCGGCCTGCGCCGCCGGCGAGGGCAGCGCCGAGGCCCGGATCAGGAGCGCGGACGAGGCCCTCCTCCGCGGCAAGCGCGAGGGCCGGAACCGCGTGGTCGTAGCCTCGCGCTGTTGATCGCGCTATAGTACGGCCATGGAAGTGATCCGCGCCTCTGTCCTCGGCCGCTGCATGGGCGTGCGGCGCGCGGTCGACCTCGCCCTGGCCCTCGCCGACGAGGCGCGCGCCTCCGGCGCGGGGCCGGTCTTCAGCCTCGGCCCCCTCATCCACAATCCCCAGGCCGTCGCCGAGCTCGAGTCGCGGGGCATCCTTCCCCTCGGCCCCGGCGAGCTCGACGGCCGGCTCCGCGGCAAGGCCATCGTCATCCGCGCCCACGGCGTGCCTCCCGAGCTCCGCGCCCGCCTCGAGGAGCTCGGCGCGCGGATCGTGGACGCGACCTGCCCGCGGGTCATCGCGAGCCAGCGCAAGGCGGCGGCCCTGGCCGCCGCGGGGAGGATAGTCGTCCTCGCGGGGGACCGCGACCACGCGGAGATCGCGGGCATCGCGGGCCACGCCCGGGCCGCGGGGGCGCGGGACTGCCCCGTGGTCGGCTCCCCGGAGGAGGCCGGGCGACTCGAGCTGCCGGAGGGCGCGCCGGTGGCCATCATCGCCCAGACGACGATCAAGGAGGAGGAGTACCGCGAGATCTGCGAGGCCCTCCGCGCGCGGCGCCCCGACCTCGAGGTCGTCGACTCGATCTGCCCCGCCACCGAGGAGCGGCGCGCGGCCCTCGCCGAGCTCGCGCGCGGCTGCGACGCCATCGTGGTGGTCGGCGGGCGCAACTCCGCGAACACGAGCCGCCTCCTGGGCTCGGCCCTGGCCCTCGGCAAGCCGGCCTGGCTGGTCGAGACCGCGGCCGAGCTGCCGCCCGAGGTCTTCTCCCGCGAACGCGTCGGGTTGACCGCGGGCGCCTCGACCCCCGACGAGCTCGTCGCCGAGGTCGAGGCGGCCCTCCTCGCGGGGGGGCGGGAGCCGGGCCCGTGATCCGCGGCCTCGGCCGCCGCTACTACGACCGGATCCTCGCCCTCTTCCTCGCGGCCTCCCTCGCCCCCCTCCTGGCCCTCTCCGGCGTCCTCATGAGCCTCGCCTACTCGGCCCTCGAGCGGGCGACCGACGAGAGCGGCCGGGCCGCCGCCGCGGCCTTCGCGGGCCGGGTCGAGGACCTGGTCGGCCGCGCCGGCACCGCGCTCCGATCCCTGGCCGCGGACCGGGAGCTCGCCGCGCTCCTCGCCTCGCCCCTGCCCCCCTCGCCCGAGGCCGCCTCGGGTGCGCAACGCCTCCTCGCGCGGGCGGCGCCGCGGGGCGGCGACTTCGAGCTCATCGCCCTCGGGCCGATGCCCGGCCGCGACTTCGCGACGACCGACCTCGCGCCCGACCTCAGGACCTCCTCCCGCGCGAGCTGGGGCATCCTGCGCCGCGCGGCCGAGCCGGGCGCGGGGCTCGTCGTGGCGGCCCGGCGCAGGAACGCCGCGGGCGGCGAGGCCGAGGCCCTCGCGGCCGCCCTCGCCCTGCGCGCGGACGACGGCGAGATCCGCGGCTTCCTCGTGGCGGAGATCCACCGAGCCGCCCTGGTGCGCGCGGCGGGGGGCGGCCGCGGCCTCCTCTCGGCCGAGGCCGAGCTCCTCGACCCCTCGGGCCTCGTCGCCTTCGACCTCTCCGACCCCGCGCGCGAGGGCTCCTTCGCCGACGAGCTCGCCCCCCGCGAGGGCGAGCGGGCCTACGAGGCCCGGGGCGGCGGCCTCGTCGCCCGGACCTACCTCGCCGCCGGCCTCCTCGAGGACCTCGCCGCCGCGATGCGGACCGCGAGCCTCGCGGGCATGGCGGCCTGCGCGGCGGCCGCGGCGGCCCTCGCCCTCGTGGCGTCGCGCATCGTCACCGGCCCCGTCCTCCTCCTCTCGGCCTCCATGGCCCGCGTCGAGGCGGGCGACCTCTCGGCCCGCGTGTCGCTGCGCTCGGGCGACGAGCTCGGCCGGCTCGGCGAGTCCTTCAACGCCATGGCCGCGAGGCTCGAGTCCCTCGTGCGCGAGACCGTCGAGGGGCAGGAGCTCCTCCGCGAGGCCGAGCTCTCGGCCCTCGCCGCCCAGATGGACCCCCACTTCCTCTACAACTCGCTCAACTCCATCAGGTCCCTCGCCAAGCTCGGCCGCGACGAGGAGATCGCCCGCGCCGCCTCGAGCCTGGGACGGCTCCTCCGGGCCTCGGTCGAGAGCCGCTCCGGCTCCTCCACCCTCGGCGCGAGCATGAAGCTCGTGCGCGACTATCTCGACATCGAGCGCATCCGCTTCGGCGAGCGCTTCCGCGTGACCTGGGACGTCGACCCGCGGCTCGAGGCCTGCCCCCTGCCGCCCCTCGTCCTCGAGCCCCTGGTCGAGAACGCCCTGACCCACGGCCTCGAGCGGCGCTCGGGAGGGGGCGCCCTCCGCGTCGAGGGCAGGGTCGAGGGCGGGGCCGCCCTCGTCGCGGTCGAGGACGACGGGCCGGGCGCCCCGCCCGAGCTGCTCGCCTCGCTGCGGGCGACCCTCGCGGCCGGGACGGTGCCCGCCGACGGCCGCCACGTCGGGCTCGCGAACACGAACCGGCGCCTGAGGCTGCGCTACGGCCCCGGCTTCGGCATCTCCGTCTCCGCGGGGCCGGACGGCTCGGGCGGCTTCCGCGCGGAGCTGCGCGTGCCCTTCGGCGACGACGGGAAGGAGGGGCGATGCACCGCCTCGTAGTGGCCGAGGACGAGGACCTCTTCCGCAAGGAGCTCGAGGCCGCGACCGACTGGGAGCGGCGGGGCTTCATCCTCGTCGGCGCCGCGGCCGACGGCGCGGAGGCCCTCGAGCTCGTCCGCGCCCGCTCCCCCGAGCTCGTGGTGACCGACGTCAGGATGCCCCGGCTCGACGGGCTCGGCCTCCTCTCGGCCATCGCGGCGGAGCTCCCCGAGGACGAGCGCCCCCTCGTCGTCATGCTCTCGGCCCACTCGGACTTCGCCTACGCCCGGGAGGCCCTCCGCCTCGGGGCCTTCGACTACCTCCTGAAGCCCCTCGACGACGCGGAGCTCGACGCCTCGCTCGCCCGCGCCCGCGAGACCCTCGCCGCGCGGAGCCGGCGCCTCGCCCTCGCTTCCGCGCCGGAAGCCCCCGCCCTCGCCTTCTTCTCCGAGTACGCGCCCTCGGGGCCGCGGGACGCCGCCGACCTCCGCGTCGAGCGGGCGGTGTCGGCCATCGCGTCTGGCTACGTCCGGGACCTCTCCGTCGACGAGGTGGCCGCCTCCATGGGCCTCTCCGGCTCTCGGCTCGCTCGGCTCTTCAAGGCCAAGACCGGCCTCACCTTCTCGGAGTACCTCGTGCGCCACCGCATGAAGCGCGCGGCCGAGCTCCTCATGGACCCCTCGCTCCGGGTCGGCGAGGTGGCCGACCTCGTCGGCTACCGCGACCAGCGCCACTTCGCCTCGCTGTTCAGGCGCTTCGTGGGCCTCACGCCGACGCGCTTCCGCGAGGGGCGCTTTGACAGCCGGGAGGAGTGACATTAAAATTACCTCCAGGTCCCCGTCCGGACTCGCACGGCGCCGGTCCCGGGCGGGACGAGGAGGCCCCGTGAAAACGAGAGTCGCGATGCTCTTCCTGGCCGCGGCGGCCGCCGCGGTCCTGGCCGGCTGCGCCGGCATGCAGACGATCACCATGCGGGCCTACCCGGGCCCCGAGCGCGCCCCCGCGGAGCTCTCGACGGTGGCCTTCTCCTCGGGCGGCTTCCCCGACATCTACCTGTACCGGGTCGACGGCGTGCCGCGGACGGCCGCCGTGGCCAACAGCGTGGGCGCCACCTTCTCCGACATGAGGACCATCGGCTTCAGCGTCGCGGTGCCGGCGGGGAGGCACGTCCTCGAGTTCTACAACGTGCACAAGACCCCCTTCGACAAGTCGCCGCTCAACTACCAGACCATCGCCTTCTCCACCGAGGCGGGCAAGGCCTACGAACTCTCGCACTCGGGAAGCGCCTGGCAGCTGAAGTGCGAGGGCAAGGCCGTCGAATCGACGATGGGCAAGGTACCCGTCCTGGCGCCGCCCGCCGCCGGCGAGCCCCAGGCCACCCTGGTCTTCGACAGGGCCGACGGCCCCGTCGTCGCCTACCTTTTCAGGGTCGACGGCATGATCTCGCCGACGATGAGCTACTTCGAGCCGCGCTGGGTCGCCTTCAACAGCCCCGGCACGATGCCCATCACGATCAGGAACACGGCGGTGCCCAACATCATCCACTCGCCCCTCGTCGACCCGGGCTACGGCAAGCTCGTCCTGCCGATCGCGCCGGGGCGCCACGTCCTCGAGTACGGGAACGACTACCTGCCCGCGGCCTACCGCTGCATGGCGGGCCCGGTGCGCCTCCTCGAGTTCGAGGCCGAGGCGGGCAAGACCTACAAGATCCGCCTGGGCAAGCCCGGCGCGGACCCGACCGCGGGCGTGGAGGCGACGATAGCCGCCGAGTAACGCGGGGCCGCTCTCAGGGGGCGCGGGAGACTCGCTCGCACTCCTCCTTGAAGCGCCGTATCGTCGCCTCCTTCTCCGCCGCCGCCACCCCGATGTCGTAGGGCACGAGGCGGATCCGCGAGAGGGGGACCTGCCCCGGCGGGGGCGGGCAGTCGGCGCGCGCCGAGCGGCGGTGGAAGCGCTCCGACACCACGGCGGCGACGTCCTTGCCGAGGGCGAAGTCGAAGAAGCGCCGCGCGGCCTCGGGGTGGGGCGCGCCGCGCAGGAGGGCGATGCCGTCCGGCACCGCGCTCGTCCCGTCCGTCGGATACGTTATGCGCAAGTCCGAGCCGAGGCTGATGAGCTCGGTCGCCCCCTCGTCGTGGTAGAGGCCCACGAGGTTCTCGCCCGAGGCGACCGAGGGGAAGACCGAGGCCGAGGCGGCGAGGAGGCGGCCGTCGATGGCGGCGGCGAAGGCGCGCTCGGCCTCGACCCTCGTCCGTTTCCCGCCCGCCGAGAGGGCGGTGCCCAGGGTGCGGAGTATCGTGTAGGAGGAGCCCGAGACGGCGGGGTCGGCGTAGGCGATGCGGCCGCGGAAGCGCGGGTCGAGGAGCTCCTCCCAGGAGCGGGGCACCCGCGCGGGGGGCAGGAGCCGGACGTTGTAGCCGATGGCCATGGGCAGGAGGGTGAAGCCGGTCCAGGAGGAGTCGGGGGCCTTGCAGGCCGCCGGTATCGCGGCGGCCTCGGGCGAATCGTAGGGCTCGAAGAGGTCGGCGTTGGCGGCGAGGCTCTCGGCTCCGCCGCCCCAGAGGAGGTCGCAGCCCCGGCGGCCGCGGGCGTCGGCGGCCTCGGCGCGGAGCCTGGCCAGGAGCTCGCCCGTGCCGCCCCGCGTCACGGCGACCCGGATGCCGCTGCGGTCGCGGAACTCGGCGACCACGGTCCGCACGAGCTCCTCGGGGTGGGAGCTGTAGATCGTGAGCCCCGCCCCCACCGCCCCGCCCTCCTCGCCGCGGCCGCCCCGGCAGGACGCGAGGGCGGCCGTCGCGGCGAGGAGCGCCGCGACGGCCAGGCCCGCGTGGGCGAGGGCCTTGGCGAGCCCGGCCGCGCGCGGGCTCATTCCTTGCCGGCCGAGTAGACCGAGGCCCCGCCGACGAAGTATTTCGACAGCGAGAAGAAGAGGATGAACACCGGGATGGACGCGATGGCCGCCACCGCCATCATGGCGCCCTCGTCGGAGTTCTTCTCGGCCGCGAAGCCCGTGATGTAGGCGGGTATCGTTTTCATCTCGGGCCGCTGGGCGATGAGGAGGGGCCAGAGGAGGTTGTCCCACTGCTGGCGGAAGGCGAGGATGGCGAGGGTCGCGGCCGCGGGACCGGCGTTGGGCATGACGACGCGGGTCAGCATCCGCGGCTCGGCGCAGCCGTCGATGCGCGCCGCGTCGAGGATGTCGTCGGGGAAGCCGACGAGGTACTGCCGCATGAGGAAGACGCCGAAGGCGCTCATGAGGAAGGGCACGATGAGGCCGGCGTAGGAATTCTGCATGCCGAACTTCACGACGACGAGGTAGAGGGGGATCATCACCGTCTCGAAGGGGATCATCATCGTGGCCATGAAGGCCATGAAGGCGAGGTTGCGACCCTTGAATCGATACTTCGCGAGGCCGAAGCCGGTCGCGGCGGAGAGGAGGACGGTCGTGACCGCGATGCTGCAGGAGACGATGAGCGAATTCAGGATGTTCCGCAGGTAGATCCAGGAGCCGTCGTTCCCCGCGAGGGCCTGGACGTAGTTGGCCCACTTCGGGACGCGGGGGATCCAGGGGTAGGGCATGGACATGATGTCGATCCCCGGCATGAGGGAGGCGCCGAGCATGAAGACCAGGGGGACGACGATGACGAGGCCGAAGCCGCCGAGCACGGCCCAGGCGCCGGCCGAGGCGAGGGCCCCGGCGACGCGACGCTTCTCGAGCCTCATAGCGCCTCCTCCCCGCTCCGGCTCGCGCGGATCTGCGCCCAGGAGAGCCCGAGCATGGCGAGGAAGAGCAGGACCGCCATCACGCTCGCGCGGCCGAGGTTCTGGTCGCGGAGGGCGGTCTCGTAGATGTTGAGCGTCAGTACGTTGACGGGCGCCACGGGGGCGCCGCGCTGGGTGAAGAGGTACTGGGTGCTGAAGGTCTTGAGGCACTGGATGAGGATCATCACCGAGACGAGGACGGTGGTCGGCTTGAGGAGGGGCAGGGTCACGCGGAAGAAGGTCTGGATCGGCCCGGCCCCGTCGATGAGGGCGGCCTCGCGCACGGACTTGGGTATCTTGCCGATGCCCGTGACGAAGAGGATGGTGAAGTAGCCCACGTACTTCCACACGTAGACGATCACGGTGGAGACCTGGGCCATCGTCGCGTCGGCGAGCCACTTGCGGTCGATGCCCGGCGAATGGAAGAGCCAGTTGAGGGCCTGGTTCGCGAGGCCGCGGGGGTCGAACATGAGGAGCCAGATGAGGGCCGCCACGACCGAGGAGAGGACGGCCGGCGAGTAGAGGGCCATCTGGGCGAGGCGCTGACCCTTCCTCCGGCCCGCGATGAGCACCGCGAAGAGGAGGGAGAGGACGAAGAGGGGCACGAAGGCACCGGCGGCGAAGGCGAGGGTGGCGCGGATCGAATTCCAGAAATCGGGCGAGCCGAGGATCCGCTCGTAGTTCTGCAGCCCGACGAAGCGCGGCGCCTTGAGGGAGAGGAGCTTCTTGTTCGTGAAGCTCGTCCAGAAGGCGTTGACGATCGGGTAGAAGGAGAAGATCGAGAAGAAGAGGATGCCCGGCGCGATGTAATACCAGCCCCAGGCGGAGCGGCGCTTCTCGAGCGAGCGCGGACGGCGTTCACGGCTCATGGAATGCATCTCCCGGATAAGGATCGTGATCGGAGGAAAGGGGCCGCGGAGGCGCGGGGTTGGAGGGAGATCGATCTCCCTTCGGCCCCCCGCGCCTCCGCGGCGACGCGCCGCCGGGTCTCACTCCTCCTGCAGCGCGGCGAGGACCTCGGCCCGGAGCTTCTCCAGGGCCTTGGCCGGCTCGACTCCCGCGAGCATGACCGACTCGAAGGCGGTCTTGAGGGCGGCGTCGACCTTGGAGCTCGCGGCGCCGTAGTAGACCATGTGGGCCGCGGCGAGGTCCCTGGCGAAGACGTCGGAGTAGGGCATCGCCTTGAAGGTGGCCGAGTTCATCAGGGCCGTGGAGGGCTGCACGAGGGCGGCCTTGTCGAGGTACTGGTCCCCGTGGGAGAGCATGAAGCCGACGAGGGCCCAGGCGGCCTTCTGCTGCAGCGCGGAGGACTGGGCGTTGACCATGTAGAAGTGGCCGTAGTAGTTGTTCGGCACTTTCTTCCTGGCGTCTTTCCACTGCGGGAAGGGGATGACCATCCAGTCCTTCGAGTTGAAGAAGTCGGGGTTGGCCTTCTTCATCCGCGCCTCCTGGTAGAGGCCGGAGAGGGACATGGCCACCTCGTTCTTGTTGTTGTCGAAGAGGCTGCGGGCCGCGGTGTAGGTGGGCGAGCCGAGGTTCTTGCCGTTGGGGCCGAAGTCCTTGAAGTAGTTCAGGACCTTGAGCCAGGCATCGTCGCCGATGACGGCCTTCTTGCCGTCCTTGGAGATGAGCTCCCCGCCGAGCTGCTCGACCATGGGCACGACCGAGGTCAGGTAGAAGGGATAGCGGAAGTCGAAGCCGCGGCGCTTGATGATCTGGCCCTCGCGGATGACGAGCTTCTCGGAGACGGCCATGACCTCCTCCCAGGTCTTCGGGTAGTCCTTGTCGGGATCGAGGCCGGCGTCGCGGAAGATCTTCTTGTTGAGGTAGACGCACCAGTTCGTCAGCTCGAGGGGGAGGCCGTAGGCCTTGCCGTCGAGGACGATCGGGTCGATCATGCCGGGCATGTACTTCGACACGAGGTCCTTGAGGTCCTTGTAGCCGGCGGCGGCGTAGTCCACGGGGGCGACGCGGCCGTTGGTGATGAAGGGGTACTCCTCGAAGAGCTCGAGGTTGAAGACCGTCGGCCCCTGGTTCGAGGCGAAGGCGGTCGTGACCACGTCGCGGATCTTGGCTCCGGAGGCGTAGGTCTGGTAGTTGACCGTCACCCCGGGGTTGGCGGCCTTGAACTCCTCGATGTAGCCCTTCTCCAGGACGCTGCGGTTCGCGTCCTCGTGGGTCCAGAAGTTGATCTCCACGGTCTTGCCCTTGAGGGCCTCCACCGCGGGCGCCTGCGCCGCGAGGGGGGCGGCCAGGGCGAGGACGGCGATCATGGCGGCGATGAATTTCATGGAATTCCTCCTGCCGACAATTCTCGACCCTCCCGGCCGAACCCGCAATGCGGCGATGGCGCCAAAATGTGGAGCTAACGCGCGGGTTCCTCCCCGGCGGGGGCCTCCCGGAGGCGCTGGGCCAGGAGGCTGGCGGCGACGACCATCAGCGCGCCGAGGACCCGGCTCGCGTCCAGCCCCTCGCCCAGGACGGCGACGCCGAGGAGGACCGCGACCAGGACCTCGGCGTAGGTGAGCGCGCTGTACTGGAAGAGGGGGAGCCGCTTCATGCCGAAGAAGAAGAGCCAGAAGGCCGCGAGGCCGACCGAGAGGCCGTAGAGCGCCGCGAGGAGGAGGTCGGAAGCCCCCGCGCCCGGCAGCTCCAGGGCGAGGAAGGGAAGGAAGACCAGGGCCCCGATGGCGTTCTGGAAGTACAGGGCGTCGGTCTCGCGGACCTCGGCGAGGGCCTTCTTGAAGAGGATCGAAGTCGTCGCGAAGACGGCCGCGGCGGCGAGCATGAGGAGGCAGCCCCGGAGCTCCGCCGCCGAGACGGAGAGGCCGCGGCGGAGGTTCATGAGGAGGACTCCCGCTGAGGCGAGGGCGAGGAGGCCGGCCTGCGCGGCTGTCGGCCGGCGGCGCGCGCGGATACCGTCGAAGAGCATGGCCAGGAGGGGCCAGACGTAGAAGACGACCACGGCGTTGCCCACCGAGGTCAGCTTGTAGGCGGTGACGAAGAGCGACATCCGGAGCGCGTTCAGGGCCGAGGCGAGCCACAGGCCGCGGCGGCTCGAGCGCTCCCCGAGGAGCCCCCCGCGCCGGATCATGAGGGGCAGCATGGCGAGGAGGGGTATCCCCATGCGGAAGCCGGTCAGGGCCAGGCTGGAGAGGCGGACCTGCTTGATGTAGAGGCCGCTCGAGGCGCCGAGCGAGGCGCCGGCGAGGACGGCGAGGACGGGCAGGATGGGCGGCGGCTTCCTCATGCGACAGGCTCCCGGGCGGCGTGATGAGGCGTAGTATCGCACCGGGGGCGGGGTCGCTCAACCCGTCCGCGCGCGTCGGGGCCCGACCGGCGCCCTTTACACGGCCGGCCCCCTGCGTATAGGCTAGCCCCGTGGCGGACACGAGAATCATCGGGATCTGCGGGGGCTCGGGCTCCGGCAAGACGACCATCGTGAGGAAGATCTCGGAGGTCGTCTCCGACTTCGTCTTCATCCCCCAGGACAACTACTACAAGTCGGCCGAGTTCATCTCCAACTCCAACATCACGGCCTTCAACTTCGACCATCCCGACGCCTTCGACAACGCCCTCCTCGTCGAGCACCTGGACGCGCTGCGCAGGGGCCAGTCCATCGACATGCCCACCTACGACTTCGTCCACCACCGCCGCACCGACGAGACCATCCACGTCGAGCCCCGCAAGCTCGTCATCTTCGAGGGCATCATGGTCTTCGTCAACAAGGACGTCCGCGACCTGATCGACCTCAAGATCTTCGTCGACACCCCCGACGACATCCGCTTCATCCGGCGCCTCTCCCGCGACATCAAGGAGCGGGGCCGCACCGTCGACTCGGTCATCGAGCAGTACCTCACCGTGGTCAGGCCCGGCCACTACGAGTTCATCGAGCCGACCAAGCGCTTCGCCGACATCATCATCCCCGAGGGCGGCGCCAACGAGCGGGCCCTGACCGTCCTCCTCAGCTTCATCAACTCGGTCCTCGCGGCCGCCTGAGGCCCCCCGCCGCCCCCTCCCCGCCCCGGCGGGCCGGAATTCGGTTGACGGCGGGCCTCTATGAGGCTACAAAGGATGCCGATAACCTCAGTGGAGCGCTCCCGCCGATGACATACAGCACAGAGCGGCGCCTGATCGGCGCGTCATGCACGGCGGCCGCGATCGCCGCCTTCGCGGCGCTGCCCGCGGTCGCCTTCGCGGAACTTTCCCTACCGCTCTCGGTCGCCCTCGGGGCGGGTCTCTTCCTGGCCCTCTTCACGGCGAGGCAGGCGGTCGCCTCCCTCCTCGAGCGGATCGCCTACCGCGCCCGCTTCCGCCGCCCCGAGACCCGGCTCATCACGGACTTCGCGGACGGCATCGGCCTGGCCTTCACGATCCCCGACCTCGTGGAGGCCATCCGCGAGAAGCTCGAGAAGCCCGCCGACATGAGCGCCATCCTCGTCCGCTCGAACACCTGGGAAGTCATCTACCAGAGCCCGACGGCCGCGGCCTCGGACCCCGAGCTGAGGGCTGCCCTCGAGCGGAACTTCCGCGAATGGTCCGAGGGCTTCTGCTTCATCAACGAGGACTACTCCCTCGCCGCCTCGAACGTGGACGCGCGGGGCTTCTTCGTCAACGCCAAGGGCTTCTACCTCTTCGTGCTCACCAGGCTCTGCCCCTTCGTCGAGCTCGAGGCCTTCCGCTCCCTCTACGGCGAGCTCCGCATCTACTTCGACCGCGTCATCACGATCGCCGACCTCTTCGAGGTAGCCTCGCTCTCCAAGGAGTGGGAGCTCATCGCCCAGACCCAGCGCTCCTTCCTGCCCCGCGTCCTCCCGAAGGTGGACAGGCTCGACCTCGCGGTGGCCTACCGCCCCCTGGTCAACGTCTCGGGCGACTACTACGACGTGATCCCCGTCGACGAGGCCCGGACCCTCCTCCTCGTCGGGGACGTGTCCGGCAAGGGCCTCGCGGCCGCCCTGATCATGGGCATCATCGTCAACACCGTCCGCGTCGCCAAGGACAAGTCCGACCTCGAGGCCGTCGTCCGCTCGGTCGACGCCGCGGTCCGGGACATGGGCTTCGACGACAAGTACACGGTCATGTTCCTCGGCCTGGTCGACACCAAGGCGCGGACCCTCCGCTACGTCAACGCGGCCATGGCCGACCCCATCGTGATCTCCCAGACGGCCCTGGGCCCGCGCGTGCGGCGCCTCGAGCCGACCATGGGACTCGTCGGGCTCGTGCCCCTCGAGTCCGTCGCGATCGAGGAGATGCCCCTGCGCACCGACGAGATACTCCTCCTGGCCTCGGACGGCGTCACCGAGGTCGCGGACGCGGGCGGCGCCCGCCTCGGCGAGACCGAGCTCTTCGACAAGGCGCTCGCCCGGGCCTCGAGCCTCGGCGCCGAGGACTTCGTCAACAGCGTGACGGGCCTCCTCTACTCCTTCGTGGGCGACGAGCCGCTCAAGGACGACGTGACCGTCCTCGCGGCGAAGGCGGGCAGGCTATGGGACTGACGATCCTCGCCTTCCTCGCGGCCCCCCTCCTCCTCCTCCTCGCCGCCTACGCCGACCGGCGCGCGGGCGCCGCCACGGGCGCCGCCGCCCTGACCAGGCGGACCGTCGTCGCGATCGACGCCTGCCTCGCCGCCTCCTGCCTCTGCCAGGGCCTCTCCTTCTCCCTCCTGCCCGCGGGCGCCGGCGCGGCCGCCTGGGCCCTCCGCTTCGACCTCCTGACGGGCGCCTTCCTCTTCGCGGCCCACGCCGCCCTCGCCTGGTTCGCGCTCTCCTTCCCCGCGCCGGCGCCGGCCCCCGCCAGGGCGGCCGGCCTCGTCCTCGCCCTCGCCACGGTCGCCTTCGTCGACTACCGCATCCTCGCCACGCGCGACTACACGGCCGACGTCTTCCTCTCGACACTCGGCCCCGCCCGCTTCGACGGCCCGCGGTTCCGTCTCATCTCGGCCGCCATGGCCGCGATCGGGACGGCCGCCGCGATCGGCCTCGCGACGCGCGCCGCCCTCTCCCGCGACCGCATCTCGCGGCAGCGCGCCGCCGTGGCGGCCGTCGGCGCGGCCCTCGGCCCCCTCCTCCTCTGGGCCCTCTCAGGCGCCCAGGCCGCCCGCTCCGGCGTGCGCTCCACCTACGCCCTCATGCCCCTGGGCTCCCTCGTCCTCGGCTCGATCCTGACCTACGCCTACGCCCTCTCGCGCATCTTCGACTGGCGCGCCATCGGCCGGACCCTCGCCTCCTACGCGATCCTCCTCGCCGCGGCCGGCCTGCCCACCGGCCTCGTCGCCTACCTCGTCGGCCTCCTGCGGAGGGCCTCGCCCGGCCTCGCCCTGGCCGCCTCGATCCTCACCTTCCTCGTCGCGTACTTCGGCGCGCGCCGCCTCTCGGAGCGCCTCCTCGAGGGCGTCCGCTCCCGCGGCGACTACCGCGAGGAGCTCGAGAGCGCCCTCTCGCACATCGACCTCGCCGAGGGGCGCGACTCCGTGCTCGGCGAGCTCGAGGCCCTGCTCCGCGAGTACCTCGGCTTCGCCGAGTTCAACGTCCTCATCGAGGACGACCGCGGCCTCCTCCGCACCGTCCACTCGAGCTCGGGCGCGCGAGCCTCCATCGAGCGCGGCTCCACCCTCTCCGCGGCCCTCGAGTCGGCGCCCGCGCCCGTCCTCTTCAAGTCCGAGGCCCTCTCCGACCCCGCCTACGCCGCGGCCCGCGACGAGCTGGTCGCCCTCTTCGACTCGCTCAAGGCCGAGGCCCTCATCGTCGCCCGCGAGGGCCGCCGCGCCATCGGCGCCTTCTCCCTCGGCCCCCGCCTGACCGGCGCCGAGTACACCGCCTACGACCACGCGACCCTGCGGAGCCTCTACGGCAAGCTCTTCGTCTTCGCCTACTACCTCAAGAACATCGCCCGCGAGTCCCTGGTCCACACCGTCGACCGCGAGCTCGCCCTCTCGGACCAGGTGATCCACTTCGCCCTCGAGAAGGTCGACCGCGTGTCGCATCCCGGCGTCGACGCCGGCTGGTCGACCCGCTCGACGCGGCGCCTCGGCGGCGACTTCGTGGACTTCGTCCGCATCTCGAAGGACCGCTGGTTCTTCGTCATCGGCGACGTGTCGGGCAAGGGCCTGTCGGCCTCGATGAACATGCTCATCCTCAAGTCCATGATCCGCACCTTCCTCCGCGTCGAGCGCGGCTTCGCCGGCCTCGTGGCCCGGGTCAACGCCTTCATCAAGGACAACCTGCCGCGAGGCACCTTCTTCGCGGGCGCCTTCGGCTACTTCGACTTCGCCGAGGGGAGCCTCTACTTCATCAACTGCGGCGTGCCCGCCATGCTCCTCTACTCCCCCGCCCTCGACACCTTCGTCGAGGTGCAGGGCGAAGGCCGCGTCCTCGGCTTCGTGCGCGACATCGGGCCCCACCTGAAGCCCCGCAAGGTGGCCCTGCCCCCCGGCTCCGTCCTCGCCGTCGCGACCGACGGCGTCACCGACAGCGAGAGCATCCGCGGCGAGCGCTTCGGCAAGGACCGACTCCGCCGCTCGGTCCGCGAGCGCCTCGACGCCCCCTCGCGGGAGATCGCGGAAGGCGCGCTCGACGACCTCCTCGCCTTCACCGACCGCAAGCAGGAGGACGACCTCACGCTGCTCGTCCTGAAGATCGCCCCAAGGAGCAAGGAATGACCCAACTCGATATCGACGTGCGCCGCGAGGACGGCAGGGACCTCGTCCTGGTCGCCGGCCCCGTGAACAGCTACACCTTCTCGGAGTTCCAGGAGAAGGTCTTCGCGTCGATCCTCGCGGCCGACACCCTCGTGGACATGTCGAAGGTGACGACCCTCTCCTCCTCGGGGATCGGCGTCCTGATGGCCGCCCTCGACGAGGCCGAGGCGGCGGGCCACCGGCTGGCGATCTGCAAGCCCTCCGAGATCGTCACCCTGGCCCTCGAATCGACGGGCTTCGGGGACCGCTTCCCCGTGGTGGCCTCGGCCAAGGACTTCTAGTGCAGGGAGGGAGGACGAGGCCGGCTGGCGCCTGCCCGAGGCGCCAGGCCACGGTGAGGCTCCGGGCGGAGGCCTCCGCCGTCCTCGCGCTCGAGTCCTTCCTCGACGGCCTGGGCTTCCTCGCCCCCCGCGAGCGCGACCGCATGAAGCTCGCCGGCGACGAGATCCTCGACAACCTCGTCCGCCACGCCTCCCCCATCGGCGAGGGCCGCGTCCTCGTGCGAGCGGCCCGGCGCCGCGACGGCCCCCTCCTCGGCTTCTTCTTCCGCTCCGAGCCCTTCGCGAGCTTCGCCTCCCTCTGCTACGACCTCGACCCCCTCTTCGAGCCCCTCTTCGACCCCGAGGACCGGAGATGGCGCGGCATCGGCCTCCACATGTGCCGCAACCTGACCGAGGACATCTGCATGCGACACGGCAGACTCGTCGACCGCATCTTCCTCCGCTTCGCCCCCGACCCGAGCCCCGACGCCAGCCCCCTCCCTGCCCCCGAATCCGTCCTCAGCGCGAAATAACTTCCCGCTTGGGAAATTTCTACCCTCGTCAATCCTCCGCTCGTGGTGTTACGAAGCTTAGGGGAGGGCTGAAACTGAGCGGGGGGCAAACCTTCAGCGAAGGTTTTCCCCCCACGCCCCCTTTTCCAAGCATGTAATAGCTTCCACTACATAGTTTTATATCACTGATACACGGAGTCCCACCCGGCTTGAAAATTCCCAGAGTTCTCCGATGAGTTGGCACGAACCATGCATATAGGTATGTGCCGCAGTGCGGCGCCGGTCGCATAGGCTTCCGGACAGCAAGCTTCCAGAGAAGGAGCAAGATATGAAGCGAATCGCCATCGTTCTCGTCATCGCCCTGGCCGGCACCGCCGGCCTCGCCGCCCAGCCCGCCTGGGGTCCCATGGGCGGCCCCGGCCCCATGATGGGCCAGCGTTTCAACCAGGCCCCGCAGGCCGCCCCCAAGAGCGTTACCCTCGAGGGCAAGCTGGTCTTCGTGGACAGCTATCCGGCCATCCAGGTCAAGGACAAGACCTACATGCTCCGCATGCCGGGCTTCTACTACTACGCCTACACCGACGGCATCAAGGAAGGCGCCTCGGTCAAGGCCGAGGGCTACGAGCTCCCCGCCTTCCCCGGCCAGGACAAGCCCTTCTTCGCCGTGACCAAGGCCACGATCGGCTCCAAGACCTACGACCTCGCCCAGCTTTCGCAGGGCAGGGGCGGCATGGGGATGGGCATGGGCCCCATGGGCGGCATGATGGGCGGGCACGGCCGCCGCGGGGGGCGCTGGTAATACCGCGAGCGGTGGCTGCGGTCACCGCGATATAGTCCTTGGGATCACCGCTCCCTTGATCAGGGCGGGGCGCCGCGGGCGTTCCGCCCTTTTTATTAGTGCGACCAAGATTGTTGGGATCGAGGAAGTCTGGATTCCCCCGACCTTCGCCCTTTCTCCCGACCGACAATTTTGGTCGCACGGTGTCAATTCTTGGATTGACAGAGATATGGCGTATTGTTAGTCTTATCTAACAATAAGGCCGGGCTTCGTCGCTCCTCACTCCGATGGCTGGCCAGGGGGACATGATGAGCACGACCGCGGTCGCCTTCGGCGCCACCATCATCGCGGGCCTGGCCACGGGAGTGGGCTCAGGCATCGCGCTGGTCTCGAAACGGACGACGGCCCGCTTCCTCTCCGTCTCCCTCGGCTTCTCCGCCGGGGTCATGATCTTCGTGTCGCTGGCCGAGCTTTTCTCGCAGTCGGTGAGCCTCCTCTCCGCGGTCCGGGGGCCGCGGGCCGGCTACTGGTCCGCGGTGCTCGGCTTCTTCGGCGGCATGGCCCTGATCTTCCTCATCGACAAGCTCGTCCCTCCGGCCGTCAACCCGCACGAGTCCCGGGCGGGCGAGGCCGCGGCCAGCGAGGCCTCCGACTCGCGCGCCTGCCTCGAGGCGGCGGGGAGGGGCTCCGGCGCCAAGCTGATGCGGACCGGCCTCCTCACGGCCCTCGTCGTCACCATCCACAACTTCCCCGAGGGCATCGCGACCCTCCTCTCCGGCATCCAGAGCCCGAAGCTCGGTTTCGCGATCGCCTTCGCCATCGCCATACACAACATCCCCGAAGGCATAGCCATCTCGGTCCCCGTCTACTACGCCACGGGCTCGCGCCGGAAGGCCTTCTGGTACTCCTTCGCCTCGGGCCTGGCCGAACCCCTCGGCGCGGCGATCGGGTACTTCCTCCTCCGCCCCTACCTCGGCGGCCCCGTCCTCGGCTACGCCCTCTCCGCGGTGGCCGGCATCATGATCTACATCTCGCTCGACGAGCTCCTGCCCTCGGCGCGGGAGTTCGGCGAGCACCACCTCGCGATGGCGGGCCTCTTCGGGGGCATGGCGGTGATGGCCGTGAGCCTCGCGCTGACGGCTTGACCGGAGTCGCCGGGCCGGCGCGCTCAGGCTTCGTAGGCGATCCGGGTCCCGGTCCTCAAGGGGACGAAGCGGGACCCGAAAGCCGCGTAGAGGGCCGCCTGGGCGCGGAAGCCCGTGCAGTGCCCCGCCGCGAGGGCGCGGAGGTCGAAGGCGGCCAGGGCCTCGACGGTCCGGCGGATCCGCTCCTCGGGCGCCTCGACGAGGTGGAAGCCGCCCAGGACGTTCTCGAAGGCGCGGCCGCCCTCCGCCTCGGCGACCTGCCCGAGGATGTTGGCGATGCCGGCGTGGGCGCAGCCCGTCAGCACGATGGGCGGCATCGACCCTACGCGCGCGACGAGGGAAATGTCGTCGCGCATCGCGTCCGGCTCGAGCCCCCCCTCCCCCGTCGTGAGGAGCGCGTGCCCGGGCCCCTCGAAGTCGTTGCGGCGGCGGATCTCGCCCGTCGTGCGGAGGCCGGGCATCAACTCGACCGGCCCGGCCGAGAGGAGGAGCTCCGCCCCGGCCTCGACGAGCCTCTCCCGGGCGTCTTCGGGCCTCATGCCGACGGAGCGCATCGAACCCGCGACGAGGTTGGGCCTGAAGATCGAGGGATGGGCGACCACGGGGAGCCCACGCCTGCCGATCGCGCGGAGGATCTCCGCGAGGCCGCCCGTGTGGTCGTAGTGGCAGTGGCTGAGGACGATGCCGTCGATCGAGCGCGGGTCGACGCCGAGGAGGCCGCAGTTCCCGAGGAGGGCGTCGGGGCGCTGCCCCACGTCGAAGAGGAAGCTCCTCTCCCCGGCGCCGGAGCGGGCCCGGAGCAGCACGGACAGGCCGTGCTGGCCGAGGCAGGGGCTCTCGTAGTCGACCGAGTCCTCGGCGAGGACCAGGAGCTCGAGGCGGTCGAGCCGCCCGGTCACGCCCGTCCTCACCGCCCGGCCCTCGATCGCGCAACGCGCCTGCAGTCGGCGCAGACGCCGGAGAGGTACAGGCTGTGCCCGGTCACTTTCACGCCCAGCCTCGACTCGATCGCCGCGAAGGACTTCGGGAGCTCGCACTCGCCCAGGTCGACGAAGGCGTGGCAGGACTCGCAGTGCATCCAGTGGCGGTGGCCGCGCCCCGCGTCGACGTAGTAGCGCCCCGTGCCCTCGGCCGCGCAACGCATGACGAAGCACTCGGCGAGGCCGCTGTCCGCGAGGTGCTCCAGCGCGCGGTAGACCGTGGCCTGGTCGCAGGCCTCCCCGATCGCGGCGAGCACGCCGGCCGCGCTGAGCGGGCCCTCCGCCCGGGAGAGCGCCTCGAGCACCGCGGCGCGGGAGCGCGTCACCTCCGCGCCTCCGGGGACGCGTCGGCGCAGGCGCCGCCCCGGGGCCCGCGCCGGGCCGCCCGCGAGGCGCGGGCGCGGGCGAGGGCCGCGGAGCCCGCGCGCAGGGCCGAGGCCGCGAGGAAGACCGCGCCCGCGATGACGACCACCGTCGCGCCGGCGGGCAGGTCCGCGTACCAGCTCGCGGCCAGCCCGGCCGCGGAGAAGGCCGCCGATAGCGCGGTCGCGCCGGCCATCATGCCCGCGAGGCTCCGGGCCCGGTAGGCCGCGGTGCCGGCCGGCAGGGTGAGCATGGCGATGACCATGACGATGCCGACGAAGGTCTGCAGGAGCACGATGGCGACCGCCGCGACGGCGAGGATGGCGAGGAACACGAGGTCCGTCCTCGTGCCGCGGGTGCGCGCGAATTCCTCGTCGAAGGACGAGGCCTCGAGCTGGGGGTAGAACGCGACGGCGGCGAGGAGGACCAGCGCATCGAGGAGGCCGAGGAGGATGAGGTCCCGGCCCGAGACGAGGAGGATGTTGCCGAAGAGGTAGCTCATCGGGTCGATGTAGCCCGGGGTCTTGGCGATGAAGATCACGCCGAGGCTCATGCCCACGGCCCAGATCGCGTTGATGACCGTGTCCTCGCGCTGCTTGGCCTTGAGCGAGACCAAGGCTATCAGCGCGGCCGAGGCGAGGGCGAAGGCGAGGGCGCCGGCGATGGGCGGGAGGCCCGGCGCGATCCCCCGCGCCGCGAGGAAGAGGGCGAGGCCGACGCCGCCGAGGACGGCGTGCGACACCGCGCCCGCGAGGCCGGCGATGCGCCTCGCCGTGACGACCGAGCCGAGGATCCCGAAGAGCAGCGAGGACAGGAGGCCAGCCGCGAGGGCGTTGCGGATGAAGGGCAGGGAGGGATCGAGGAGGGCGGCCATGAAGCCCTTCATCGCGAGGCCTCCTCGCCGCTGAAGCAGTCGTCGTCCGGCAGCTCCGACTCGTGCCGGACGCGGAGGGCCGGGCCGCCGAAGGCCTCGTGCGAGTCGCCCTCGCCCGCGGGGGCGACCGCGTGCCGGACCACCGTGCCGCGCCGCCCGCCCCGCTCGCCGAGGCAGAGCACCGAGTCGGTGAGCGGCGAGACGAAGCCCGTGTCGTGGGTCACGACGAGGACGGTCGCCCGGCCCTTGACCTCGCCGAGGCTGCGGAAGAGGAGCTCCTCGCTGGCCGCGTCCATGTTCGCGGTCGGCTCGTCGAGGACGAGGAGGCGGGGCTCGGCCGCGAGGGCCCGCGCCGCGAGGACGCGCCGCCGCTGCCCGCCGGAGAGGGCCGAGTAGGGCCTGCGCGCGAGGTCGGCGACCCCCGCGGCCTCCATCGCCCGGCCGGCCGCATCGCGGTCGGCGCGGCCGTAGCGGCCCGCCGAGCCGCGGAGCCGGCCCATGAGGACCACGCGCGACACCGTGACGGGGAAGGCGGGGTCGTATGCGGCGGCCTGGGGCACGTAGCCGACCGAGCCCCTAGACTCCGCCGCGTCCCGCCCGAACACGAGTACGCGCCCCGAGGCCGGCCTGAGCAGGCCGAGTATGAGCTTCAGCGCGGTGGTCTTGCCCGAGCCGTTCGGGCCGAGGAGGACCGCGAACTCGCCCTCGTGGACGTGGAAGCTGGCGCCGTCGAGGACGTCGATCGCGCCGTAGGAGAAGCGGACCGCGTCGAAGCGCACGGCCACCGCGCGTTGCGCGACGCCGCTCATCGCGCGGCCCTCGCGAGCGCGGCGCCCATGCGGCGCAGGTTCTCGAGCCAGTCCGGCGCCAGGGCGTCGAGGGCCGCCACCTCGCCGCCGATGGCCTTGGCGAGGGTCCGCGCGGCCGCCGTCGGGAACTGGGCCTGCACGAAGACGGCCTTCGCGCCCTCGGCCCTCGCCCGCGCGGCGAGCTCGGCCAGGCCCTTCTGCGTGGGCTCCTTGCCCCCCGTCTCCACAGCCTCCTGCGCGATGCCGAACTCGTCGAGGAAGTAGCCGAAGGCCGGATGGTACACAAAGACCGGCTTGCCCCGGAGGGGCCCGAGCTCGCGGGCGAGCGAGTCGAAGGTCGAGTCGACCTCCCGCGCGAAGGCCTCGTAGTTGGCCGAGTAGGCGGGCGCGCCCGCGGGGTCGAGGGCGGCCAGGGCGTCGCGCATCGCGCGCGCGATCTCCTTCGCGCCCGCTCGCCCGAGCCAGACGTGCGGGTCGAGGCCGCCCTCCTCCGCGTCTCCGGCGCCGTGGCCGCGGGCCTCGAGCCGGCGCCTCGGCGCCCCGGCGGCCGAGTCGACGACGCGGAGGGCCGGGTAGAGCGAGGAGATCCTCGGCCGCAGGGCCTTCTCGAACTCGACGCCGACCGTGAACCAGATCGAGGCCGCGCCGAGCTCGGCCACCTGGCGGGGCGTCGGCTCGTAGGAATGGGGGTCGCGGCCCGGCCCCGCCAGGGTCGAGACGGAGGCGCGGGCGCCGGCGACGCGTTGGGCGAAATAAGCTTGCGGCGGCACGCTGACGAAGACGAGGAGCCTCGCGGCCGGCGCGGCGCCCGCCGGCGGGCCGGCGAGACAGGGGGCGGAAGCGGCCAGGGCCAGGAAGGTCGCGAGGGGGAGGAGGGTCGGCTTCATCGGGTCTCCTGCGATTTGCGAACGATTCGCAGACAATATACCGGCGCGCCGGTCCCGCGATCAAGGCTCGCCGCGGGGGCGGCGCAGGACATGGCGCGGGAAGTCAGGCTTCGGAGAGGAGGCGCCGACACTCGCTGATGAGGCGGACCGGGTCCCAAGGCTTGCGGAGGAAGGCGTCGAGGGCGCCCGAGGCCTTGAGCTTCCCGAGCTGGTCCTCGTCGGTCTGCCCGGAGACCATGATGGTGCGGACCTCGGGATGGAGCTCCCTGACGCGGGTCAGGAATTCGTCGCCCTTCATGCCCGGCATGAGCCAGTCGGAGATGACGAGGACCACGCGCACGCCGTCCTCGGCCAGCTCGTCGAAGACCGCCAGTCCCTCGGCGGCGCTGTTCGCGATCTCGTAGCGGTAGCCCGGCCCGAGCTCGGAGCGCAGCTCCTGCCTCATGGCGAGGAGGATTATGGCCTCGTCGTCGACGAGGAGGATCGCCTTGTCGGGGTGCATGGGCTCCCTTCGCTTCCTCATCCCGCGGCCGGAGGCAGCCGCACGGTGAAGACGGTGCGCCCGGGCCTGCTCTCGAATGATATATCGCCCCCGTTCTCGCGCGCAAGCCTTCGCGCGATATCGAGGCCCAGGCCGGTCCCCTCGCCCGCCCCCTTCGTCGTGAAGAAGGGCTCGAAGATCCTGCCCCTGATGGCGTCGGGGATGCCCGGCCCGTCGTCCGCGATCGAGACGAGGACCGCGTCGCCCTCGCGGACGGCGCCCACCTCGATCCTGCCCCGCTCCCCGACCGCCTGGATCGCGTTGTTCAGGATGTTGAACCAGATGCGGCCCAGCCCCTCCCTCCGCCCGAAGACTTCGAGATCCTCGGGGATGTCCACCTCGATCCCGATGCCGCGCTTGGTGCGGTTGTAGTAGAGCTCCAGGAGGCTGCGGATCTCGGAGGCGAGGCGGATCCTCGAGGGGACCTCGTCCTCGCCGCCGCGCGCGTAGGTGCGCAGGGCCGACACGACGCGCGAAGCCTTCGCCACGGCGTCCTCGGCGATCTGCGCGGCGCGGAGGGAGCCGACGGCCCCCCGGAGCAGGGCGATGATGTCATCACCGCGCGGGCCGAGGAGGAAGGGGACGGCCCGCTCCGCAAGGTCGGGTATGCCGAGCTCCACGAGGTCCTCGGCCACGATCTCGGCCGCGGGGACGCCGGCCCCGCGGAGCCGCTCCTCGGCCCGGCGCCTCGCTTCGCGCTCCGCGGCGGGCTCGATCCGCGTCCCGCCGCGGGCGGCCTCGGACGCCCGCATCCTCGCCTCGCGGACGAAATCGAGCTCCTCGGGCCCGAGCCGCGAGACGGCGAGGGCGAGCTCGTCGAGGCCGGAGCCGAGGTTCTTCAGTTCGAGCCTCGAGGAGGCGGCGATGGCCGCGAGGGGCGTGTTGAGCTCATGGGCGATGCCGGCGACCAGGCGGCCGAGCGCGGCGAGCTTCTCCGAGACGAGGATCTTCCCCTGCGCGTCGCGGAGCTCCTCCATGGCCCTGGCGAGCCCGACGTTGGCCGACTGGAGCTCGAGGTTCGCCTGCGCGAGGTCCTCGGTGCGCTCGGCCACCTTGCGCTCGAGCTCCGCGTTGAGCCGCCTGAGCCCCTCCTCTGCCGCCTTGAGGGGGGTGACGTCGACGGTGAGGGACACGATGCAGTCCTCGCCGCGGTACTTCAGGGTGCGGGCGGAGGCGATGAGGTGCCGCAGCTCCCCCGTCGGCCGCCGTATCCGGAATTGGTATCCGTCCAGCCGCCCCCTCTCCCCCAGCTCGGCCCTCATCCGGGTTCCCTCCCCGGGGTCGACGAGGTCGTCCATCTCGGCGCTCGGCCGGCCGAGGACCTCGGAGGCCTCCGAGAGGCCGTGGGCCTCGAGATAAGCCCGGTTCACGTCGACGTAGGCGCCGTCGACCGCGCGGTTGATCACGATCGAGTAGGGAGCCGCGTCGATGATCGTCCTGAGCGCCTCCTCGCGGACCCGCGTCTCCTTCTCCGCCTCGCGATGGTCCGCGGCCTCGAGGGCCAGGGAGGCGGCCGTGGCCATGAGGGTCGCGAAGCGCTCGTCCTCGACGGTCCAGGTCCGCGCGGCGCCGACGGCCTCGAGGCTGAGGAGGGCGCCGACCTTCGCCCCCACCCATACGGGCGCGTCGAGGAGGGAACGGATGTCGTGCGCGTCGAAGTACGAGGCGGGAAGCTCCCTCGTGCGGGGATCCGCGCGGACGTCCGCGGCCGCCACGATCTCGCCGCGGAGATGGGAGGCCGTGCAGGCCGGGAAGCCGGCCGACCGCAGCTCCTCGCCCGACCCGTGCATCCCCGTGGCCGCCTCGTAGACCTCCGCGCAGCGGATGACCGACGCGTCGGGCGAGTAGAACCAGACGCCGACGCGACCGACGCCGGTGAGGCGGGAACAGGCCTCGGCGAGTTCGCGCATCGCGGCCTCGCGGTCGCCCGAGAGGAGGACGTCCCCCATGAGGAGGGCGAGGAGGCCCTCGCTCTGCCGCCGCAGGAGCTCCTCGCGGGCCTTCGCGGCCTCCTCGGCCTCCCGCCGTTCGACCGCCTTCCACACCGCGTCCATGAGGAGGCTGAGCTGGAGCACGTCGCCCTCGTCGTACTCCTCGGCCTTGTTCGCGACCCCGACCACGGCGACGATTCGCCCGCCGGCGAGCACGGGCACGGTCAGGAAGCGTCGGAGCGCGACGTGGCCCTCGGGATAGCCCCGCTTCAAGTCGCTGGGGGCCGCGTAGTCGTTGACGACGATGGCCCGGCGCTGCCTGACCGCCTCTCCCCAAAGGCCCGTCCTGTCGAGCTCGTAGCGTGTCTGCGGATCGACGACGGTGCACTCGGCCATGACGCCCTTCGACCAGGAGTTCAAGGTGAAGAGCCGCGCGTCCTCGTCGTAGAAATAGATGTAGCCGAAGTCGCTCTCGCTGAGCCTGATCGCCTCGACGAGGGCGCGGTCGAGGAATTCCTGCCTCGTCCCCGCCTTCGCCTGGAGTATGGCGAGGAGGCCGCGGAGTCGTTCGAGGTGCTTGCGGAGGTTCTCCTCGGCGCGCTTCCGCTCCGTGATGTCGATGAAGGTCGCTATCGAGCCGACGAAGCGGCCCTCCCAGTCGCGAAGCGGCGCGCCGGAGACGAGGGCGTCGATCCTCCTGCCCGAGCGGCTCACGAAGACGGCCTCGTAGGTCGAGGTGACCCCCTCGGCGCGGCGCGAGAACTCCTCCCTCACGCGGGCGAGGGAGTGCGGCTCGAAGAAGGATGCCGAGTCCAGGCCCTGGATGTCCTCGCCGGGCGCGATGCCGAGGAAGGCGCGCATGGCGGGGTTCGCGTATATCGAGCGCATCCCGGCGTCGACCTGCCAGATGCCCACCTGGGCCGTCTCGGTCAAGGCGCGGTACCGTTCGAGGCTTTCGGCGAGCGACTCCTCCGCCTTCTTGCGGGCGGTGATGTCGATGAAGCTCACGAGGATCTCGCCGTCCAGCGTCGCCGCGCTGACGAGGCAGGTGAGGTCCTCGCCCCCGGCGGTCCTGATCCTGTTCTCCTTGTTCTCGAAGGGCCGGCCCCCGCGCGCGATCGAGGCACTCCAGGCGCGGCCGAGCTCGGCCCGCGCGGCGGGATCGGGATAGGCCCGGGTCCAGATCGCGTCGATGGTCTCGTGCTGCGACCGAGAATAGCCGAAGAGCGACTCGAATCGCCGGTTGAGGTCGACGATCCGCCCGTCCCTGGCCACGATGGCGAGGGGGATGGGCGCGTTCTCGAAGAGAGCGCGGAAGCGCCGTTCGCTCGCGCGGAGGGCGTCTGTCGTCTTGACGCGCTCCGTGATGTCGATCCCGACGCCGACGAAGAAATCGAGGGCGCCGCCCTCGAGGTAGCGCGGCTTTCCCCGCCACTCGATCAGGAACTCCCGGCCCGAGCGGGAGACCACGCGATTCTCGCTGATCGTCGTCGCGCCGCCGGCGACGATCGAGTCCATGACCGCGGCGGTCTCGAGGCGGTCCTCGGAAGGGACGAAACTGGCGAGGTAGTCGCGGCCGATCGCCTCCTCCTCGCTGATCTCCAGGGCCTCGAGGAGGGCGCGGTTCATGGCGCGGACCTTGCCGTCCGACCCGATGGCCACGTAGTAAGCGGGCGACGAGTCGAGGAAGAGGCGGGTCGTCGTCTCGGCCTCGCGGGCGGCGTCCTCGGCCCGCCGACGCTCGGAGACGTCGACGAAGGCGACGAGGAGGGAGCCGTCGACGAGCTTCCCGTTGATGACATAGACGCCGGTCGTGCCGTCCTTGCGCCTCACGCTGACTTCGCGGGTCGCGATCTCGCCTCCCGCGGCCCGGCGCACCGACTCGTCCCAGGACGCCCGGACCGTCGCGCGGTAGTCGGGATCGGGATAGGCGAGCTCCCACCAGCTCTCGATCGTCGGCAGGTCCTCGACCGAGTAGCCGAGCTCCTCCGTGAAGCGGCGGTTCGCCGCCTCGACCCTCCCGTCGGCGGCCACCGAGGCGAGGGCGACGGGAGCGGCCGCGAAAAAATCGCCGAGCCGGCTCCGCGACGCGGCCGCTCGGCCGCCGAGGAGGCGCCCGGCGAGGATGCGGAGGGCCTTCTGCTGCTTGCGGATCGGCACGGAACCAGTATCAGCCGCGGACCTCACCATGTCAAATCGGCGGGCGCCGCGTTTGCGCCGCCCGGTCCGTCGTGCTATCCTGAGAGGCATGGACGAGAGAACCACGGCGCTGGCGCGGCGCGCCCAGCGCAACGAAGTCACCGAGAAGCTCGTGTACGAGCGCCTGGCCTCCCGCTGCAAGGACCGGAAGAACGCGGAGGTGCTCCGGACGATAGCGGCCGCCGAGGGGGCGCACGCCGAATTCTGGAAGGGCGTCACGGGGCGGGAAGAGCGGCCAGACCGCGCCAGGGCGGCGCGGATCGTCGCGCAGGCGCGGATCTTCGGCCTCACCTTCGCGCTGAAACTCATGGAGCGGGGCGAGAGCCGCGCCTCGAGGCGCTACGCCGAGCTGGCGAAGGCCGTCCCCGGCCTCGAGAAGATCGCGGCCGACGAGGACGCCCACGAGCGGGAGCTCCTCGGCATGCTCGACGAGGAGCGCCTGCGCTACGTCGGCTCCATCGTCCTCGGGCTGAACGACGCCCTCGTCGAGCTGACCGGCGCCCTCGCCGGCTTCACCCTCGCGTTGGGCGACACCAAGGTTATCACCCTGGCCGGCCTCGTCACCGGAATCTCGGCGGCCTTCTCGATGGCGGCCTCGGACTACCTCTCCTCGAAGGCCGAGGGCGACGAGCTCGCGGGCAAGTCGGCGATCTACACCGGCGTCACCTACCTCGCCACGGTCATCCTCATGATCCTTCCCTTCCTCCTCCTCGACTCGAAGTTCCTCAGCCTCGGCATCACCCTGGCGATCGTCGTGTCGATCATCGCCGGCTTCAACTACTACATATCCGTGGCCAAGGAGCTCGACTTCAGGAGGCGCTTCCTCGAGATGACCTTCATCAGCCTCGGCGTGGCGGCCTTCTCCTTTCTCGTCGGCTACCTGCTCAAGGGCGTCCTGGGCGTCGACGCCTGAGCGTCGGCCCCGTTCCCGCCCTTTGCTTCCCGGTTATATATTAGCTATTTTTAATATATGAAACCTAGTCTAGTTCTCGGCCTGGCCGTCGGCCTGGCCGCCGCTTCGCCCGCGGGCGCGCCGGCCGCCCCGCGGCTCGAGACGGCCATCCTTGGCGGCGGCTGCTTCTGGTGCCTCGAGGCGGCCTTCGAGCTCCTGCCCGGCGTGGTTTCCGTCGAGAGCGGCTACGCCGGCGGGAGCCGCGCGAATCCGACCTACGAGGAGGTCTGCGCCGGCGCCACGGGCCACGCGGAAGTCGTTCGCGTGACCTTCGATCCCGCGACGCTCCCGTACTCCGCCGTCCTCGACCTCTTCTGGAAGATCCACGACCCGACGACGCCCGACCGGCAAGGCGCGGACATCGGCGAGCAGTACCGCTCCGTCATCTTCTACGCCGACGAGCCGCAGCGCCTCGCGGCCGAGGAGTCCATCCGGCGGGCCCAGGCCGGTCTCTCCGCCCCGATCGTGACCGAGCTCCTGCCGGCGCCGCGCTTCTGGCCGGCCGAGGAGTACCACCAGGATTACTTCCGCAAGAACCCCGACCGGGCCTACTGCAGGATCGTCATCGCTCCAAAGCTCGAGAAGGCTCAGCTCCCGCAGCGGTTCTTCCCCGACCCCTTCGCGCGGTAGAGGGCGGAATCCGCCTTCTCGAGAAGCGACGAGGGAGAATCGCGGGCCGGGTCGAGCACGGCGACGCCGATGCTCACCGTGACGCGCCGCTCGAGCGCCTCGACGGAGGCGGCGAGCCGGACCTCGACGGCCGAGCGTATCCGCTCGCAGGCCGCGAGGGCCTCCTCCCGTCCCGCGCCGGGCAGGACGAGGACGAATTCCTCGCCGCCGTAGCGGCCGGCGAGGTCGTAGGGGCGCTTCTCCTCGAGGAGGATCGCGGCGAGTCCGCGTATCACCGCGTCCCCGACGAGGTGGCCGTAACGGTCGTTGACCTTCTTGAAATCGTCGATGTCGAGGATGGCGCAGGCCAGGGGGCTTCCCGTGCGCTTGGCCTTCGAGAACTCCTCCTCGTAGCGGCCGAGGGCGAAGCGGCGGTTGTGCAGGCCCGTCAGCCCGTCGCGGATCGCCGCCTCGTGGAGCTCGGCCCGGGTGTCGTCGAGCTTGCGCTTGAGGCTCCGGAAGAAACCGAAGACGATGGCCAGCACGATGCCCGCGGCGAGGAGCCCGAGGCCGACGATGAGGAGGACGTTGAGCCGCTGCTCCTTCCTGATCTCCGCGACGGGGAAGGACACCGAGATCCCGCCGCGCACCTGGCCGACCGAATAGCCTTGGGAGGCATGGCACTGGAGGCAGGAAGCCTCGGTCTTGAGCGGGGCCATGTAGCGGAAGGTGGGTGTCGCATCCTCCCCGATGGTGGCCCA
The DNA here is from genome assembly GCA_964399065.1 of uncultured Treponemataceae bacterium. Lineage (GTDB taxonomy): Bacteria > Spirochaetota > Spirochaetia > Treponematales > Rectinemataceae > JAKLFE01. Next base: position 3,811 of record CAYNPQ010000030.1, on the reverse strand, counting down.
AGTCTCGGTCCTCCCCTCCTCGAATGAAACCAGGGCTTCCCTCTCGAAATCATCGGCCGCGTTGCCGGGGTTGAGGGGCTTGAGGCTCGTGATGTGGAAACTGAAGGAAGCGCTTTCCCGGGCGGCGAGCTCGGAGATCTCGCGGGTCATGAGCGCGGGATTGCGCTTGGTGAGGATGCGGCCGTCGGCCGCCGCGAGGTCGGGATCGACGAGCCAGCGATTCGACTCGACCCCCGGTCCCTTGATCACGTAGACCCCGCCGTAGCCCGAGTTCCAGGAGCGCGTCAGCACGATCTGCTGGAAGAGCGAGCGCGCCCGGCCGAGCAGTATCTCCTTGATGAGGGACTCGTTGCGGATCGCCATGCCCAGGAAGATGCAGGCGAAGCAGAGGACGAGGGCGGTCGTGATGGCGAACAGGAAGCCGCGGTAGGCCTGCCGCTCGTGCCGTTCGTGGTCGATGATGGTTTTCTCCATGGCGAGGACATTATAGCCGAGCTCGGCTTCGCCCGCGCGAAGATCGTCGGTCGACCCGCCATTCGCCGTATTGACCAGTGATCGTCTTTTCGGTATGTTAACAACGTTCACAGTGAACAGCGTTAACATGGCCGAACAAAGAATCGACGACAAGAAGACCGCCCGGCGCATCCTCGATGCCGCGGCCGAAATCCTCGCGAACGAGGGTTACCCCGCCCTCTCGATGCGGCGCCTGGGGGCCGCGATCGGGCTCTCCCAGGCGGCGATCTACCGTCATTACGCCGACAAGGCGGAACTCGTCTCCCGCCTCGTCGAGGAAGGCTATGCCGACCTGGCCGAGCGGCTCGGCGGCGTCGCGGCCGCGGGCGGGGAGGTGGAGGAGATACTCGCGGCGGCCGTCAGGACCTATATCGAGTTCGCGGTGGAGCGGCCGACCCTCTTCAAGGCCCTCCTCCTCCAGGACATCGGCGAGGCGGGGAAGGCGGTCGAGGCCTTCGCCCCGGGGATCGCGCGGCGCCGGAGGACCTTCGAGCTCCTCGCGGGGCTCCTGCGACGGGGGATGGACGAAGGCCGCTTCGACCAGGCCGATCCCGAGCTGACGGCCCAGGCGCTCTGGGCGGGCATCTTCGGCATCGCCTCGCGCCTGGTCATCGAGGCTCCGGAGTCCGGGCGCCGGAGCCTCCTCGTGGAACGGCAGATCGAGATCTTGGTACGCGGCCTCTCGGCCCCGCGGGGCGGGAGGGACGCGACGCGGCGGCGGCCGAAAGGCGCCGCCGGAAAGGAAGGCAGGAGATGAAACCTGCGATGATGGACAGGGCATGGAGGCGGGAGAGCTCGCTCCGCGCCGCGAGGTTCCTCGCGATACTCGTCTTCGCCGGGGCGGCGGTCGCCGCCCTGGCGGGACTTCTCACGGAGGGGCGCAAGGGGGCGCCCGAGACGGCGCTGAGCTCCTGGGGCCAGGAGATCCGCCTCGACGGCAGGGGCGTCTACCGCCGCGACTCCTTCTCGGGGGCGGCCCAGGAGCGGGCGCAGGACCTCGTCACCCTCGTCTTCGCCCTCCCCCTCCTCGCGACGGGTTGGGCCTTGTCGAGGCGCGGCGGCGCGGGCGCCCGCCTCCTCCTCGGCGGGGCCCTCGGCTACTTCGCCTATTGCTACGGCATGATGGCGGTCGCGACGGCCTACAACGGCCTCTTCCTCCTCTACGTCGCCCTGTTCGCGACCTCGCTCTGGGGCCTCGCGCTGGCCCTGTCCTCGGTGGACGCCGACGAGCTGGCGACGCGTTGCGCGGCATCGTTCCCGCGCCGCTCGGCGGTGGCGGTCTGCCTCATGGTCGGCGCCTTCCTCGGCCTCGCCTGGGTCGGCGGGCGCGTCCTGCCGGCCTTGAATCGGGGGCGCCCGCCGGAGGGGCTCGAGGCCTACACGACCCTCGCGGTCCAGGCCTTCGACCTCGGCATACTCGTCCCCGCGGCCCTCGTCTCGGCCTTCTGGCTCCTCAGGCGGGACCCGCGCGGCTTCCTCCTCGGCTCGGTCCTCCTCGTGAAGGGCGCGGCCGAGGGCCTCGCCGTGTCGGCGATGGGCCTCAACATGCTGAGGACCGGCGCGGCCGGCGCCGAATCGCTGCCCATGCTCGCGGTCTTCATCGGCCTGGCGGCGGCGGCGCTGGCCGTCGGGACCCGGGCGGTCAGGAGCGCGGGCCTGCGCATCCCCGGATCAGCCGACGCGTCCATGGCGCGCGGGGAAGGAAGGTAGCGCCATGGGAACGATGAGCGGAATAAGGCGCCTCATCCCCGTCGCCGCGCTCGCGGCCGCCCTCGCCTCGTCCTGCGCCTCGCTGAGCCCGGAGATCGGCAGCCCCGACCTCCAGGCGGCGAGGGACGGGGCGTGGCGCGGCTTCTACGACGGCGGCATGGTCAAGGTCGAGGTCGAGGTGACCGTCGCGTCCCACCGCATCGAGTCGGTGCGGATCCTGAGGCACGACTGCGGCTTGGGCAGGAAGGCGGAGTCCATCGTCGGCGAGATCGTGGCCGCCCAGAGCCTCGACGTCGACGTCGTCTCGGGGGCCACGGGCTCGAGCCTCTGCATCCTCAAGGCGAGCGAGCTCGCCCTCGCGGCGGCGATCGAGTAGGACTCAAGCCCCGGCCGGCGGGGCCGCCCGACGGGTCCCGATGCGCGACTGGTTCAGCCAGAGCCCCGCGAGGATGAGGGCCAGGCCCCCGACGAAGCGCGCCGTGAAGCGCTCGCCCGCGAAGAGGGCCCCGAGGAGGACGGTGAGCGCGGTCTCGAGGTAGAAGACGACCGAGCCCTTGGCCGCCGGCACGCTCCGGTAGCCGTAGGCCATGAAAGCCTGGGCGAGGAAGGCCACGCCGCCGACGCCGAGGAGGAGGAGGATGCCGGCCGGGCCTCCCGAGGAGGCCGGCATCGGCGCGAAGGCGGCGAGGGCGAGGCCGAAGACGCAGGGCGAGAGGTAGAGCATGAAGGGGTTCTCGAACTGCGTCGCCTTCCGGACGATGTTGACGGCGACCCCCGCGAGGACCGCGCTGCCGAGGGCGAGGAGGTCGCCCGCCAAGGCGGCGCCCGAGCCGTCGCGGACCACGAGTGCGGCGCCGGCGGTGCAGAGGACCGCGCTCGCGAGGGTCTTCGGCGCGAAGGCCTCGCCGAAGAAGAGGGCGCCGAAGACCGCCACGAAGAGGGGATAGGTGTTCGCGAGGAGGACCGCGCGGCCGGGCCCCGTGAGGGAGATGGCCGCGTAGCTGGCCGCCATCGAGAGGGAGCCGACGAGTCCGCGCATCGCGACGAGGAAGGGCTTGGCGGGCCTGAGCCCGCCGTAGCGCGCGAGGAGGACGGAGACGCAGAGGACCGCCCCGATCGCGAAGCGCGCCACCGAGATGAAGAGTCCCGAATAGTAGGCCGAGGAGAGCTTCACGAAGAGGGAGGTGAAGCTGAAGAGGAAGGCGGAGAGATAGAGGGCGGCGATGCCTTTGACGCGCAGGATCATACCTCCCGGGAGGCACTACTCTATCCGCGCGCCCCGCCTTGGGCAAGCCGGGGACGGTAGACCCGGAGCCCCCGGCCGGATATCGTAGGGACATGCACCAGGACCTCGGCAAGCTCTCGATCGATTTCGCCCTCGCCGCGCGCGACCTCCGGGACGCCTTCCTCGCCTCGCCGGACGAGGGCGCGCGCGGGTCCTTGTTCGGCGCCCTCGGCGCGCGGCGCCCCTACGCGGGCCCCTCGCCCGAATGGAGGGACCGCGCGCGCATCGCGGCCCTGCCCTTCCGCGCCTCCCTCGCCGAGGCCGACCTCGCGCGACTCGGGGAGGACGCCGGGCGCATCGCCT
>CAYNPQ010000029.1:26915-36312 GCA_964399065.1 uncultured Treponemataceae bacterium | reverse complement strand
CCCGATCTCCGCGAGCTCATCAGGCTCGGCCTGAGGGTCGACGGTTCCGATTCCCCCCGCCGACCTTGACGGCCGATTCGCGTGCCGGGTAATATAACGCCGACATCCAACTCTCGCGACCGTCGTATACCGGTATTACCCGAGCTTCCCAAGCTCGTGAAGCGGGTTCGACTCCCGTCGGTCGCTTTGCCAACGAAGCCCCCGGCCAAGGCCGGGGGCTTTTCAAATTCTGCGACCGACGGGAGTCGAAGGGTGCGCGCGCCGAGCGAAGCGAGGATGAGCCCGCAGGATGCGGGCGGAAGCGCGCACCCCGGCCCGGAAGCCCGAGACAGGACGTCGAGGGCTGGAGGGCGACTCCCGTCGGTCGCTCGTCAAAGGAAAAGCCCGGCTTTGGCCGGGCTTTTCCTTTGACGGAGCAGAATCTCGCCTGCGGCGAGATTCTGTCCTCGCCGAGAACCATCGGGACCGACGGGAGTAGAACCGCGCCCTACTGTCCCGACCTCGAGCTCCGCCGCGCGCCGATGAAGGCCACGGCGGAGCCTGCCGCGATGAGGGCGATGCCGGCCATGGTGGTCGGCGCGATGGCCTCGCCGAGGATAAGGAAGGCGAGGAGGGTGGCGAGGGCAGGCTTGACGTAGAAGACGAGGGAGGCGGTGGCGGCCGAGGTTTTTTCGACGGCGGTGAGGTAGGCGGCGAAGCCGAGGCCGGTCACGCCGAGGGCGATGTAGGCGAATATGGGGAGGAGCCGTGGCTCGAGGCCCCGGAGGATGGGGATCTCCGCGAAGACGCCGAGGCCGGCCGAGCGGAGGGCCGAGGCGATGGGGGGGATCCGGCTGGCGAGGATGAGGACGAGGAGCTCGGCGCCGCCCGCGAGGAAGCTGAAGGAGGTCACGGCGAGGCCCCCGAGCCGGGGGCTGCGCGTCTTGCTCATGACGCCGTAGGCCGCGAAGGCGGCCGCCGAGCAGAGGACGAGGGCTATGCCCGCCGGGCTCGCGCTCGGCCTCGTCTCGAAGGGGTTGAGGATGCAGGCCATGCCCGCGAGGCTCAGGGCCAGGGAGACCGCGCTGTGGGCGCGGATCCTCTCCTTCAGGAAGATCGCGGCCAGGGGGATGAGGAAGACGGGGTTGCAGCTGAAGAGGATGGCCACGATCGAGGCGGAGCAGTATCGGATCGAGAGCTGGTACAGGGTCATGCTCAGCACGACGCAGGTGAAGCCGGTCAGGGCGAAGAAGCCGAGGTCGCGCGCGTCGAGGGAGGCGGCCGCGCCGCGGCGTCGCAGGGAGCGGAGGGCGAAGGGCAGGAGGAAGACGCCGCCGACGAGGAAGCGCAGGACGTTGAGCTGGAGGGGCGAGAAAGAGCCCGCGGACTTCTTGAGGGCGATCTCCATGGAGCTGAAGAGGATCGTGGCCAGGCCGATGCAGGCGTAGCCGAAGGCGGGGCTTCCGCGGTCGCGCGGTTTCACGGGGGTCATGGCGGGGAGACTGTAGCGCGTCCGGGGCTCGGGTTGCTAGGCGAGGACCTTGGCCTGGGAGGCGAGGAGGGCGAGGGCGGCCTTCTTGCCGGCCGCGTCGAGGAAGCTGGCCTTGATGCCGTTCTCGAGGAGGCGGACGAGGCCCGCCCGGTCGAAGGCGAGCTTGTCGGCGACGCGGCGGTACTCCTCGTCGAGCTCGATCTCGAAGAGGATGGGGTCGTCCGTGTTGAGGGTGACGGGGAGGCCCCGGTCGTAGTAGGGCCGCAGGGGGTGGTCCTCGTAGCGGCGGACGTACTTGCCGGTGACGACGTTGCTCGCCGGGCAGATCTCGAGGGGGATGGAGCGCTCCGCGAGGAGGTCCATGACGGCGGGGTCCTGGATGGCGGAGGTGCCGTGGCCGATGCGCTCGGCGCCGAGCTCGAGGACGGCCTCGCGGATGGACTCGGGGCCGACTTCCTCGCCGGCGTGGGCCACGGCGTGGAGGCCGGCCTCCTTGGCGGCGCGGAAGACGGCCTTGTAGGGGCCGCAGGGGTTGCCCGCCTCCTGGCCGCCGAGGCCGATGCCGATGACCCGGTCGGTGGAGCGGCGGGCGAGGTAGGTAAGGACGTGGTCGAGGTTTTTCTTGGCGTTCTCCGGCCCGAAGGTCCGCGACACGTCGACGATGATGCGGACGTCGGGGCCGCCGGAGGAGGCGAGGCGGTCGAAGCCCTCGACGAGGGGGTCGATGATGCCGTTGAAGTCGATGCCGCCCTGGCGCAGGACCATGGAGGGGGCGACGAAGGTCTCCATGTAGCGGATGTTGTTGCGGCGGGCGTAGGCCTCGACGTCGGGCACGATGAGGGCGAAGTCCTCGGGGGCGCGGAAGAGGCTCTGCAGGTAGAGGAAGTTCTTGATCATCGCCCCGAGGGAGTCCATCTCGAGGAGGCGGCGGAAGTCGGCGGGGCTCTTGAGGGAGGGATCCATGCCGTATTTACGGTTGAGCGCGAAGTAGGAATCGAAGCTGACCGTGGCCTCGGCGTGTACGTGTATCTCTGTCTTCGGGAGCGAGTGGATGAATTCCGTTATCGTACGCGGTGCCATCGGCTGAGCCCCCGGTTGTCTGTACACGTCCGTTTTCATTATCGGCAGAAATAATAGTTTAGTGGAGGGAAAAACGCAAACCTCCCTCTCGGGGCCGGAAACAGGGCTTCCGGGCCGCGGCTCAGTACTCGACGTCGAACTCGAGATAGCCGACGGGCTCGCGGGGGGAGGAGCGCACCGAGAGGACCCTGGCTCCGGGGGGGCCCTGCTCGAGCCAGGCCAGGAAGGCGTCGAGGCCGGCGCGCTCGCCCTCGGCCCAGACCTCGACCTCGTCCCCCGAGTCGAGGTTGCGGACCCAGCCCTTGAGGCCGAGGAGGCGGGCTTCGTAGACGGCGGAGTAGCGGAAGCCCACGCCCTGCACTCGACCCGAGACCAAGGCCTGGAAGGCTTTTATTCCCGAGTTAGCGGCTCGACTAGAGGGATCGGCCGGGGGCTCAGGCTTTTCCCGAGGCAGGGGAGGCCCCCATGACCGCGGCTATCTTCGCCTCGAGCTCCTGGTAGTCGAAGGGCTTGTATACCACGTCGAAGGGGATGTCGAAATCCGGCCGGAGGAAGCCCGAGGTGATGATGATCTTTTTCTCGGAGCAGTACTTGCGGAGGAACTTGATCCAGTAGTCCCCGCCGAGCACCTCCATGCGGTAGTCGGAGACGATGAGGTCGACCTCGTAGTCGAGGAGCTGCTTGAGGGCGCCGACCCCGTCGGAGGCGACGAGGACGTCGTAGCCCTTTTTCGTCAGGTAATCCCGAAGGCTGAGGCGGATCGAGTCCTCGTCCTCGACGACGAGGACGAGCGCCTTACTGGGCATCGCGCTCCCCGTCGCGGGCCCTCGCCTTGGCGGCGAGGTCGGAGACCGCCCCGGCCACGGCCTCGAAGTCGAGGGGCTTGGCGAAGAAGGCGTCGGCTCCCTCGGCGATCATGGCCTGGGCCTCCTCGGGCCGGTCGAGCCCCGTCATGGCTATGATGAAGGGCTTTCCGAAGACCGGGTCATCCTTGATCTTGCGGCAGAGGGCGTGGCCGTCGATGCCGGGCAGGTCGATGTCGAGGACCACGAAGCCGGGCCGCTTCTCGGCGAGGAGGCGCCCGGCCTCGAAGCCGTCGTAGGCCTGGTGGACGGTGAAGGCGGCGAGCTTGCGCTCGAACCAGCGCTTCAGGAGGTCGTTGAGCTCGGCGTCGTCGTCGACCACGAGGACGGAGCCCCAGTCGACGTCCTCGCGGAAGCGCTCCTCGAGCTCGGGGGGAATGCGCATGCCGCGGGCGTCGAGGAACTTCATGAGGTCCTCGGCGTAGATGCGGTACTGGCCGCCCGGCGTGGTGAAGGCCTTGAGGTAGCCGTTGCGGATCCAGTTGATCGCCGTCTGGTTGACGACGCCGCAGAGGTTCGCTACTTCGAGGGCCGAGAAGATCCGTACTTTCTTCGTGCTCTTCGCCATTATACTTCCTAGGGACGACCAGCGATCATTATAGCCATTATATCCATAATGTCAAAGACTCTTTCCGTCTCGTTTATACCGCGGGGCGCCGGACTCCGCAAGGTCAACTCACGGTGGTCTCGAGGCCGCGCTCGTTCAGGGAGAAATCGACGAGCCGGGCGCGCTCGTCCTCGAAGTCCTCCGCCAGGACCTTCCGCAGTCTCCGGGCGGATTCCGCGTCCGGCGACACGAAGAAGGCGTAGCCGCCGCCGCCCGCGCCGAGGAGCTTGGCGCCCGAGACGTGGGGGCGCGCCGCCGCCATCATCGCCTCGACCTGCTCGTTCGAGGTGCTCTCGTGGATGAGCTTGTTCTCGCGGAAGGAGGCGTCGACGACGCGGGCCAGTGCGTCGAGGTCGCGGAGGGCGATCGCCTCCCGCGCCTCGCCGGCGAGCTCGCGGAGCCGGCCGTGGGTGAAGAGGAAGGAGCGGTCCATGCCGTCGACGCGGTCGACGACGTCCTTGAGGATGCTCTTCGCGAGGCGCGTGATGCCGGTGTAGAAGAGGGTCATCCGCCCGGTGGAGGAGGGGTCGACGAAGAGCCAGGAGTCGAGGTGGTGGACGATGGGCCTCGGCAGGAGGGCCGGTCTCGACTCGCAGTACTTCACGCCGCCGACGAGGCCGCCGATCTGGTCCTGCCAGCCGCCGCCCGTGGTCAGCATCTGCTCGAGCTCGAGGACCCCGAGGTAGAGCTCCTCCGGCGGGGCCGAGATGCCGTAGAAGCGGCCGAGGGCCGCGAGGATGGTGCCGGCGAGGATGGAGGAGGTGCCGAGGCCCGAGCCCTTGGGCACGGCGCAGAGGATGGTGAGCTCGAGGCCGCCCCCGGCGCGCTCGAGGGCCGGGGCGAGGGGCGCGCCCGCGGGCAGGTCCGCGCCGAGGCCGAGGAGGCAGAGCGCGGCGCGGGGCAGGGCGAAGGGGCCCGTCGGGTTGCGGTAGTCGCGGAGGTCGTCGATGTCGCGCATCGTCTCGGTCACGCCGAGGTCGATCGAGTGGAAGCGGAGGACGCACTCGCGCGTGCGCCGCGCGAAGACCTGGACCGGACACTGGCCGTTGAGGTCGACGGCGAGGTTGACGACGGTCCCGCCGTAGCGGTTCGTGTAGGGCGGCGTGTCGGTCCAACCGCCCGCGAGGTCGAAGCGCAGGGGGGAGCGGGACCAGACGATCTGGTCCTCCTTGAGGGCGCAGGCGAGGGTGGTCCCGGCGCCAGCGGCCGAGAAGGAGAACTCCACGCGGCCCGAGGGCGCGGCCTCGCGCGAGCCGGCCGCGGCCAGGAGGGAGCGGCGGTACTCGCGGAGGAGGGGGTCGTCCATCGAGCGGTAGGCCTCCTCGAGGGCGGGCAGGGCGCCGGCCAGGTCGGGGAGGGCGAGGAAGTCGGCGCGGGAGACGGCGACGAGGCCGGAGCGGACGATACCCTCGCGGAGGGCGAGGCTCCGCGCCGCGGCCCGCTCGGCGTCGCGGGCGATCGCGTCCGAGAGGGCGTTGGCCTCGGCCAGGGAGAGGCGGCGCGAGGCGCGGAACCGGGCGGCCCAGGCGGCGGGATCCTCGGGGAGGCGCCAGTAGCCCGGCAGGAAGGAGGCCTCGGCGCCGACCGGGAAGAGGGCCGCCTCGTAGAGGTCGGCCCCGCCCCGGGGCAGGACCTCTGCGGGCTCGAGGCCGCGCTCGGCGAGCCACTCGTCCAGGGGGCGGGCGCAGAAGCGGATCCGTCCGAGGGAGTCCGCGGGCTTGAAGGAGTCGTCGGCGTGGTACACGAGGATGGCCCGCTCGAGCCTGGGGCGGCCGCCGCCCTCCGGGGCCGAGGCGAAGGTGCGCTGGTCGAGGCAGAAGCCCTTCGGCAGGGGCACCGCGAGGCGGAGGTCGCGGAGGCCCGAGAGGAGGTTGTCCCCCTCGCAGGCGAGCTCGATCCTCGAGCAGTTCTCGGCGCAGACCCCGGCGCCGCGGAGCTCGATGGAGGCGTCGCGGCAGTTGAAGCGGACGAGCTCCTCCCCGGCCTCGGGGAGGAGCTCCTCGTGCTGGAGACCGTAGAAGGGCTCGAGAAAGCGCTCGCGTTGCTCGCGGCAAGCCGCGGGGAACTCGGCGAGGCTGCCGAAGTGGATGAAGGCGGGCTTGCGGACGAGGACCCCGGCGAGGCCGCAGGGCTGGACGAGGCCGTGGAGGGCGGCCTCGGCCGAGGGGGGAAAGGAGGGGCCGCGGGGGAGGCGGGCGCGGTAGGCCTCGAGGCCCTGCCCCCCGATGCCGGCCATGAGGATTTCTCGGTAGAGGTCGAAGGAGAGCCTGCCCGCCTCGAGGAGGTCGAGGACCCGGCCCTCGGGGAGGCTCGCCCGCCCGAAGGCGAGGAGGGCCTCGAGGGCCTTGCCGCGGAAGGAGACGATGCCGAGGTCGACGGCGCAATGGTCGGTGCCCTCGATGCGGGCCGAGGCCGCGAGGCGGGCCGGGCTCTCTTTCTGGAAAAAGTCGCGGACGAGGCCGGTAACCGGGTCGAAGGCGAAGACGCCGTGGCGGGAGCCGCGCTCGTAGCTGTCCGGGGCGGCGAAGCCGCAGAGGGGGGCGTCCGGGAGGGAGAGGATCTCGGCGTCGAAGTCGATGATGACGTCGCCCGAGGCCACGAGGAGCTCGCCGCGGCGCCAGGGGTACTTCATGAAGAGGCCGAGCTCGAGGTCGAGGACCACGGGCGGGAGGTGGGAGCTCGAGGGGGCGGGAAGGGGGGCGAAGAGCTTGCCTTCGGGGACGTAGGCGGGGAGGCGGCGGGACTCGCCGCCGGCGTGGACGAGGAGGACGGAGCCGGAACCGAGGACCGAGGCCGCCCCCGCCTCCTCGACGTAGCGGGAGAGGGCCCAGACGGTGCCGCCGCCCGAGCCGACGCGGCCGCCGGGGGGGTCGGCGTAGACCCGGAAGTCGATCTCGCGGGGGTAGAGGCCGGCCCGCCTCCGGGCCTCCACGAGGCTCCGGAAGACCCGGGCCTGGCGCTCGTCGGAGGCGGTGATCAGGCAGCAGTCGAATATCGGCATCGTAGGGAACTTATACCACGAAGGCGCGCGGCGGTACATTTGCCTGCCCGGCGGGGGTCAGACCCCGGCTGGACGGGGTCTGTCCCCGGTCGGGCGGGGTCTGTCCCCACGCTTGATTTTTCGGCGAGGAATCCGTACCGTAGCCGCCATGGAATTGACCGAGACCTTCATCAATGAGCTCAAGGTCGACGAGGTGGCCGTCATGGACCGCGTCGCCACCGAGCTCGGCATCAGGACATCCCAGGTGTCGGCGGTCATATCCCTCGTCGCCGAGGGCTGCACCGTCCCCTTCATCAGCCGCTACCGCAAGGAGCGCACGGGCAGCCTCGACGAGGTCCAGGTCCGGGACTCGGCGCACAAGTACGAGTCCTACAAGGGGCTCGAGGAGCGCCGGCTCGAGGTCATCCGGGGCATCTTCGCCCTGGGCAAGCTCTCCGAGGTGCTCTACGAGGACATCCGCAAGGCCCAGTCCCTCGCCGCCATCGAGGACATCTGGCTGCCCTTCAAGAAGAAGAAGAAGACCCGGGGCATGATCGCCCAGGAGAAGGGGCTCGAGCCCCTGGCCGAGATCATGCTCAGCCAGGGCGAGGAGGCGGTCGACGAGGCAGCGCCGAAGTTCGTCCGCGAGAGCCCCGACAAGCCCGAGCTCGCCGTGGCCAACGCCCGAGAGGCCATCCAGGGCGCCATGGACATCATCGCCGAGCGGGTCTCCCAGGACCCCGACAACCGCGCCGCGGTCAAGCGCCACTACGTCTCGGGCGGGAAGCTCGTGGTGAAGGGCGTCGGCGACGAGGCGAAGAAGGCCGCGTCCACCTACCAGATGTACTGGGACTACTCGGAGCCGCTCGACTCCCTCAAGCCGCACCGCATCCTCGCGGTGAACCGCGGCGAGCGGGAGGGCGAGCTCGAGGTGAACCTCGATGTGGACGAGGACGGCGCCTCGGCCCTCCTCCAGCAGAGGGCCACGACCTTCAATCGCTACCACCGCGAGGCTATCGACGACGGGACGCGCCGCCTCCTCGGGCCGGCGGTCCTCCGCGAGATCCGCTCCGAGGCCTCCGACGAGGCCGACGGCCACGGCATCTCGGTCTTCTCCACCAACCTCAAGAACCTCCTCATGCAGCCGCCGATCAAGGGCACCCGCGTCCTCGGCGTCGACCCCGGCATCCGCACGGGCACGAAGTGCGCCGCCCTCGACGAGACCGGCAAGTTCCTCGACTACTTCGTGGTCTTCCAGGAGCAGAAGCCCGACGAGGCGCGGAAGGCGATCGCCGCCGCGGTGAAGAAGCACGACCTGAAGCTCGTCGCCGTCGGCAACGGCACCGCGAGCCACGAGATGCAGGAGATCGTCGCCCAGGCCATATCCGAGAACTCCCTCGGCTGCGAATTCACCGTCGTCGACGAGGACGGGGCCTCGGTCTACTCGGCGAGCGACGCCGCCCGCGAGGAGTTCCCCGAGCTCGACCTGACCATCCGCGGCGCCATCTCGATCGGCCGCCGCCTCCAGGACCCCCTCGCTGAGCTCGTGAAGATCGACCCCAAGTCCATCGGGGTGGGCCTCTACCAGCACGACGTCAACCAAAAGCGCCTTTCCGACAGCCTCGACGAGGTCGTCGGCTCGGTGGTCAACAACGTCGGCGTCAACCTGAACACCGCGAGCCACTCCCTCCTCAAGTACGTGTCCGGCATCAACTCCGGCACCGCGAAGAAGATCGTGAAGTACCGCGAGGCGAAGGGCGCCATAGCCGCCCGCGCCCAGCTCCGCGAGATCCCCGGCATGGGCGACAAGACCTTCGAGCAGTGCGCGGGCTTCCTCAAGATCCCCGAGAGCTCGAACCCCCTCGACAACAGCTGGGTCCACCCCGAGAACTACGCCCTGGCCGAGGAGCTCCTCCCCCTCGTGCGCGCGGGGAGCGAGCCGGACGCCGAGACCCGCAAGGCCCTCAAGGAGAAGTACGGGGTCGGCGACGCCACCCTGGGCGACATCGTGGCCGAGCTCAAGCGCCCGAACCGCGACCCCCGCGACGGCTTCCCCAAGCCCGTCCTCCAGAAGGGCGTGATCAAGTTCGAGGACCTCGCCGAGGGCATGAAAGTGACGGGCAAGGTCAAGAACGTCGTCGACTTCGGCGCCTTCGTCGAGATCGGCATCAAGGAGAGCGCCCTCATCCACGTCTCCGAGATGTCCGACCGCTTCGTCCGCGACCCGATGGAGGTCCTCAAGGTCGGCGATGTCAAGGAGTTCCGCATCATCTCCCTCGACCCGGTCCGGCGGCGCATCGGGCTCAGCCTCAAGAGCGGCGGGCAGGGCGGGCATTCCGGCGGGGCCGGCCATGCCGCTCGCCCCGCGGGAGCCCCGCGCGCCGAGGGCGGCAACC
>CAYNPQ010000029.1:25575-26815 GCA_964399065.1 uncultured Treponemataceae bacterium | reverse complement strand
GATCGGGCTGTGGTAGAGTTTGTTCACGAATTGAACGATCGTGCCGATACCCTCTTTCGGAGCCCGATCGTACAGAAGCCCGCGTCCGATTCGAGCGTGTTCCGGCCGCCCAGCTCAGACGCCCGCCGCAATAAGACTCCGCTTTGATCGCCCACGGGGGCGATCAAAGCGGAGCCATACATCGATCCGACCTCAAAACCTGAAAACCATGACCTCAAGCACCGAACCAGAGCTGCGCATCCTCGAAGGCATCGGCATGGCCGAGCAGGGCGGCTCGCGCATCACCCAGCGCGAGCTCGCCTCGAAGGCGGGACTGTCCCTCGGGATGACGAACGCCCTCTTGAGGCAGTTCGCCGACCGGGGCTGGGTCAAGCTGACCAAGCTCTCGACGCGGAGCGTGGTCTACGCCCTGACCCCCGACGGCGTCGCCGAGATCGCGAGGCGGACGGCCGGCTACTTCCAGCGGGCCGCGAAGAACACGGAGCTCTTCCGCGCCCGCCTCGAGACGTATATCATCAGGACCAAGGCGGAGGGCGCTTCGACCCTCGTCCTCTCCGGCGGCTCGGACCTGGAATTCCTCCTCGAGTACCTCTGCGAGCGCCACGGGCTCGTCTTCGTGAAGAGCTCGGATCTGGAGAAGGCGAGATCCCTCTCGAGGAGGCCCGGCGTCGCCCTCGTGCTCGCCGAGCGGGAGAAGGCTCCGGCGCCCGCCGGGCCGCGGACCTCGGACATCCCGACGATCCTCGCCGGCGAGGACGGCGGGACGGCGCCGGAAACCGCCGACACGGCCGAGGCATAGGCCGCGATTCTCGATCACCGGACGGAAGATGAAGCAACGATTTCGCGCAACGTGCATCGCATTGGCGCTCCTCGCCCTCTCCTCATCGTTCGCGGCGGCCGCGGCCGGGGAAGGCGAGGGACCCTTCGTGATCAGGTCCGTCGAGTACTCGATCGTGGGCGCCACCCGCGAGATGGTCCTGCGGCAGAAGGCCGAGATCCGGATCGGCCAGCGCTTCGAGGACCGCGCCTCGCTCGAGGCCTTCATCGCCGACCGGAAGCAGAAGCTCCTCAACGAGCGGGTCCTCGAGTCCGTCGAGGCCGAGTACGTGGCCATGCCCGCGACGGGCGGCGGCTACGACGTGATCCTCCGCTTCTCCACCAAGGACAGCTGGAACATCATCGCCCTGCCCAAGTTCGAGTTCGACTCGAACACGGGCCTCGAGCTGAGCGTCCGCGCTCG
>CAYNPQ010000029.1:0-25475 GCA_964399065.1 uncultured Treponemataceae bacterium | reverse complement strand
ACCAACTGGAGCTTCGACGGCCCCCTGCAGTACAAGAACCGGGAAGGCCTGACCCCCTACTTCGGGCACACGCTCTCCTGGGGCAGGGCGGACTGGGAGGGCAACCTCCGCTCCGGGATGGTGCTGAGCCTCGCGAACAGCTTCTCGTACAACGCCTACCGCGAGGTCCTCTCGACCTACCTCGACGCCTCCGCCCGCGGCTACTCGAACCACCTCCAGCGCATCGGCCTCGCGGCCCGCGCCACGGCCTACCAGCGCCTGAGCGGGGACGAGAGGACGGACCAGGGCGGCTACCTCCGCGGCGTCCGGGACGCCAGGGTCGACGCCGAGAGCGCCCTCTTCCTCAACCTCGACCTCCCCGTGAAGCTCTTCGACTTCCCGACCCACCTCCTCATCAAGAAGAACTGGCTCGACTTCGAGCTGCAGGCCTCGCCCTTCCTCGACGCGGCGGTCGCGAAGCGGAAGGACGCCCCGCTGGGAGCCGAGGACTTCTGGTACTCGGGCGGCCTCGAGCTCATCGTGTACCCGGCGATGATGCGGACCTTCATCGTCCGCGGCAGCGTCGGCTTCGACCTCGACGCGGTGATCCGCAACCGCTCCCTCTTCGACCCGAGCCCGCGCGACGGCGCGGACCCCTACGAGATCTACTTCGGCCTGGGGCTGAGCTACTGATGGGAGGGACGCGCCTCCGGATCCTCGCGGCGGCCGCGCTGGCGACCGCCCTCGCCGGCGCCGCGGCCGCCGAGCAGCCCTTCCGGGGCCTCGACGCGGCCGAGGAGGCGACCCTCGCGGCGGGCAAGGCCGTGATCCGGAGCGTCCGCGACGCGCGGAGCCTCGGCCTCGCGGCGTCGGGGAAGGCGGCCGAGGAGCTTCGCGCGCGCATCGCGTCGATCAGGCCGAACTACGTCTCGGAGGTCATCGCGATCGTGCAGGCGCCGAGCGCGGAGGCGGCCGCCGCCGACCTCGGGCGCCTCGCCGCGGCCCTGGCCGACGTGAAGGGCTACGTCGGCATACCCTACTTCTCGAAGCGGCAGCAGAAGACCTACGACCTCTTCGACAAGCTCGCCGTCGGCTCGCGCAGGCCCCTCGCCGGCGGGGAGTCGATCGAGGCGACCCAGCATATGGAGCCTTTCGACGACTACGCGGCGCGCTACGAGTACCGGCTCGAGGGGTCCGCGAAGGCGGAGACGGCCCTCGTCTTCTCGGGCGTGAACCTCGACCCCATCATCTACAGCTACCGCAACTTCAAGGCCGTGTCGCCCGGCGACATGGTCTGGGCCCTCTACGCCTGGAGGGAGGGCGACCGCGTCTACTTCTACGGGGCCGGGGCGGTGCGCGCCTTCGACCTCTTCGGCGCCTTCCGCGACCGGCTCGAACCTTCGTTCACGGGGCGGATCCAGGCCTTCTTCGACTACATGACCGCGAGGACGCGGGGCTGAGGACGAGCCCGGCATCCGCCCGCGCCGGCGGACACGAAGGCGGGCGGAACAGGAGAAACCATTGAAGACCGCACTCATCACGGGAATCACGGGGCAGGACGGCTCCTACCTCGCGGAGCTCCTCCTCGCGAAGGGCTACATGGTCCACGGCATCAAGCGCCGCGGCTCGAGCTTTAACACCCAGCGCATCGACCATATTTACCAGGACTCGCACCAGGCCTCGGCGCGGCTCAAGCTCCATTACGGCGACATGAGCGACAGCTCCAACCTCGTGCGCCTCGTGAAGGAAACCGAGCCCGACGAGATCTACAACCTCGCGGCCCAGAGCCACGTGAAGGTCTCCTTCGAGACGGCCGAGTACACGGCGGACGTCGACGGACTCGGGACGCTCCGGCTCCTCGAGGCGGTGCACCTCCTCGGCCGCGAGAAGATGACCAGGTTCTACCAAGCCTCGACGAGCGAGCTCTACGGTCTCGTGCGTGAGACGCCCCAGCGCGAGACCACGCCCTTCTACCCCCGGAGCCCCTACGCGGCGGCCAAGCTCTACGCCTACTGGATCGTGGTGAACTACCGCGAGGCCTACGGCATGCACGCCTGCAACGGGATCCTCTTCAACCACGAGTCCCCGCGCCGCGGCGAGACCTTCGTCACGCGGAAGATCACGCGGGCGGCCGCGCGCATCAAGCACGGACTCGAGGAGAGGCTCTACCTCGGCAACCTCGACTCGAAGCGGGATTGGGGCCACGCCAAGGACTACGTCGAGGGCATGTGGCTCATGCTCCAGCAGGACGAGCCCGGCGATTACGTGCTCGCCACGGGGCGGACGACGACGATCCGCGACTTCGCGACCATGGCCTTCCGCGAGGCGGGCATCGAGCTGCGCTGGGAAGGGAAGGGCGTCGACGAGAAGGGCCTAGACGCGAAGACGGGCAAGGTCCTCGTCGCCGTGGACCCGGCCTACTTCCGGCCGACCGAGGTCGAGCTCCTCCAGGGCGACGCGGGCAAGGCGCGGACCAAGCTCGGCTGGAGCCCCCGGCACAGCCTCGAGGAGCTCGTGAAGGACATGATGGCCACCGATCTCGCGGAGACCGAGCGCGAGCTCCACATGGCCAAGGGCGGCTACTCGATCATCCATCCGCGGGAATAGGGCAGATGGAGCGGACATCCGTGGACAAGCGCGACAAGATCTACGTGGCCGGGCACAAAGGCCTCGTGGGCTCCGCGATCATGCGGCGGCTCGAGGCCGGCGGCTACCGCAACATCGTCACGAGGAGCCACGCCGAGCTCGACCTGACGCGGCAGGCGGAGGTCGAGGCCTTCTTCGCCGCCGAGCGGCCCGACTACGTCTTCCTCTCCGCGGCCAAGGTGGGCGGCATCGGCGCCAACTCGGCCCATCCCGCAGACTTCATCTACGTCAACCTCGCCATAGCCCTCAACGTCATCCACTCGGCCTACAAATACGGGGTCCGCAAGCTCCTCAACCTCGGCTCCTCCTGCATCTACCCGAAATTCGCGCCCCAGCCCATGAAGGAAGAGTATCTCCTCACGGGCCCCCTCGAACCGACGAACGAGGGCTACGCCCTCGCGAAGATCTCGGCCATACGCCTGTGCAAGCACTACAACGACCAGTACGGCACGAACTTCATCAGCGCCATGCCGACCAACATGTACGGGCCCGGCGACAACTACGACCCCGAGGGCTCGCACGTCATGCCCGGCATGATCCGCAAGTTCCACGAGGCCAAGGCCGCGGGCCGCGACGTGACCCTCTGGGGCGACGGCAGTCCCCTGCGCGAGTTCCTCCACGCGGACGACTGCGCCGACGCCCTCGTCATGCTGATGGAGAAGCACGACTACGCGGACCTGGGCGAGTTCATCAACGTCGGCACGGGGCAGGAGCTCACGATCCGCGAGCTCGCGAAGAAGGTCGGGAAGGCCGTGGGCTTCGAGGGCCGGGTCACTTGGGACGCCTCCAAGCCCAACGGGACGCCCCGCAAGCTCATGGACGAGTCGCGGCTCTTCGGCCTCGGCTGGAGGCCTAAGGTCGGCCTCGACGAGGGCATCGCCGCGGCCTACGCGGACTTCCTGGGACGATACGGCCGCTAGACGTGGAAAAAATCCGGATAAATTTCACGAGAGCGTGGAAAATATCTGGATAATTATCGCATTTTATCATACACTGTCTTCGTGATACCACGCGACGCGAGCGGCGAGCTGATCCGGCAGGCTCGGAACCACGCGATCAGCATCCTGACCGGCAGCCGGCAGGTGGGAAAGTCGACCCTCATGCAGATGATCCGGGAGGAACTGGCCCTGCCCTCGAGCTACTACAACCTCGAGGACCCGCGGCATCTGACGTTGTTCAACGAGGGCTATGCCTCCTTTTCCCGGCAGAACCGCACGAAGCTGGTCTTCATCGACGAGTTCCAATACTGCAAGAACATCTCATCAGTCTTCAAGGCGATATACGATCTCGAGCCCGAAACGAAGGTCTTCGCCTCGGGCTCGTCCTCCCTCGAAATCCAGGCGCACCTGAAGGAATCGCTCGCGGGGCGGAAGCTCGAGCGGGTCATATTCCCGCTATCTTTCGCCGAGTGGCTACGGCAATTCTCCCTCGCTCCCGCCGAGATACCGCACGCGGGCGAAACGGCGCAGATCGACGCGGAGGAAGAGTACAAGAAAAGGATCGAGGATTTCCTGCGCTTCGGCGCGATGCCGGGGCTCTGCGGACTCGACTCCGAGCTCGAAAAGCGCGAATACCTGGCGGGCATCTACCAGTCGTACATCGCCAAGGACATCAAGTCATTCCTCAAGGACGAGTCCGTCCTGGCCTTCAACAAGATGATCTCCTTCCTGGCCCTCAACAACGGAGGGCAGCTCAACAAGGACCGGCTCGCCACGATCTGCGGCGTCTCCTCGCGCCAGATTGAGCGACACCTCGACATCCTGGAGGGGACCTACGTCGTCTCGCTCGTGAGGCCCTTGTCGCAGAACAAGGGAAAGGAATTGACCAAGACTCCCAAGTTCTTTTTCTACGACCAGGGAGTGCTCAACGCCATCATCCAGGATTTTCGCCCCTCGGAGCTCAGGCAGGATCGGGGGACGATCCACGAGCAGTTCGCATACTGGGAGCTCCGGAAGAGCATCGATATACGATATTCGATCAAGTACTGGCGAACGGCCGACGGCAAGGAAGTGGACTTCATCCTGGAGAAGGATCGGGAATACCTTCCCGTCGAGGTGAAGAGCGCCTGGCCGGAAGGCAAGATCCCGCCGGGAATATCGAACTTCTTCGCCTTCTATCCAGAGACTCGGAGCGCCGCGATCCTCTACGACGGACCTTGCTCGGTACGAGAGGAAGGCGGACGGGCGATTCACTTCGTGCCGCTGTATCAAGCTTGCCGCATCCGAGAGCTCTTGCCGTAGAGTCCCTCCGAAAAGGAAAGAACATGAACGATACAGCCGGCGAGGGCGACTGGAGCCTCGTCATCAGGCCGAAGAGCAGGTGGCTCGACCTCAACCTGCGCGAGATCTACCACTACCGAGACCTGATCAAGCTCTTCGTGAACCGGGACTTCGTCACCGTCTACAAGCAGACCATCCTCGGGCCCCTCTGGTTCGTCCTCAATCCCCTCTTCACCACGGTCATGTACAGCTTCGTCTTCGGCAACCTCGCGAAGATACCCACGGACGGGGTGCCCCAGACCCTCTTCTACTACGGCGGGACCATGCTCTGGGGCTACTTCTCCACCTGCCTGAACTCGGGGTCGGATGTCTTCACGGGCAACGCGGGCCTCTTCAGCAAGGTCTACTTCCCCCGGCTCACCGTGCCCATCAGCAAGGTCTTTTCGAACCTCATCTCGGTGGCCATCCAGTTCGCCACCCTCCTAGTATTCTACGTCTACTTCGTCGCGACGGGCTCCCCCGTCCGGCCCACGTGGTGGGTCATCGCCTTCCCCCTCATCATCGCGCAGCTCGCGGCCCTGGGCATGGGCTTCGGCATGATCATCTCCTCCCTGACCACCAAGTACCGCGACCTGCGGCAGCTCGTCGGCTTCGGCGTGCAGCTCTGGATGTACGCCACGCCGATCGTGTATCCCCTGTCGCAGATCCCCGAGAAGTACCGCTGGCTCATGGCCCTCAATCCCGTGAGCGCGCCCATCGAGGCCTTCCGCGCGGCCTTCTACGGCGTGGGAGGCCCGACGCCGGGCATGATGTGGATCAGCGTCGCGATGACGGTCGTGTTCCTCGGCCTCGGCCTGGTCCTGTTCAACCACAATGAGCGGACCTTCGTCGACGTGGTCTGAGCGGAGGACGGTACCGGCATGAATATCGCGATTCGCGCGGAACATCTTTCCAAGGAATACCGTCTTGGATCGATAAACCATGGCATGCTTTACAAGGATATGCAGAGTTGGCTGGCGCTTAAATTGGGCCGCCCCGACCCGCATGCTTCGATAGGCGCTGACCATTTCGCGGATCAAATAGATCGCTTCTGGGCCCTAAAAGACCTCTCGTTCGACATCAAGGAGGGGGATCGCGTCGGTATAATCGGAAGGAACGGGGCGGGGAAGAGCACCCTGCTCAAGATCCTCAGTCGCATCACAGCGCCAACCGAGGGTGTCGCCAAGATAAAGGGGCGAGTCGCGAGTCTCCTCGAGGTTGGGACGGGTTTCCATGGAGAGCTGACGGGCCGGGAAAACATCTTCCTCAACGGGGCCATCCTGGGTATGAAGAAGAGCGAAATCAGCCGCAAGCTGGACGAGATCATCGCCTTCTCGGAGATCGAACAGTACATCGACACGCCGGTCAAGCGCTACTCGAGCGGTATGTACGTCAGGCTGGCATTCGCCGTGGCCGCGCATCTCGACAGCGAAATACTCATAGCGGACGAGGTGCTCGCGGTAGGGGATGCCTCTTTCCAGAAAAAGGCACTCGGCAAGATGGGAGAAATCAGCGCCAAGCAAGGACGCACCGTGCTTTTCGTGAGCCACAATATGGGCGCGGTTAAGCAACTCTGTTCGAGTGGTATGCTTCTCGGAAAAGGCAGAGTCTTGACTTTTGGTGACAATATCCTTGAGGTCGTGGCGGAATATCTCCATGGCGCAGAATCTCTCGGCCAGACTTCAACCGAATGGACCAACGATGGATCGGGGACAACGCATGAGTTCTCGCTTGATAGATTCGCCGTTTTGGAACGCGACGGAAGTTCCATCAAGACGCCTGTCCTAGCTTGCAGGGAATTCCTCGTCGACATCGAGTTTTCCCTGAAAGAAAACTGCCCGAACCTAGTGAGTTATGTCGTGTTCTATGCCGAAGACGATTCGATCGCATTCATCCTGAGCCCGCATATGCAGATTCCCCAGTATAAACCCCGGCTTGGCAAAAACCATCTGCACTGCGTGATCCCCGCCAATTTACTGATCGATAGAACGTACCGAGTGGAATTCCAGGCAAGCCTTCATCAAACCCGCGGCCTAATCACATCAGGAGAAAATGCCCCCCAGCTCTATCTGCGCATTGACAGTAGAACCAACTACAGTACATACGCAGAGAATCTTCTAGGCGCCGTAGCGCCGATTGCGCACTGGATTGAGCGCTGATCATATGCCTGTCGATGGATGGACTACGCGCATCAAGGATGCACTCAAGCGAGCCGGAATCCTTTCGCCGTTGATCGAGTGCCGACGGGGCCTTATCGCGCGGTCGTATCAAGCGCGACGCGATCGCCTCGACCGTTTGATTACCCGCAAGGGGCAAGCGGCCTCCGACGCGATCAAGGAGGAGCTAGCATCGGGGAAACCGCTCTTCGTCGGCAGGTTCGGGAGTTGCGAGCTCGGCCTCGTCGCAAGCTATTTCCGCGGACGAGGGAAGATGAGCTTCCTTGACAATACGTTCGCGCGCATCTTGGCGGAGAAGGGCGGATTCTACCCGCTCACCGACGACAGTATCGCGAGATTCGCAGAAATTTACCGATCCTTGATGTCCGATATCGATATACTGGGGTCATGGTGTCCGGAAGAGCTCGAGTTCAGGCGGGAGCTTTCGAAGTCGATGAAGATATCGCTCGCGGATATCGAGCCTTATGGTCATGCCGATCCGTGGACAAGTGCCTTGCGAGGACGCAGGGTCCTTGTGGTCAATCCGCTGGCCGAGACGATCAAGGCGCAGTACGCGAAGAGACGTTCGCTCTTCAAGAATGAGTCGATCCTGCCGGAGTTCACCCTGCTCACCTACAAGTCGGTCTACGAGTTCAACAACGAGGATCGGAGCCACGAATCCTGGTTCGCGGCGCTCGATGAGATGAAGAGGGAAATCGCGCTCCTGGACTTCGATGTCGCGGTCCTAGGTTGCGGCCCGTTCGGGATGCCGCTCGCGTCCTTCATCAAGCAGGGCGGAAAGCAGGCTATCGTCATGGGAGGAGCGACCCAGATTTGGTTCGGGATACGGGGAGCCCGTTGGGACGGGGAACCGTTTTTCAAGGGCCTGTATAATGAGAACTGGGTGTATCCTTCGTCCGCCGAGACTCCGAAGAACGCCGGTACGCTGGAGGGCGGCTGCTATTGGGGATCCGGCGGGGCGGGCTCCTGATGGGGTTTCCGGATGCGCGTTCCAATGATTCCCGGTCGCGATAGACGCCGGTTCTAGCATGCGATACTATACGATGCTCTTCGTGGATCCGGCGGGAAGGGCCGCCGCACACAACGGGAGCGAAGAGGATTTCAGGAAACAGATCGAGGTGTATGCCGGGTGCTGCGAAACCCTTGGGAAATCACTCGCATTCCATGATCCCCAATGCGTCTTTTCCGTGATCACGAACGACGCTGGACTCTTGCGTTCCTTGGGCTTTCCCTTCGCTGTCGAGGAGATCCGGTTCTCGATGGATGTACCGCGCGACATCCGATTCTTCTCCGCGCACCATAAATTCGAAGTGTTCAGGTGGCTCGGGGAAACCGCCTCCGAGTACTCCATCCTCCTTGATTCGGATGTCGCCTGCGTCAATCCGATGCCACAAAGTCTGGCATTCTGCGCACGGGAGAATATCCCGACATATTACGACATAACGGCCGGCATCTTTCCGGTGTACGGCGCTTCGCGCGTGATAGCGGACAAGTCAGCGATCAGCGGCCGAGACAGCGACGGGATGTGGGCGGGTGGCGAATTCATCGGAGGCGACCGCGCTTTCTTCCGTGATCTCTCCACCGGCATCTCGGCTCTGACGAAGCGGTATTTCGAATTGTACCCATCGCTGCATCATCAGGGCGACGAGATGCTGACATCGATCGCGCTCGAACAGATGATGGCTTCCGGACGGCGCATTTCCGAGGTCGGTAGATTCGAGGTAATCGGACGTTACTGGAGCGTCCCGACCGCGCATGTGCAGAATGGCTTCGACGCCTTTCGAGGATTGTTTCTTCTTCATCTGCCCGCCGATAAGGCATTCCTGGCCGCCGAACCCCCGATCGAAACCATGATCGATTCGTACGTCCGGTACATGGCGGCGAAGAACCGACCCGCCGGCTTGCCTGTCTGGCGCCGAATCATCAGGAAGATAAAGCACATCTTGCGGAAACTGGAAGCGCCATCCGAATAGCGCGAAGAGGCGAGGAACGCGATGCCGGAAAAACCCGTTTACCCTGTCACTCGGTCTTTTCTCCCGCCGCTCGAGGAGTACGTCGCCGAGCTCGAGGATATTTGGAATACCCATTGGCTCACGAACCAGGGGCCGATGCACCAGCGTCTCGAGGACGGTTTGCGGCAGTACCTGAAATCGGCGAATGTAACCCTCTTCACGAACGGCCATCTCGCCCTGGACGTGGCCATCAAGGCCCTCGGGCTGAAGGGCGAGGTCATAACCACGCCGTTTACGTTCGCGTCGACGACTCATGCCTTGACCATGAACGGATTGCGGCCGGTGTTCTGCGAAATAAAGGCCGCTGATTTCACCATCGACGAGACGAAAATCGAGGAACTGATCACGCCGCGGACCAGCGCGATCGCGCCGGTCCATGTATACGGCAATCCCTGCGCCGTCGAGGCGATCGACGCGATCGCGAAGCGCCACGGACTGAAGGTCGTGTACGACGCGGCGCACGCCTTCGGCGAGACCGTGTCGGGAAGGCCCATCGCGAGTTTCGGCGATGTCTCCATGTTCTCCTTCCACGCGACGAAAGTCTTCCACACCATCGAGGGAGGCGCGCTCGTCTATGGCGACCCGTGCCTGAAACGATCCTTCGACCTCTACAAGAATTTCGGCATCACGGGGCCCGAGACGGTAGAGGCGATCGGCCTCAACGCCAAGATGAGCGAATTCCAGGCGATCATGGGGATAGTGAATCTCCGCCACATCGATGACGAGATCGCATCCCGGGGAAAGACCGTCGATGAGTACCTGGCGCGATTGACCGGCGTGCCTGGCCTGACCGTGCCTTCGCGTTCGAGCGGGGTTTCCTACAATAATTCGTACTTCCCCGTGCTCGTCGACAAAACGTCTTTCGGGATCGATCGAGACGCGCTGTTCGACAAGCTCTGGAGCGAGGGTATCTGCCCGCGCAAATATTTCTACCCATTGACCAGCGATTTCCAGTGCTACCGGGATTCGCTGCCCGGCACGTCCCTTCCCGTCGCATCCCGCGTGGCGTCGCAAGTGCTGACGTTGCCGCTTTACGGGGGGCTCTCGACCGCGGATGTCGAGTACATCTGCGATCGCATCATCGCCATCGGGCGATCCGCATAGTCGAAACGCGGTCCCCCTGGAATCGACATCACCTCTCGGAGGGAAGTGCATGGAATCGTCTTTCTACGAACGGGCAGAGTTGGAGGCGCTCGGGTTCGCTTCCTTGGGCAGCAATGTCCGGATCAGCCGTAAATCAAGTCTGTACGGGATTCGGAAAATGCACGTCGGGAGCAATGTCAGGGTCGACGATTTTTGCATCCTTTCAGGGAGTATCGTCCTCCACGACTATATCCACATCTCCGCCGGCAACTACCTCTTCGCGGGCGACGTGGGCATCGAAATGCATGACTTCTCGGGCTTGTCCTCCCGGTGTGCCGTCTATGCGGTATCCGATGATTATTCCGGCGATTACCTGACTAATCCGATGGTGCCCGAGGAATATCGGCGCGTGGTGGAGGCGAAGGTCGAGCTGGGGAAGCATGTCATCGTGGGCACGAGTTCGGTAATACTCCCGGGCGTCTCAATCGGCGAGGGGTCCTCCGTCGGATCCATGTCTCTCGTGTTGAAACCGCTCGATCCTTACGGCGTCTATGTCGGGGTTCCTGTCCGGAAGATCAAGGAAAGAAGCAGAAAGATCTTCGAGCTCGAGGAGACGCTCCGCCGGAACGAGTCCAACCTCGGATGAGTCGGGATACCTCGCTGGAAACGATGAGCGAACCAATAATGAAGCACGCTCCTTTGGTGATAACCGTGTATACGCGGCTCGACCATTTCCGCCGCTGCGTGGAATCACTCGCGAAGAGCGACGGGGCTGGCGATAGCGAGCTTCATGTGGTTTCAGACGCGCCCGCGCGCGAAGAGCACCGCGAGGCCGTGGAGAAGGTGAGGCGATTCGCCTCCGCCATAGCCGGATTCGGGAAGGTAGTACCGCATTTCAGGGAGCGGAATCTCGGGGCCCGCGATTCGACCCTCGGTATCATCGAGGATATTCTTGAAAACCACGACCGTCTCATTTTCATGGAAGATGACGTCATCGTATCGCCGCATTTCATACGCTTCATGAACGAGGGACTCGACCGGTACGTCGACGATCCGGACATACTCGCGATCTGCTCGTACCGTCTTCCGTTCCGGATGCCACTGTGGTACCGGAAGGATGTCTATCTCGGAAGGCGGTATTCTCCGTGGGGCGTCGGGTTATGGCGCGAGAAATGGGGTGCCATGGACCTGACCCCGAGGAATCGGTATTTCGAGTTGATGTCCGATACCGCGCTCGCCAGGCGCGCTCGCTCGGTGGGGCGGGATTACCTCGACCTCCTGCG
This sequence comes from uncultured Treponemataceae bacterium, assembly GCA_964399065.1. Taxonomy (GTDB): domain Bacteria; phylum Spirochaetota; class Spirochaetia; order Treponematales; family Rectinemataceae; genus JAKLFE01. Next base: position 14,037 of record CAYNPQ010000029.1, on the reverse strand, counting down.
CGCGGATTCGGAAGGCGCGATCGACGCCATCGACGTGAGGGTCTGCTACCACCAGATCGTCCGGAAACAGTACTGCCTATTCCCCCGCGTGTCCTTGTCCGCCAACAGGGGCTTCGACGGATCCGGCATGCACTGCTCCGTCTCCGACAGGTTCGACGCGAGGCTCGATGAACGTCCCGCATATTCGATCCGGTTTCCCGAAAAACTAGTGGAGAGCGGAACCGTCATGCGCCGATTCCGCGATTTCGAGGATGGTCGCGAGGGGCCCATCAAGGAATTCCTCAAGCTCGCGCGCCGGGCGTACCGCAAGCTCGTCCGCCTAGCCTCGAGGAGCGAGGCGGTATGAGCGACCATTCAGCCGACAGGCCTCCGCGGGTGTTGGGACTCTCGTATTCCGACGCTGGCGGAGGCGCGGCGATCGCCGCACTCAGGCTCACCATCGCGCTCCGGGAAAAAGGAATCGATGCTGTCCTCGGAGTCGTGGAGAAGCGAACCGCGAATTCCTTCGTCGTCACGATTCCCTCGCGGGGGGGGCTCGCGGGCAAGCTCATCCGAAAGATCGGAGCGCTGATAGAGCGTTTCCTGTTCCGGCGCTTCAAGACCGCGAACCCCTTGCTCCATTCGCTCAATCTCTTCTCGAAAGTCGATATTCGCTGGATAAACGCATCAGAGTACGATATCGTCCACTTGCACTGGGTAAACAACGACATGATTTCCGTCAAGGACATCGGACGGATCACGAAGCCGCTCTTCTGGACTCTCCATGATTCATGGCCCGTCTGCGGCGCCGAACATCACCCCGATCCGATGCATACGGACCTGCGGTACCGCGATGGTTATTCCCGTATCGGAGGGTCGCCCCTTCGCGGCATCGATTTACCGCGATTGGTATTCAGGCTCAAGCTCCACTACTGGAAGAGAATAAATATCAATCTTTGCTGCCCGAGCAGTTGGGAAGAAGAAATCGCAAGAACGAGCCATCTCGCGTCGACGTTCCCCGCCTGGCAAACCCGCGTCATTCCCAATTGCGTCGACACTCGGACTTTCGCGCCCGCCGATCGGCGCGATATACGGCGTCTGTTGGGCATTCCGGAGAGCGCTGTCGTACTCGGCTTCGGTTCGGCCTACGCCATCGGCGACGGCATCGATCCCAAAGGCGGGTACCTGGTACCCGACATCCTCCGATTCGTACACGCGAATTCGCCAAACCTCGGGATATCGCTCCTCGCATTCGGGCCGCTCGACGAGCGTTTCGCGAGGCGGATGCCGGTTCCGGTGTTCTCGACCGGAAGGATTGAGAACGATGCGATCATGCGCATCGGATACTGCGCCTGCGATGTCTTCATCGTTCCTTCTCTCGTGGAGTCGTTCGGATTGACGGCGCTCGAGGCATCCGCGTGCGGGGTGCCGGTCTGCGCATTCAGGGTCGGGGGGGTGCCCGATGTCGTAGCTGATCGGGTATCGGGTTATCTCGCCGAGCCTTTCGATCCGGAGGATTTCGCGCGGGGCGTATCTTGGTGCCTGGACAATCGTCGAGAAGCCGGCGTCCGAGCCGCGGCGCGGGCGCGCGATCTATTCAACCCCGATGTCGCGGCGAGGCTTACGCTCTCGTATTACGGCGAAAGACAGCATTCCGCCGCCGAGGACAAAAGTCTCGGCCGGATCAGTATAGGAGCATAGCGTGAACATCACCGTCCTCGGCACCGGTTACGTCGGACTCGTCACCGGCACCTGCCTTGCCGACAGCGGCAACGACGTCGTCTGCGTCGACGTCGATAAGGCCAAGGTAGAAAAACTGCTGTCCGGCGGCGTACCCATATATGAGCCGGGCCTCGCCGAGCTCATCGCGCGGAACCGCGAGGACGGGCGGGTCGATTTCACCACCGACGTTCGGCGCGGCGTCGAGCACGGAGACGTCATCTTCATCGCCGTCGGTACGCCGATGAGCGAGAGCGGCGAGGCGGACCTGCGGTACGTGTTCGCCGCCGCCGCTGACATCGGACGCCACATGAACGGCTACAAGGTCGTCGTCGACAAGTCGACCGTCCCCGTAGGTACTTCCGATAGAGTGAAGGCCATCATCGCCGATTCGACGAACCAGGAATTCGACATCGTCTCCAACCCGGAATTCCTGAAAGAAGGGACCGCCATCTCGGATTTCATGAAACCGGACCGCGTGGTCGTCGGAGGCGATTCCAAGCGCGCGCTCGATATCATGAGGGAACTCTACGAGCCCTTCCTGAGGACTTTCCACCCCCTCATCGTCATGGACATACGCAGCGCGGAGATGACGAAGTACGCGGCGAATTGCTTCCTCGCCACCAAGATCTCCTTCATCAACGAGATTTCGAACCTGTGCGAGCGGGCCGGCGCCGATATAAGCGCCGTGCGGGAAGGCATCGGGGCCGATCGGCGTATCGGGTACGAATTCCTCTTCCCCGGCGTGGGATACGGCGGCTCGTGTTTCCCGAAGGACGTGCAGGCCCTGATCCATACCGGCTCCGAACTCGGCGCCCGCATGAACCTGCTTTCGGCCGTCGACGAGGTGAACGACTCGCAGAAGGCGATCATGGTGGACAAGATCCGCGCGCATTTCGGCGGAGGGAAGCCGGCCGGCGATCTCGCGGGCCTCGTCTTCGCGATATGGGGGCTCGCGTTCAAGCCCCAGACCGACGACATGCGCGAGGCCCCCTCGCTGGTGATCATCCGGAGGCTTCTCGAGCTCGGCGCCAAGGCGAGGGTGTTCGATCCCGAGGCGATGGACGAGGCCCGGAAGGCGCTCGGCGATTCGGTCGAATACGCGGTCGGGATGTACGAGGCGCTCGAGGGCGCGGACGCCCTCGTGCTCGTCACGGAATGGAACGAATTCCGCCGGCCTTCGTGGCAACGGGTCAAGACGGCGATGCGGGGGCGCGTGATCTTCGACGGACGGAACATCTACGATCCCAGACGACTGCGCGAGGACGGTTTCGCGTATCACGGCATGGGAAGAAAGTAGGAGCCCGCCATGAAAGCCCTCGTCGCCGGCGCCGCCGGCTTCCTCGGATCGCATCTCTGCGAGCGCCTCGTCGGCGAAGGATTCGAGGTCCTCGGGGTCGACAATCTATATACCGGCGACCGCCGCAACCTCCGCGGGCTCGATGGGCGACCGGACTTCAAATTCCTCGAGCACGACGTAACGGGACGACTGGACCCGGCCGCCGTCGGCGATCTCGACATGATCTTCAACCTGGCCTGTCCCGCCTCGCCACCCCATTACCAGCGCGATCCCATCTTCACCCTCGACACGAACTACCTTGGTACGAAGAATCTGCTCGAGCTCGCGAAGGCGAAGCGCGCGAGGATCCTCCAGGCATCGACGAGCGAGGTGTACGGCGATCCGGCGGTGCATCCCCAGGTCGAGTCGTACTGGGGCAACGTGAACTGCTTCGGTCCGCGAAGCTGTTACGACGAGGGCAAGCGGATCGCGGAAACGCTCATGCTCGAGTACTCGCGGAAATTCGGCATCGAGATCAAGATCGTCCGCATCTTCAATACCTACGGCCCTCGGATGGATCCGGACGACGGACGGATCATCTCCAATTTCATTGTCCAAGCCCTCGCGGGAGAACCGATAACGGTATACGGCGACGGGAGCCAGACTCGATCCTTCTGCTACGTCGAGGACCTTGTCGAAGGGATCGCGCGCATGGCGAGTAGCGATCGCTCGTTCGTCGGACCGGTGAACCTCGGGAATCCCGGCGAATTCACGGTGGGAGAGGCAGCCCGACTCATCAAGGACCTGACCCGGTCGACTTCGCCCATCGTGCATCGTCCGCTTCCCTCGGATGACCCGAGGAAGCGAAAGCCCGACATCGGGCTCGCAGTCTCGATGCTCGGCTGGCGTCCGACCGTGGAGTTCCGCGACGGAGTCGCGCGCACGATCGACTATTTCCGCGGCGTCGTCGGGTCGGCGCCGCGAATGAAGGCGTGATGCTCTTTTCGATAATCACGGTCAACCGAAACGACGCAGAAGGGCTTCGGAGGACCTTCGCCAGCGTAGGCCTCCACGCGCCGGAGGATAGCGAGTACATCGTCATCGACGGCGCCTCGAGCGACGGCAGCGTAGAGGCCATCGAAGAGCGGGACGATCTCATCGACGCATGGATCTCGGAACCCGATGCCGGGATCTACGACGCGATGAACAAAGGCATCGCCCGCGCGAGCGGGGAGTTCTGTCTCTTCCTCAACTCGGGCGACACGCTACGACCGGAGAACGGCCTTGGATCCTTCGTCGACGACGGCGCCGATATCTATTACGCCAATGCCGTATTGTCGGCGGGGGGGCGGAGGACCGTCACCGACTATCCCCGAAGCATCGATGCGAATTTCTTCGTGTCGGGCATGATCAACCATCAGAACGCCCTCGTGCGAAGGAGTCTCTTCGAGCGGTTAGGCCCGTACGACACGAGATACCCTGTCTGCGCTGATTGGCTGTTCTTCCTGAAAGCGTCGAGGGCGGAGAAGGCGGTCTTCCGTTTTCTGGAGGAACCTTTTGTGGAATTCGCCCTCGGCGGGGCGAGTAACAAAGCAGGAAGCGCCCCGAAGATACGGGCGGAGCGCGAACGAGGGATCGAGGAGGTGTTCGGCGAGCTGGCCCCGACTATGCTCGCACTCGTCGATTTCCGCGAATCCGTATACGGTTGCATACTGCGACAATTCGGACCGAGACGCTCCCTGGATTTCCTTCTCAGGGCCTACCGATACGTCATGACGAACCTTAAGAGAGCGGGGATCATCTAGGCGATGGACGAAGAAATCAGCGTTATCATCCCCGTCCGGAATCGCGAGGCGCGTCGGATCGAGAGGTTGGTCGAGAGCTTGCGGGTCCGCGGGGCCGACGCCCGCTTCATCATCGTCGACTACGGCTCGGACCGCGTTTTCTCGGAATCCTACGCGTCGATCGCGCGGGTGATGCGCATCGACTACGAGCGGATGCGCTCGGATGGTTGGCCTTGGAACAAATGCCGCGCGATCAACCGTGGAGCGAGGTTGGCCCGCGGCGAACATGTCTGCACCGTAGATGTGGATGTGTTTTTCGAGACGAATCCCTTCCCCTACTGCCTGGGCCGGGGGGAGGCGAAGGCAATGTTCCACATCAACACGTACTGGCTCGGAAGGGACGGCGATATCGCGAAGGCCCGTCCCGCGGGCCTGGGCGGGCCTGGCGGCTTCCAGTTCATCCGCAGGTCGGCCTTCGACGAGTCCGGCGGCTACGACGAACGGATCCTCTATTGGGGCCAGGAGGACATGGATTGGCCCGAACGCCTGAAACGGCTCGGGTACGAGATGCTGTGGCTTCCCGAGCCGCATCGGATCTACCACCAATGGCATCCATCGCCCGAGCGAGGTTTCCTCCGACCGGCCACCGCCTCGTTCGACACGATGCGCGCCTGCGCCGAGAATGTCCTGGAGCCCGCGCTCGACCAGGATTGGGGCAGGCCGCTGGCCGTCGAGGACCGGCCGATCCTGGACCTCATGGAGCGGCGCGAACCCACCCGGGTGCGCCTCGACGCTAACGACCTCATGCGGTACGGGAACGTGGTGTGCCTCTTGGAGGCGGGGGCGCGGGACGGCTTCGTCAAGGCCGAGCTGGGTCCGCGACTTAGGGAAAGACCCTTCTCGTCGATGGCCGGAGCGGTCAGGAAGATGATCCGGCCCCTTACCGCGCTGACCGGCCTGGACTGCTCCCCCAAGACCAATAGCAACTTCGACTACGCCTACGCCATGATCCCCGTCTTGCTGCGGCATGGGCTGAGGGATTATTTCGTGACCAGCGATCTTTCCGCCATCTATCTGTATTGGAGCTAGCAGGCATGCCGAACGATGCTAAGGGCCGCGGCGAGGAGAAGGAAAGACTGCTCTTCATCGACAGTGGCTACCGCAGGAAGACGCGGTCGGTCGATTTCCTGCTCTCCCTTCTCGGCGAGCGCTACGACGTCGACGTCTTCTACATCGAGGAGGCATCGGCCGGGGAGATCGCGGAAAAAGGCCGCGGGAACTACAGGGCGGTCGTCTTCCTCCAGATCAATCCGGCCTACTTCATCGATCGATTCAAGGGGCAGAACATTGTGTTCGTCCCGATGTACGATACCTTCACCTTAACTCGGCGTCGGCATCTCCTTTTCCTGAAGAAAGTCAAATGGCTTTGTTTCACGGAGAAATACCGGCCCTTCCTGCGCGGTGTCGACGCCCTGTACGTCAAGTACTATCCCGAGCCGCATCCCATCAAGAAAGCCCCGGAGCCGAATACGTTTTTCTTCTGGCAGCGGCGGGCCGAGATCGATTGGCCGCTCGTCAAGAAGTTACTCGGCCATGCCAAGGTGGAGGCCGTGAACCTGCACGCCTCCTGCGATCCCGGCGTATCGTTCACCGAGCCGAGCGAGGCGGACCGCGCCCGCTACAATATCGACGTCACGACTTGGTTCGATTCGAAGGTCGAATACGAGGATCGCCTGGGGCGGTACGCCTATTTCTTCGCGCCCCGCGGCAAGGAGGGCATCGGCCTGTCCTTCCTCGACGCCATGGCGATGGGCTTGGTCGTGATAGCGCCGAACGAGGCCACGATGAACGAGTACATCACGGACGGAGTCAACGGATATCTCTACGATATCGACGATCCCAGGCCCATCGACTTCTCCGAGTATGATCGTATCCGGGAGCGCTCCATCCGGGACGCGACGGAGGGGTATGCCGCATGGCGGGCGGACGAGAAGCGGATTTTCGATTTCATCGAGTCGCCCCACCGCAAGACGCACTATCCGATAAACAAGGGAACATTCGTCGACCTCACCAGGCGGCTGGCGGCATTCCGCGGAGCGAGGCCGGCGAGATGAGGATCGCTTTCGTCAAGCAGGATGTCTACCAGGATCTCTACGTCTGCGCCAATCGCTCCTCGCCCTCCGATCTCCTGTCGTCCACGATCATGCGCGTCGGTCCACTCGGGCTTTTCACCCTGTACGACGCGGATTTCCTGATCGTCAAGGAAGGCCGCGAGCGGGAATGCAAGGCCTACCTGAAGAGCTACAGGCCACCCGCGGAGGTCCTCCGCCAGCTCAAGGACAAGCCTGTCAACCAGATCCGGGGGGAGGTGTTCGATTACCTCGCGCCGAGATCGGGGCGATCCCATGCCGATTTCTCGGTCGACGCCGATTACGTGCCGTGGAGCGACTACGATGTCGTGATCTCCGTGAACGTCGCCGTCCCGACGCGGATCGTACGGAAGCACGGTTCGACGCTATGGTGCTACATGATGGGAGAGGCGAGCCGCCAGGCGCCGTACGTGGAATACGGATACGATGCGCGATTGACCCAAGAGGTGTCCGGTTGCGTCGCCGACGGTCTCGGAGCGGTCGATTTCCCGTACACGTTCCTGGGCCCCGATTGTCTCGAGACCTTGGCAGCGGGCTTCGGCGCCACCGGCGCGAAGACCGGCGTTTACGCCGAGATCAACTCGACGAGTGAGCGGCCCGTCGTTCGAGTACCGCAACTGGAGTTCGTCCGAGGGCTCGGGCACGAAGTCGTCATGCATGACCAGGACATTGTACGGAACCTCGTCAAGCTGGCGAACAGCAAGTACTTCGTAAAGCTTGGAGGCCGGAGGATACGGGGCAATTCGCTCATCGAGGCAATCTCCGCGGGGACGCTCGTCCTGATGGATCCCAAGGATGTCGTGCATTCGCAGCTCCTCCCCCCCGAAACCTGGGTCCGCTCGGCGCGGGAGATCTCCGACCTGATCGCCCGCCTCGATGCGGACGAGGGGCTCTACGGCGCCATGCTCGCCGAGCAGCGCAAGCGCGTGGCGTCCTTCGTCCGCGACGCGCCGATGGAGAGTCTCCGGAACTGCCTCGACGCGAAGCGGCAGGGGAGACGTCCCGTCCGTCCGACCCCCCGCGGGATCCTCCGCGAGATCCGGCGCAACTATCTGTAGGCCGCGGAAACAGGACGGAATCCATGCAACTGACGCTCCTTTTGAGAAACATCCCGTTCGAGGTCGAGCGGATACTGTGCTCCCGCCTCAACTCCTTCCTGCGCCGAAGGCCGTCGAGCGCGCCCTTCCTGAGCGGCGACACCTATCGCGCGATGGCCGACTTCGTCTTCGATGAGACCGGCGGATTCGACCCAACCAAGGTCGGTCGCGGCGACATCGTGTTCGTGGGCGCGCGGCGCCTGGACGAGTTCGTCGACGAAGTGCTTCCGGCGATCGGGGAAGGCTTCGTCCTCGTCACCCACCAGGGCGACCGCAATGTCGACGAAGGGCTCGGGCGCGTGGCCGAGCATCCCATGGTCCTCCATTGGTTCGCGCAGAACTGCATGCTCGAGCATCCCAAGGTGACGCCTCTTCCCATCGGACTCGAGGATCGATGGCGGCACAACAACGGCGATTACGGGGATTTCCGCCGAATCGGCAGGAAGAACTCCCCCTCCATACCCATGATCGCCCACGCGTTCACGCTCGGCACGAACCTCGACAAGCGCATCGAATGCTACCGCGCCCTCAAGTCGAGCCGGGTGGGGAAAGAACTGCCGCAACCGATAAACAGCAGTCTCTATAGGGAGATGGTCAAGCGATACATGCTCGTCGCCTCGCCTCCCGGGAACGGACTCGACTGCCATCGGACGTGGGAAGCCATGTACATGGGCTGCGTGCCCGTCGTCGAGGACGATTACATGAACCGGCGCTTCGCGGAAGCGGGCGCGCCGATGGTCCTCGTGCGTTCGTGGGACGAAATCAGGGAATGGGACGAGGGGGAGGTCCGCGCCCGGTACGCGCGGGCGGCGGGCTCGCTCGGGGCGCCGATCCTCTTTGCCGACCACTGGCGCCGGGCCTTCTCGCGGGCGAGGTAGGGACATGGGCGGGTTCCTCGAGAGCCAATTCTACAGGCAGTCGGCCTTTCCGGAGGGATTCCCGGAACGCATGAAGGATGCGAGCGTCTGGGAGGAGCTCGCGCGCAGGTTCGACCGGTGGAGACAGGGCGAGGCGCGATGCGCGAACCCGATACCGCGGAAGATCCACCAGATCTGGATCGGCAAGCCCCTGCCCGAAAAGTACGAGGCGTTCTGCGCGTCATGGAGCAGGCTGAATCCTTCCTACGAATACCGCCTCTGGGACGAGAAGGCGATACTCGAGCTCGGCGAGTTCGAGGGCAGGATGGCCTTCCGGAGCGCGCGGAGCCTCGGCGCCAAGTCGGATATCGCGCGCTACGAGATCCTCAGGCGCTTCGGCGGGGTCTATGCCGACACGGATTTCGAATGCTTGCGCCCCCTTGACCGACTCGTGGACGGCTGCAGTTTCTTCGCGGGCAATCTGTTCGATCCCGCGCCGTACCTTTGCAACGCGATAATAGGCTCGGCGCCCGGGCATCCGGTGGCGAATCGGCTCTGCTCGGCATCCAGCGCGAGAATAACCACCACCGAGTTGATGGATATCATCGAGGCGACCGGGCCCGGGCTCTTGACGAGGGAAGTCGTCGGCAAGCTCGATACCCTCGAAGAATCCGATCTCGTCCTCCCTTCGGCGTACTTGTATCCCTATCCGAACTACGTCGGAGGCGAACGCGACGTCGAGGGCATCAAGCGCGAATTCGTCACGGCCGAGGCGTATGCGATCCATTATTGGGAAGTCAGCTGGGGCAAGGTCGATTTCGTGAGCTTCGTCATCAGGAAATCCAAGAGGGCGGTGCGGAAGATCCGGCGCGTCCTGGGCGGTCGGCGCGATAGGCGCGGCAAGTGCGCAGGTACCTGATCACCGGCGTCTCCGGTTTCGTGGCGGAGCACTTCCTGCGCCACGTCGAATCGGTCGAGGGAGCCGTCGACGTCCTCGGCATCGACATGAACCCGCCGAGGCGCTCGTTCCCGCATCGCTTCGAGCGCGTCGACATGCTCGATTATCGGGCGCTCGAGTCGGCGGTGAAGGGCTTCCGCCCCGATTTCGTCGTGCACCTGGCGTCCTTCAGCAGCGTCGCGTTGAGCTGGGAGCGGCCGGCGCAATGCTTTTCGAACAACACGAACATCTTCCTGAATCTCCTCGAGACGATCCGGACGAACGGGTTGCGTCCCCGCATCCTGTCCGTGGGTTCCTCCGAGGAGTACGGATCCGTCGGCGAGGTCGATCTGCCTCTCCGCGAGGACCGTCCCCTCGCCCCGACGAGCCCCTACGCCGTCGCGCGGGTAGCCCAGGAACAACTCTCGGCGATCTACGCGCGGGCGTACGGACTGGATATCGTGATCACCCGATCTTTCAACCACGTGGGCACCGGGCAGGAACCGATATTCGCCGTCCCGTCGATCGTCAAGCAATTCGCGGAGGCGCCGGCGGGGCAGGTCGTCGCCCTGACGGTAGGCGACGTATCGGTCGTCCGGGACTTCCTCGACGTGCGCGACGTGGCGAGGGCCTATTACCTGCTCCTCCGCGAGGGCTTGTCCGGCGAGGTCTACAATGTGTGCAGCGGCGTCGGGCGGAGTATCGATGAGCTCATCGCGAGCATCGCGAGGATTTCCGGCAAAACCTATTCGACGAAGGTCGACCCCGCGCGCATTCGACCAAACGAGAACAGGATCATCGTGGGCGACAACTCCAAGCTGAGCGCGAAAACCGGTTGGAGCGCGCTGTACCGCATCGAGGATAGCCTCGGGGAGATATACGGGCAGTACTCGCGCCCTGCCGCTCCCGATCGGACGGGCGAGGCGAGATGAAGGCGGTCGATTATCTGTACAAGATCGGGGACAAGGGCTGTCGAAGCGTCCGGCGGATCCTCAAGAGCCACCCCTCGAGCGCCCCCTACCTGAGCGGCGATTCGTTCCGGGCCGAGGCCGACCACGTCCTCGACCTCGACAGCGACATCGATCCGCGCGCGATCCGCAGGGGCGACCTCGTCTTCGTCGCGACGCACGAGTTGCCGCGCTTCGAGGCGGAGCTCCTGCCTCTCGTCCGCGAGCGCTTCGTCCTGGTCACTCACAACAGCGACTGGAACGTCGACTCCGCGAGGGCGAGGCTGGCGGAGGACGAGCGGATCGCCGGCTGGTTCGCGCAGAACGTCGTCTTCCGCCATCCCAAGATCACGCATCTGCCGATAGGGCTCGAGAACCGCTGGCGGCACAACAACGGCATCGTCGGGGACTACCGGCGCCTGCGCCGCGGGAAGTCGGCCAAGCGCCCGCGGATACTCTTCGGCTTCTCCGTGGGCACGAACGCGGCGGAACGGGAACCCGCCTTGCGCGCTCTGCGCGCCGCGCCCGCCGCCGACGAGCTCGAATGGACGAACAGCCGCGATTACCGAAGACGGCTAAACGGCTACCGGTTCGTCGCCTCGCCGCCGGGGAACGGGATCGACTGCCACAGGACCTGGGAGGCCCTCTACCTGGGAGTCGTTCCGATCGTCAAGCGCGCGCCGCTCTACGATGGCTTCCCGGGTCTCCCGATCCTCGCCGTCAGCGATTGGAGCGCGACGGAGGGATGGACCGAGGATCGTCTCGGGGCGATGTACGATTCCCTCGCGAAGGATCCGGAGGATATTCCCTGCCTATGGATGGATCATTGGCGCCGCGCCTTCGACGATGCGCGGCGAAGGGCATAGCGGAACGGACATGCAGGTCGTAATACCGCACGCGCGTCGCAGCAACGAACTGCTCGCGCGGAATCTACCCTTCATCCGGCGGAACATCGAACACCGTTCGATAGTCGTGATCACCGACCGCGAGAACGCAGGCACGCTCGCGTCCCTGGCCGGCGACGATGTGGAGCTGGTCGACGAAGACGCGCTGCAAAGCGGTCTTTCCCTCGAATTCGTGAAGAAATCCTTCGAGGGGAGCGTCGTGCCCCCGCGACGGGCAGGCTGGTATTTCCAGCAATTGCTCAAGATGGCTTGGGCCCTCAGGCCGGAATGCGACGAGTGGTACCTCGTCTGGGATTCCGATACCTTCCCCCTGCGTCCCATATCCCTTTTCGACGGCGAGGGCACGCCGCTCTTCACCGGAAGCTCCGAGCACAATGCCGTATACTTCGAGAGCATCGACGCCCTGCTCGGCATCCGACGGCAGGTCGAATTCTCCTTCATCGCGGAGAATATGCTCATCCGGCGGGAGTATATGCTCGAGATGATCGCGGAGATCCAGGGCAGCAAATCGGCGAAGGGGGCCACTTTCTTCGAGAAGATCCTCCGCGCGGCCCTGGCGACCAGCGATCCGTATCGGGCCTTCAGCGAGTTCGAGTGCTACGGCAACTTCGTGGCTGCCCGCCATCCCGGCTCCTACCGAAGGACGTACCGCTCGAGCAGCAGGAAGGGCGCGAGGCGATTCGGCCTCTCCCCGTCGCGCTTCGATCTCGCTCGCCTCGCGAGGCGCTTCGAGATTGTCTCGTTCGAGCGATGGGACCGAATCGTCCCTCCGATCGTCGCCGCGAACAAGCTGATTTCCGTACTCGCCCATCCTTTCCTGAGAGCGAAGGCATGAAGATAGTCAAGATATACGGCGGGCTCGGGAACCAGATGTTCCAGTACGCCTTCGCCGCGAGCCTGGCCGTGGCATGCGGCGAACCGGTCTATGCCGACAGCTCGGAACTGGGGGGCGACAAGCTCCACAACGGCCTGGAGCTCGAGCAGGTCTTCGGCATCACCATGCCCGAGGCGCCGGAAGCGGAGACGAGGCGTTTGGCGGACGCGCCGACGGGAATCCTCGGCCGCATGAGGCGCAAGTACCTCACCAAGAGCACGCATCGCATCGACCGCAAATTCGGGTACCAACCCGAGCTGCTCTCCCTCCGCGGCGATGCCTACTACGAAGGCTACTGGCAGAGCGAGAAGTACTTCATGGGCCGGGAGCCCGAAATCCGGAAGGCATTCCGGTTCAAGGAGCCGATCGGCGAACGGAACGAGGAGCTGCTGTCGAGCCTGCCGAGACCGATCGTCAGCGTGCATGTCAGGCGCGGCGACTACCTGGCCCATCCGAACCTCGACATCTGCGGTCCCGGCTACTACGAGGGCGCCGCGGCGGCCATCGCCGCACGGGGAGGGGCCGGCTCTTTCCTCGTGCTCTCCGACGACGCGGAGTATTGCAGAAAGGCGCTCCGCCTCGGGGACGCGCCGGTAGCCTACGCGGACTGGAACCGCGGACCCGACAGCTGGCGCGACATGGCGATGATGGCGCGCTGCGATATGCACATCATCGCGAATTCCTCCTTCAGCTGGTGGGGAGCCTGGCTCGACCCGAATCCCGGCAAGCTCGTGGTCGCTCCCTCGATCTGGAACCGGCGCGAGATCGAGGACAGGGATCGCTATTACTCCTTCAGCTTCGCCGATGTCGTTCCCGGCTCCTGGCTGCGGGTGCAGGTATGAGCGGCGACGAGGGAAGGCGTCCCTTGGTGTCGGTGCTGATGGGGGTCTACAACTGCGCCTCCACGCTGCCCGCGAGCATCGAATCGATCCTCGGACAGGAGTACCGGGAGCTCGAATTCGTCATCTGCGACGACGGCTCCACCGACGCGACCGCGGAGACGGTCGAGCGCTACGCCGCCGCGGATCCGCGGATCATCCTCATCCGCAACGAGCGCAATCGGGGCCTCTCGCATACCTTGAACAGGTGCATGGAGGAGGCCAGGGGCGAGTACCTCGCCCGGATGGACGGCGACGACATCTCGCGGCCCGACCGTATCGGCAAGCAGGCGGCCTTCCTCGAATCCCATCCCGGGATCGATATCTGCGGATCCTCGATAGCCCTCTTCGATTCGTCGGGCGTCTGGGGCGCGAGGGACTATCCAGAAAATCCGGTCGAGCGGTCCTTCCTCATGCTGAGTCCCTTCGCCCATCCTTCGGTCATGTTCCGAGCCGCCTGCCTGAGGGCCGCGGGCGGCTATGACTCCGATCCCGCCATCGGACGGTCCGAGGACTACGACCTCTTCATGAGGCTCTACGCCTCCGGCTCACGCGGCTACAACATCCAGGAGTACTTGCTCGAGTACCGAGAGGAGCTCGGATCGATGAGGCGGAGGAAGTACCGCTTCGC
>CAYNPQ010000028.1:31188-36603 GCA_964399065.1 uncultured Treponemataceae bacterium | reverse complement strand
CATCGGCGAGGGCGCGGCCATGATCCGCACCAAGGGCGAGCCCGGCACCGGCGACATCGTCGAGGCCGTCCGCCACATGCGCTCGGTCCAGGACGAGATCGCCCGCCTGACCCGCCTCCGCGACGAGGAGCTCATGACCGCCGCGAAGGAGCTCGGGGCGCCCTACGACCTCGTCGTCGAGGTCGCCAAGACCGGCAAGCTCCCCGTGCCGAACTTCTCGGCCGGCGGCGTCGCGACCCCCGCGGACGCGGCCCTCATGATGGAGCTCGGCGCCGAGACGGTCTTCGTCGGCTCCGGCATCTTCAAGTCCGGCGACCCCGCCCGCCGCGCCGCGGCCATCGTCGGCGCCGTGCTCTACCACAAGGACCCGAAGAAGCTCGCCGAGCTCTCCGAGGACCTCGGGGAGCCCATGGTCGGCATCGGCATCCACGACCTCGAGGACGGCGACCGCATGGCCAAGAGGGGCTGGTAAGGGGATGAAGCGGGTCGGCGTCCTCGCCATCCAGGGCGATTACGCCGCCCATCGCGCCGCCATCGAGCGCGCGGGGGCGGAGGGCTACGAGGTCAGGACCCTGGCCGACATCGAGTCGGCCGAGCGGCTCGTGATCCCCGGAGGGGAGAGCACCGTCATGGGCGGCCTCCTCGTCCGCTTCGGCCTCATGGAGGCCCTGGTCGCGCGGGTCCGCGGCGGCATGCCCGTCTTCGGCACCTGCGCGGGCCTCATCCTCCTCGCCCGCGAGGTCGAGGGATACCGCCAGCCCGGCGTCGGCCTCCTCGACGTGACGGTGTCGCGCAACGCGTACGGCCGGCAGGTCGCCAGCTTCCGCGCCCCGGTCGCCACCATGGTGCCCGGGGCCGGGAGCATCGAGGCCGTCTTCATCCGCGCCCCCAGGATCACGCGGGTCGGGAAGGGCGTCGAGGTCCTCGCCTCGCACGCGGGCGACCCCGTCCTCGTGCGGCAGGGCCGGCTCCTCGGCTGCACCTTCCACCCCGAGCTGGTCGAGGGCGGCGCGATCCACCGCTGGTTCGCGGAGCTCTAGCTTCCTTCGAGTCGAATCCCATCCCGACAGACCGACGCCTCCCCCGCATCCCCACTTCGGGGGGAGGCGTCTTCGCGCCGACGCGGTTATCATGATATAGCGCGGCGGCGGCCGGGCCGCTCCCGCGACGATGCCTTCACGGGAGGCCAGTCATGAGGGAGGAGAAGGAATACCGCGAGCGCTGCGCCGCGCGCGGCTTGGGGGCCGAGGCCATCGAGCGGGCCGTCGCCGTCGTCGAGGCCTTCGAGGCCTCGCTCGGGCCCGGCGAGGCTGGCCATCCCCTCGCCGTGGTCGAGCGGCACCTCGCGGGGCTCGTCGCGAGGGGCGGCGCCTCCGAGGAGGCCATCATGGCCCTCGCGCGCTACTTCGCCGTGAACCGCGAGGAGGCCCTGGCCATCAGGCTCCTCGCCTATCTCCTGCCCGTCGGCGTGCTGCCCGCGATGGGCGAGCGTCTCGGGCAGCTCGAGGGCGAGGGCTGCCGCGCGCGGGTCATGGCCGGCGTCGCGGAGCCGCCGACGGGGGCCCCGCCCGAGGCCTACCCGGCTCCGACCCAGGCCTTCGTGAAGGCCCTCGAGGCGGAGCTCGGCCGCGTCCGGGCCGCCCGCGTGCTGCGCTGGAACGTGCACGGCATCCCCGCCGCGGCCCACGCGGCCGAACGCGAGGCCTACCTCGCCGCCCCCTCGCTCGAGGCCTGGCTGGAGGGCTGGCACGGGCGGCAGGTCGCCGTCCTCGAGAGGCACGCGGCTGACGGCAGCCTCTGGTATGAGCAGCGCATAACGTCCCGGGTCGTGGACTACGTCCGCGCGAACCCCGAGATCCTCGGCGCGGTCCGCGAGGGCGACCGCCTCTACGCCACGAAGATCCCCTACGATCCCGACCGTTACCTGACATCCTCCGATCCCGTCGAGAAGCGGCGCCTCGCCTGCCACTGCCCCCTGGCCGCCTCGACCATCGCCTCGGGCGGAGCCGGCGTGGATCCCCTCTGGTGCGAGTGCTCGGCCGGCTACGAGAAGTTCATCTTCGACGTCGTCTTCGGCGAGGAGACGGAGGCCGAGGTCCTCGAGTCGGTGCTCTCGGGCTCCGAGCGTTGCCGCTATGCGATCAGGATACCGGCCTCCGCGTTGGCCCGGGAAAGGGAGAGGAATGCTGCGCAGGCTCGATGAAGGCGCGTACGGGAAGGTCGAGGAGCTCTTCCGGGATTTCGCCCCCCACCGCGGCCACTGGGGCTCGGTCCTGCGCGGCGCCGCGCCCGGCGAGGTCCTCGCGGACTCGGCCGAGGAGCCGCGGGCGGCCCTGGTCAAGCCCGACGACGGCTTCGCGTACATAGCCTGCCGCGGCGATCCGGCGGCCTTCGCGGCCGACTGCCGGGGGCTCTTCGCCCGCGAGTCGGCCGAGGCGGCCGCCCGGGGCGAGGGGTCCTGCCTCGAGCTCGTGACGGACGATCCCGCCCTCGAGTCGCGCGTCGCGGAGTTCTTCGGGGACCTGCCATGGTTCGCCGTGCCGCGGCTCCTGTTCCGCGCCGCGGCGGCGCCGCCCGCGCCCTCCGCGCCGCCCCCCGGCGCCACCCTGCGGCGCCTCCGCGAGGAGCGGGGGATCGGGGTGGTCCTCGAGATGGAGGGGCGCGAGGCCGGCTGCGCGCGGACCATGACCTACGGGGGCGAGGCCGAGGGCGACATCGAGGTGGAGGAGCCCTTCCGGGGCAGGGGCCTCGGCCGGCTCCTCGGGGCCGAGCTCCTCCGCTTCTGCGCGGACGAGGGCCTTGCGGCCCGCTGGACCTGCTGGGAGGACAAGGAGGAGTCGCGGCGGCTCGCGGAGCGGCTCGGCTTCATCCTCGAGCGGCGCTTCATGGTGTACATCCATGATTCGGCCGAGGGGGCGGGATCGTGAGGAAGGGGGCCCCATCGATTCCGTCCCGCCTCCTCGCGGCGCTGTCCCTCGGCCTCATGGTTTCAGCCAACGCGTACCCTGCCGGAGGCGCCGAGCTCGCGGCGGCCGTCGAAGCCGCGATGGTCCGGGTCGAGGCCGGGAGCTTCGCGATGGGCGGCGACGCGGGTTCGCCCAACGCGCGTCCGGCGCATATGGTGCGGATCACGCGCTCCTTCCGCATGCTGCGCCACGAGGTCACCTTCGAGGAGTACGACGCCTACTGCGAGCTGTCGGGCGAGGCGAAGCCCCGCGACGCCGGGTGGGGACGGGGGCCTCGTCCCGTCATCAACGTCTCCTGGTACGCGGCCGTCCGCTTCTGCAATTTCCTCAGCCGCGCGGCGGGGCTCGCGCCCTGCTATTCCGACGACGGCCGCGACTGCGACTTCGGCGCGAGCGGCTACCGCCTGCCGACCGAGGCCGAGTGGGAATACGCGGCGCGGGGAGGCGCGAAGGGATCGGGCCTCGCCTACGCCGGCTCCGGCGATCCCGCCCTCGTCGCGGTCTTCGGCGACGCCGAGCGCCCCGCGCCCGTCGAGTCCCTCGCCCCGAACGAGCTGGGCCTCTACGACATGAGCGGCAACGTCCACGAGTGGTGCAACGACTGGTACGCGGGCGGCTACTACGCCGCCTCGCCGGCCGTCGATCCGCGCGGCCCCGGCGCCGCGGAGGCGGACCGGGCCTCGGGAATCAAGCGGGTGCGGCGCGGCGGCAACTACCACGAGTCGGCCGCCAGCGCCGCGGTCTTCGCGAGGAGCCGCGACCTCCCGACCCAGGCCGATCCGGGCATGGGCTTCAGGATCGTCAGGGGCGAGTGAGGGGCGGCCGCGCGGAGCCGCCTCAATCCTCCGAGGCTTCCTCGGGGTCGAGGCTGACGAGGACCTTGTCGATGCGGTTCCCGTCCATGTCCACGACCTCGAGGGTGCAACCGTCCCAGCGGCACTTGTCGCCCGCGCGGGGGATGGTCCCCATGCGCTCGAGGACGAGGCCGGCCACGGTGTCGTAGTCGCCCTGGCCGAGCTCCTCGTCGAGGCCGAGGGCCTCGACGAAGCGGTCGACGGGCATGGAGCCGTCGACGAGGTAGGAGCCGTCGTCGCGGCGCACCATTTCCGGGGCCTCCTCCTCGTCGCCGGTGTAGGGCAGCTCGCCCACGACGGACTCGAGGAGGTCGGCGAGGGCGACGAGGCCGGAGACCCCGCCGTACTCGTCGAGGATGATGGCGGCCTTGGAGCCGCCTTCCTTCATGGCCGAGAAGGCCTTGAGGGGGGAGATCGACGCGGGGAGGAGGACGGGCTTCTGGAGGAGGGGCACGACGTCGTCGAGGCCGCCCGCGGCGAGGGCCGCGAGGCCCTCCTTCACGGGGAGCATGCCGACGAGGCGGTCGAGGTCGCCCTCGAAGACGGGGAGGTAGCCGTAGCGGGCGTTCCCGAGGATGGTCGCGCGCGTCTCCTCGGGGCCGGCCTCGAGGTCGATGGCGACGAGGTCGGTCCGCGGGGTCATGAGGGAGGTTATGCGGCGGTCGCCGAGGGAGAGCACGCCCTCGACCATGTCGCGCTCCGAGTCCTCGAAGACCCCCGCCTCGGCGCCCTGGGCCACGAGGACGCGGACCTCGTCCTCCGTGACGGGAGGCTCGTCCTCGGCCCTCGCGCCGAGGGCCCGCACGACGAGCTCGGTGACGGCCGCGAGGAGGCGCGAGATCGGCATGAAGACCAGGGCGAGGGCGCGGACGGGCCTGATGACGGCCGCGGCGATCCGCTCCGGCCGCGCGAGGGCGAGGGACTTCGGCACGAGCTCGCCGAGGACCACCGAGACGAAGGTGGTGCAGACGACGACGATGCCGACGGAGACCGGTCCCGCGTAGCGCGCCAGGGCCGGCATCTTGAGGAGGCCCTCCTTGAGGCTCTCGGCGACGGTGGCGCCGCCGAAGGCCCCGGCGAGGGTGCCGACGAGGGTGATGACGACCTGGATGGTCGAGAGGAAGCGCGCGGGCCGCTCCGCGGTCTCGAGGGCGAGGCGGTAGGACTTGCGGCCCCTGTCCGCCTCGTGCCGGAGCCTGGCCTTGCGCGAGGAGACGACGGCCATCTCCGAGAGGGAGAAGAAGCCGTTCAGCAGTATCAGTCCGAGGATGACGACGAGCTCGAGGAGCATGCGCTAGGCTCCTCCCCGAGCCGCGGGGGCGGGATGGGCGCCGGAGGGCGCCCGACTAGTGTAGGCGGGCTCGGCGGATGGGGGTCGGGAATCGGAGGAAGAGGAACTCGGAATGTCCATGATGGGACCATGATAGCACGCGGCCCGGCGTTCCGTCGAGCGGCGCCGCGCCGCGACCCGGGGAGCCCCGGATCGCGGCGTCCGCCGCGGAGCTCTTATGTATCGCCTAACGCGTTACCGGCTGCCTGATGATGGTCCGGAGCCGCTCCGGCGGGACGCGCCGCGCGTCCGAGAGGTAGACTTC
>CAYNPQ010000028.1:16913-31088 GCA_964399065.1 uncultured Treponemataceae bacterium | reverse complement strand
TGATGGTCCGGAGCCGCTCCGGCGGGACGCGCCGCGCGTCCGAGAGGTAGACTTCGCGGTGGCGGCCCGTCATGCCGAGGCCGGCCGCCGGTCGAAGCGCAGGTCCCCGAGGGCGGGCTCGGCCTTGGCCGCGTACAGTCCCTTGTAGGTCTTCCTGAGGTCGATCTTCTCGGCCATGCCATCCTCCTCATCTTCCGGTCGCGGCGGCGACGGCGTCGCGCAACGCGAGCTCCGCCTCGTGGAGCGCCGCCGCCCTGCCGGCGGTGGCCCGTGCCGCGGTCTCGGCGGCCAAGTCCCGGGACGCTCCGCCTTTCGCCGCCGCGAGCGCGGCCGAGGCCGCCGCGAACTCGGCCGCGAGGGCGCTCCAGGCCTCCGCGGCGGCCGCGGCCAGGGGCAGGAGGCCGGCGCAGGCGGCCCTGATCCGCGGGTCCGGGCAGTCGGCCGCCCGCGCCGCGAGGAAGTCGTGGAAGAAGGCGCGGAAGGCTGAGCCTCCGGTGCCGTTGCGCTCGATCGAGTCGGCCATGTAGGCGTAGGCGGCTCCGAGGGCCTGGGGCCTGACGGACTCTCGCAGCGAGCCGAGGACCTCCGGGAAGGCCGCGAGCCCGGCGAGGCCCGCGAGGGGCCTGCCGGCGCCCTCCCGGCCGCCCCGCTCCGACCCCCAGGAGGCGGGCGCGTCGTAGTTGCCGAGGACCGCGGCGAGCGAGGCCCGGGCGAGGGCGTCGGGGTCGAGGGCCCATCCCTCCGGCCTCGGCTCGATCCACGCGTACTCGCGGCGCGGCGGGAACGCGCGGGTCCGGGAGCCGCGGGCCCGATCGAGATCGCGCAACGCGACGAGGCAGGGGCCCCCGCGGGCCGTGTCTGTCACGGAGGCCTCGCCGGAGTCGAAGTCGACGCCGTGGAGGCAGACGACGTGCCAGCCGAAGGACATGTAGGCCGGCCCGTAGCGGCCGCCGTAGAGGTAGGGCAGGTAGCGCATGTCGACGCGGAGGAGGACGGGCAGGCCCCGCCCGAGGAGGTTGAAGACCCCTTCCCAGCCCGCGTCGCCCGCGGCCGGAACCTCGACCCCGAAACGGATGCCGGCCGCCTCGAGGAAATTCTCCCGCATGCGCTCGTTCCGCCCGCCGACGAAGGGGAAGCCCCGGTTCGTGAACATGAAGCCCGGCGCGCCGCCCCCGCCCGCGATGTCGGCCTCGTCGACCCCGTAGCCCAGGTAGGCCAGGGCGTTCAGCATGGCGGAGCTCTCGCAGTGCCCGCCCTTCCTCGGCTCGAAGCCTTCCAGGTAGAGCCTCCCCGTCCTCGCGTTCCTGCCCATCTCGTCCTCCTTGCGCTCTCGATGATAGCGAGGACGGAAGAACGGGGCTTGCCGCGCCTTGCGAAGCGCTTGACGATCCTTGCGGTGTGCGACCAAGAATGTCGGGATCGCGGAATGCCCGTTTTCCTCGGTCCCGACAAACTTGGTCGCACTACAAGTGGCGCACGGGCAGGGCTATGTCGAGGTCGAAGGAACCGGCCGAGGCCAGGGAGCGATAGAGCTCGATCGCCGGCGAGTCCTCGGGCTCGAAGCCCGAGCGCGGCAGGTGGAGACCGTAGAGGCGGTTGTAGGCCGCCGAGAAGTCGACCCCGTCGCCCGAGACGCGGAGGACGAGGTAGGTTCTCGCCGGGAATTCGAGGAGGAGGACCTCGCCGGAGGGTTCGACGCCGGGCGGGATCTCGAGGCAGGCCGAGTAGCGGCAGAGTTCGGGGGGACAGAGCTCGGGATTGTCCCAGGAGACGCCCGCGGCCCGCCCTCCGCCGCCGAGGAGGCCCCGCGGACCGGCCCAGCGGCAGAGGCGGTCCCAGGCCTCCTGTATTCCGGGGCCGTAGGGGCCGAGGTGGATGCAGGAGGCGAAGCGGAGGGCGGGAAGCTCCCGGACCGAGAGCTCGTCGCCGCCCTCTTTTCCGGTCGGCCTTTCCCCGCCCTGGCCGCCCCAGAGGGCGGGAAGCCCCTCGCCGGCCGCCCGATCGGCGCGGGTCGCGGCGAGGCGCTCCTCGCGCCAGCGCGAGGGCGGCATGCCGAAGCGCTCGGCGAAGAGCCGCGCGAGGACCGAGGGCGAGGAGAAGCCCGCGGCCATGGCGACCTCGGTGACGCTCATCGAGGGCCGCTGCGCGAGGAAGTAGGCCGCCTTGTCGAGCCTGAGGCGGCGGACGAAGTCGGCGAAGCTCTCGCCGAGGGCCGCGCCGAAGATGCGGTGGAAGTGGTACTTGGAGAAGCAGGCCGCGGCGGCCGCGCCCTCGAGGCTGACTTCGCCGCCGAGCCCGTCCTGGACGTAGGCGAGGGCGCGGGAAAGCCGGCCGCGGTAGGCCTCGAGGGATTCCTCCTGCCTCATGGGCAGGGTATAGCACGGATGCCCGGGCGCGAGGAAGCGGAGGCGCCTATGCGCGCGCGCGGCGCGCGGGGTAGTATCGCGTCGAGATAGACGGCCCGACAGGAGTCCCCGTGCAGCTTCCCGCCGCAAGGCGCCTCGCGCCCGCGCTCGCCTTCCTCGCCCTTTTCGCGTCAGGCGGAACCGCATCCGCCGGGAGTCCCGACGGCTTCTACGCGGAGGGCAATCCCTTCCTCCCCGTGGTCGAGCCGATCGTCCGCGGCGAGGGGCGCTTCGTCGAGCGCCTGCGCGCCTCGGCGGGCGGCGGAGAGCCCTTCGGCCTCGTGCTCTCGGGGGGCTCGGCCCGCGCCTTCGCCCACGTCGGCGTCCTCGAGGTCCTCGAGGAGGCGGGCCTCAGGCCGGATTACCTCGTCGCCGACTCGATGGGCGCCATCGTCGCCCTCCTCTACGGCGCGGGCATGGCGCCCGCCGACATCCTCGCCCTCCTCGAGGCCTATCCCGCGGCCGAGCTCTTCGACCCCGAGCTGCCCCTCTCCGGCGGCTTCCTCGACGCGGGGCGCTTCACCGCGATGGTCCGCGCCCTCCTCGGCGGGGCCGACCTCGCCGACTTCCCCATCCCCGTCATGGTCGCCTGCGAGGACCTCCTCTCGCGGCGGCAGGTCCTGATCGCGGAGGGCGAGGCCGCCACGGTCATGGCCGCCTCCTTCGCCCTGCCCGCGATCTTCGAGCCCGTCCCCTCGGGCGGCGCGCTCCTCATCGACGGGGGCGTGACGAGCCTCGTGCCGGTCGAGATCGCCTATCGCTACGGCTCCCGCGTCGCCGCGGCCACGGCCCTCTACGCCCGCGAGATGGACTTCTCGAGCCCCTTCGTGGTGATCAACCGCGCCCTCGACATCGGCAAGACGAGGAACTCCATCGCGTCGATGCTCGAGGCCCGGCCCGTCGTGATCCGCTGCGAGGTCGAGGACCTCTCCTACATGCAGTTCTCGCGGCCGGCGGAGGTGGCCGCGCGGGGCCGCGAGTCGGCGCGGCTGGCCCTGCCCGCCCTCCTCGAGCTCGCCTCGCCGCGCGAGGCCGGGGCGGCCCTGGCCGCGCGTCGCGAGTCCTGCCGCCGCCGCGTCGAGGAGCTCGCGGCCGCCCGGAGGCTCGGCGGCTACCTCGGCGCGCCGCGGGACCTCGTCGCGAGGACGAGGCTCCGCCTCCTCGACGAGGCGGCGGGCGGCTCCGAGGCCTTCGCCGGCAGGCGCTTCGCCGGGCTCGAGGCCGAGCTCCGGGGCGGCCCCGCGACCCTCGCGCTCTCGGCCCTCGCCGGCCTCGAGGGCCGGACCGACCGCGCCTGGGGCGCCGGGCTCCGCGCCTCGCTCGCGGGCCACGTCTTTCCGCGGGGCTCCGGCTCCGGCCTCGCCTGGGAGTTCGGGGGGGAGGCCCTCCTCTCGGGCTCGGCGAGCCTGGGCGCCGAGCCTTCCGGCTGGGCCCCGGTGCCCCGCGCCCTCGCGGCGGCGGCCGGGGCCCGCGCGGCCTTCGGCCTCGCCCGCGGCCTCGACCTCGCGCCGGAGGCCCGCGCGGAGCTCGAACTGGGCCTGCCCGACGGCGCGACCGCCTGGCGGGCCTCGGCCGGCCTCGGCCTCGCGGCTTCGCCCGGCGCGTTGCGCGACATCGATATCGGCGCGGGACTCGCCCTCGACTCGGAGGGCAACCTCGGGCCCGAGGCGCGGCTGGCCCTGGGCGCCGAGCCCGGCGGCATCGCCGCGCTCAGGCTCGAGGGCAGGCTCCGCTCCTCGCTCGAGGGCCCGGGCCTCGGGCCATCGGCCGCCGAGCCCGGGCGCGGTCCCGCCCTCGGGGATCGCGCGGCGCTCAGGACCCTGTCCTGCGCCGAGGCCGCGTGGATCGCCCGCCCCCTCGAAGCCTCCTTCGGCGAGCTCGTCATCATCGAGCGCCCGGAGCTCGGGGCCTACGCGGAGCTCGCGACCGCGGGCGATCGGTATCGCCTAACGCTCGGCGCCTGCGCGAGCGCGGGCCTCTCGGCCCTGGGGCTCGCGCCCGCGGTCGTCTCGGCCTTCGCCGGACTTGCGACGGACGGCTCGGGCTGGGCCTTCGGACTCCGGGCCGGCAGGGCCCTGGGGAGATAGATTCCCGCCCGGGCGATTGCCCGCGCGGGCTCCGGGGCGCTATCTTCAATGCCATGACGCGCTGCCCCTGGGCCGGCGAATCCGACCCCCTCTACCTGGCTTACCACGACGAGGAGTGGGGGCGTCCCGTCCACGACGAGCGTACGCACTTCGAGTTCCTCCTCCTCGAGACCCAGCAGGCGGGCCTGTCCTGGCGCTGCATCCTCGGAAAGCGCGAGGCCTTCCGCAAGGCCTACGCGGGCTTCGATCCCGGGAAGGTCGCGCGCTTCGGGCCGGCGAAGGTCGAGAAGCTCCTCGCGGATCCCGGCATCGTGCGCAACCGCCTCAAGGTCGAGGCGAGCGTCCGCAACGCGCGTGCCTTCCTCGAGGTGGCCGAGGAGTTCGGGAGCTTCGACGCCTACATCTGGCGCTTCGCCGAGGGCTCTCCGGTCCAGAACGCCTGGACGACGCCGCGGGAGGTCCCGGTCACGACTCCCCTCTCGGACGCCCTCTCGAAAGACCTCAAGGCCAGGGGTTTCGGCTTCGTGGGCTCGACCACGATCTACGCGCACATGCAGGCCATCGGCATGGTCAACGATCATCTCGTCTCATGCTTCCGCTGGGCCGAGCTCGGCGGCAAGGCGCGGAAATAAGGAGAACGGCACATGGATCTCGGCATCGAATCGATACGGAAGAGGATCTCCGTCCGCAGCTTCGACGGGAAGCCCGTCACCGACGCGGATCGCCGGGCCCTCGAGGCGGCCTTCGCCGAGGCCGTCCCCGGCCCCTTCGGCCGGAAGCCGCGCTTCGCCCTGGCCGGGGGGAGCGCCGCGGGGATCGGGAGCGGCAAGATCGGCACCTACGGCATCATCTCCGGGGCGGAGAGCTTCATCATCGGGGCGGTCGAGAAGGGCGAGCTCGCCTGCGTCGACTTCGGCTACGCCCTGGAGGGGATCATCCTCCGCGCGACCGAGCTGGGCCTCGGCACCTGCTGGATAGGGGGCATCTTCGACCGGGGCAAGATGCTCAAGCTCCTCGAGGCGCAGCGGGGCTGGTTCGCGCCGGCGATCACGCCGGTGGGCAGGGCCGCGGACGAGCGGAGCGGCCGCGACCAGCTGATCAGGCGCTCGGCGGGCTCCGACGGGCGTAAGGCCCAGTCCGAGCTCTTCTTCGCCGCCGGCCAGGGCGGCGTCTGGGAGCCCCTCGCCGATGCGGGGGCCTGGGCGCCGATCCTCGAGGCGGTGCGGATCGGGCCCTCGGCCTCGAACAAGCAGCCTTGGCGATTGGTCCTCGACCGGCGCGAAGGCGCGGGCCGGCTCCACCTCGTCATGCAGGAAGACCGCTTCTACAACAACATGCTCGGCGCCACGAAGCTCCAGGAGCTCGACATGGGCATCGCGATGCGCCACGTCGAGGTGGCGGCCGCGGCCGGGGGCATGAAGGGCGCCTGGAGGCGTCTCGAGGCCTCGCCGGTGGAGCTGGAGGGGACGAGGAAGTACATCGCGAGCTGGATCGCGGGCTGAGGTTTTCTTGGAAAAGGGGGCGCGGGGGGAAAACCTTCCCAAGAAGGTTTGCCTCCCGCTCGGCCTCCCCTAAATCTTCGTGACACTGGAGCGGGGATTTGACCGGAGCCCTACTTATCGTTATGTTAGTCTCATCTAACACAAAGGGAGGTCGTTCCATGCTTTCCGCCAAGATGTCCGACCGAATCAACGAGCAGATCAACCGCGAGATGTTCTCCGCCTACCTGTACATGGCCATGTCGGCCCGGATGGGCGAGGCCGGCTACCGGGGCATCGCCTAGTGGCTCATGATCCAGTACCACGAGGAGATGTTCCACGCGATGAAGCTCTACGGCTACCTCGAGGACCAGGGCGCCGCGGTGCGGCTCAAGGCCATCGCCTCGCCCGACTTCAAGGAGACGGGAGTCAAGGAGCTCTTCCAGCACGTGCTCGAGCACGAGAAGGGCGTGACCGCGAGCATCCGCGAGATCGCCGCGATGGCGCGCGAGGAGAAGGACTACGCGACCGAGGGCCTCATGCAGTGGTACGTGTCCGAGCAGGTCGAGGAGGAGAGGAACGCCGCCGAGATCCTGCAGACCATCGACCTCATGGGCGGCTCGGCCCAGGGGCTCTTCCTCCTGAACGTCGAGCTCGGGAAGCGATCGCTCGGGGTGCCGAGCGACTTCACGGCGACCGGCGGCGAGTGAGGGTAGCGGCCGTCATCGATATCGGCTAACGTCCCGATCCGGCGTCCCCGGGTAGCCTTCCTGACCGCTCGGTTCTCCTGCTATGATGCATTGGCGCCCGGGCCCCGGCCCGGCGCCCGCAGGAGAACCACGCATGCGCTACGAAAGCACCCGGGGCCGGGCCGGCTCGGTCGAGTCCGCGGAGGCCGTCAGGCGGGGCCTGGCCCCCGACGGGGGCCTGTACCTGCCCGAGGCGATGCCCGCCTTCGGGCCCGGCGAGGTCGAGGGCTTCGCGGGCAGGCCTTACGCCGAAGTCGCCGCCACGGTCCTCGGCCTCTACCTCTCGGATTATTCGCGAGCCGAGCTCGACGGGATCGCAGCCGCGGCCTATTCACCCCAAAGGTTCGACACACCAGAGGTCGCCCCCCTGCGTGCCTACGACGAGGGGGCCTGGCTCCTCGAGCTCTGGCACGGGCCGACCGCCGCCTTCAAGGACATGGCCTTGCAGGTCCTGCCGCGGCTCTCGGTCGCGGCGATGCGCGCGGGCGGCTCCGGCCGCGAGCTCGTCATCCTCGTCGCGACCTCGGGCGACACGGGCAAGGCCGCCCTCGAGGGCTTCCGCGACCTCGCCGGCACGCGGGTTATCGTCTTCTACCCCGAGTTCGGGGTGAGCGAGATGCAGCGCCTCCAGATGACCACGCAGGAGGGCGCCAACGTCCACGCGATCGGGGTGGAGGGCGGCGACTTCGACGTCGCCCAGGCCGGCGTGAAGGCGATCTTCTCGGACGAGGCCTTCGCCGCGCGGCTCGCGTCGCGGGGCTTCGAGCTCTCCTCGGCCAACTCGATCAACTGGGGGCGGCTCGTTCCGCAAATCGCCTATTACGCGACGAGCTACGCGGAGCTCCTCCGCCGCGGCGCGATCTCGCCGGGCGAGCGCGTCGACGTCGTCGTGCCGACGGGCAACTTCGGCAACATCCTCGCCGCCCACTACGCGCGCCGCATGGGAGTCCCCCTCGGCCGCCTCGTCTGCGCCTCGAACGCGAACCGCGTCCTGACCGACTTCTTCGAGAGCGGGGAGTACGACCGCCGCCGGCCCCTGCGCAAGACCGCCTCGCCCTCGATGGACATCCTCGTGTCGAGCAACCTCGAGCGCCTCCTCTACGAGCTCGCGGGCAGGGATCCGGCCAGGTTGCGGCTCTGGATGTCCTCCCTCGCGGCCGAGGGCGCCTATCGCGTCGGCGATGAGGTACGGAAGGCGGCCGCGGACGTCTTCTGGGCGGGCTCTTGCGACGAGGCGGGCACCACGGCCGCGATCGCGCGAGCCTGGAAGGAGCGCGAGATCCTCGTCGACCCGCACACGGCGGTCGCCCTCGACGTGCTGGAACAGTACCGCCGTGCGACCGGCGACGGAGCGAAGACCATCGTCGCCTCGACCGCGAGCCCCTACAAGTTCAACGCCGCCGTGGCCGCGGCGGTCCTCGGCGCCGGGCGCGCGAAGGGCAGGGACGAGTTCGAGCTCCTCGGCCTCCTCGAGGCCGAGACCGGGATCGAGGCGCCCGCGGCCCTCCGGGGCCTGCGGGGCAAACCCGCGCTCCACCGCCGGAGCTGCGCGCCCGCCGCGATGCGCGACACCGTCGCCTCCATCCTGGGCGCCTGAAGGGGGCCGCGCATGAAGTACGTGGTCGTCCTCGGCGACGGCATGGCGGACCTACCGGTCGCGGAGCTCGGGGGCAGGACGCCCCTCGCGGCCGCGCGCACGCCGAACATGGACGCGCTCGCGCGGCTCTCCGAGCTGGGGATGGCGAGGACCGTGCCCGAGGGCATGCCGCCCGCGAGCGATGTCGCGAACCTTTCGGTCCTCGGCTACGACCCCCGCGTCCATTACACGGGCCGCTCGCCCCTCGAGGCGGTCAGCCTCGGCCTCGAGCTCGGCGCCGACGACGTCGCCTTCCGCTGCAACCTCGTGACCCTCTCGGAGGAGGGCCGCTACGCCGACCGCTCCATGCTCGACTACAGCGCGGGCGAGATCCCGACCGCGGAAGCGCGCGAGCTCATGGCCGAGGTCGGGCGGCGCCTCGGCGGCGGGGCGATCTCCTTCCATCCCGGCATCTCCTACCGCCACTGCATGATTTGGAAGGGCGGACCGGTCGGCTGCGGGCTGACGCCGCCCCACGACATCAGCGGGCGACCGGTGCGCGACCGCCTGCCCGCGGGCAAGGCGGCCCGCGAACTCCTCGCCCTGATGGAGGAGAGCGCCTCCTTCCTCGCGGAGCATCCCGTGAACCGCTCGAGGCGGGACCGGGGCCTGGGGGCCGCGAACTCGATCTGGCTCTGGGGCGAGGGCCGCAGGCCCGCGATCCCCTCATTCAAGGAAAAGTACGGGGTCGAGGGGGCGATGATCTCCGCCGTCGACCTCCTCAAGGGCCTCGGCCTCTGCGCGGGCCTCGAGTCCGTCGAGGTCGAGGGCGCGACGGGCACCATCGACACGAACTTCGAGGGCAAGGCCCGGGCCGCCCTGGAGGCGCTCCGCGCGGGGCGGGACTTCGCCTACGTCCATGTCGAGGCCCCCGACGAGTGCGGCCACCACGGCGACGCGGCGGGGAAGGTCGAGGCGATCGAGCGCATCGACGGGCGCCTGCTTGGCCCCTTGCTCGAGGGGCTCCGGGAGCTCGGGGACTTCCGGCTCCTCCTGTTGCCCGACCATCCGACGCCCATCGCGACCCGGACTCACGCGGCCGACCCGGTGCCCTTCCTCCTCTACGACAGCCGTCGCGCCCGGGACTCGGGCCTCGCGCGCTTCGACGAGGAGGGGGCGCGCGCATCGGGCCTCTTCGTCGAGGAGGGGCCGCTCCTCATGGACCGCCTCCTCGAGCGCGGCCCCGCCGCGAAGGGCCGGTAAAGGAGCCGCCGCATGGCGATCAGGAAATGGCGCGTCGAGGACCTGCCGCGGATCGTCGAGCTCCTCGGCCAGCTCGCCGCGGACCTCGGCGAGGAGTTCGAGCTCGCCCCCGAGGACGCGCGGGCCCAGTTCGACGCGATGCGCGACGAGGGCACCTACGAGTGCTTCGTGCACGAGGAGGGAGGCTCGATCCTCGGCTTCGTCTCGGTCCTGTACTACCGGAGCCTCTTCCACCGCAAGGGCACGGGCCTGGTCAACGAGCTCGTCGTCGACCGCGGCCGCCGCGGAGCGGGGATCGGCGAGGGGCTCCTGCGCTTCGTCGTCGGGCGCATCGAGGAGGGGGGCTGGGACGAGGTCGAGGTCGGCGTGGAGAGGGAGAACCGCCGGGCGATCGAGTTTTACAAGCGGAACGGCCTCGACGAGGAGTACCTCCTCCTCGGGAGGGAATTCGAGCCTCGCGGGCCCGGTTTTTCCTCGGCTCGATCGCGTTCAGACAGGAGGATCCCATGATGCGTAGGCTTTCGTGCTCCCTGTTCTTCCTCGTCCTTCTCGCGGCCGCGGCGCCATGCCAGGCGAAGCCAGCCCAGCCGATTCCGCAGAAGACGGCCGACCTCATCAAGGCGGGGCTGTCGTTGGAGGATGCGGGCAGGCTCATGCTCGGCTCGTGGACCGGGGTGGTCGACGGCGAGTCGGTCCTGATCTGGTTCTACGCCAAGGACAAGGTGCTTATCAGCGACGGCCGCGACAAGTACAAGGTGGGCCGGTACCGGCTCAGGAAGGGCGAGTCCTTCTTCGTGATCGAGCTCCAGCTCGGCGGCGACGCGAATGTCGGCGTCTTCGACCTGATCGACGAGAACCATCTCGTGCTGGAGATGAGGATCCCGGCGGATCCGGACGAGAGGACGATCTCGGAAGGCGCCTTGCTCGAGCGGAGGCCCTGAGGGAAGAGGTCACGGGGAAAGGGGAGCGTCCCGGCCGAGCGCCCCCGGCGCCCGTTCTAGTTCGCGCAACGCGTCCGCGAGCTCGTCGAGGGAGGAGAGCCGCGACTCGCGGCCGGCCGCGGCGAGGGCCCAGGACGCGCGGCCGCCGGGGGCCCTCGACACCGAGACGCGGGCGTCGGGCGCGGCTTCCCCGGCCGCCCCGCCGGCCCCGGAGGACCGGGCGAGCTCGAAGCCGAGGCGCTCGACGAGGCGCTCGGTCCAGGAGGCCGCCGGCTCCTCGCCCGAGACCGAGACGAGCATCCGCGTCCCGCCCTCGGCGGCCTTGAATATCCCCGAGGCCGCGTCGAAGCGGAGCGAGGGGCCGTCGAAGGCCTCGCCGATCGCGCCGGACATGGCCAGGGACTCGGGCGCCCCCGAGCGGAAGCGGCTCGCGCGGTCGAGGAGCCAGAGGGCGTCCGCGTAACGCATGGCGAGGTCGAGGTCGTGGGTCGAGAGGATCACCGCCTTGCCCTCCTCGCGCGCGAGGCGGAGGGCGAGGTGGAAGACCTCGATCCTCGCGCCGGCGTCGAGGAAGGCCGTGGGCTCGTCGAGGACGAGGAGGGGGCAGTCCTGGGCTATGGCCCGCGCGATGAGGGCCTTCTGCCGCTCGCCGTCGGAAAGCTCGCCGAAGCGCCGGGAGCGCATGCCGTACATGCCCACCGACTCGATCGCGGTGACCACGGCGGCGCGGTCGGCCTCGGAGAGGCGGTTGCGCGCGTCGGTGTAGGGATAGCGGCCGAAGGCCACGATGTCGAAGACCGTGAACCAGCCCGAGTCCATGCGTCCCGTGAAGACGCAGGCCGCGCGGCGCGCGCGCTCCTCGACGGGGAGGCCGGCCACGGGCTCGCCGCCGAGGAGGACCTCGCCCGCGAGGGGGGGCTGGAGGCCGACGAGGCTGCGGAGCAGGGTCGACTTTCCGGAGCCGTTCGGGCCGATGAGGGCCGCGAGCTCGCCGGGCCGGATCGCGAGCCCGACGCCCGCGGAGACGAGGCGCTCGGCCCCGCCCCGCCTCCAGCCCGTGGAGAGGCCCCGGGCGGAGAGGCAGGGGGAGCCGGGGGCGAGGCTCACGGGCGGCCCTCCTCGGCGCGGCCGCCGCGGGCGAAGAGGCCGAGGATGATCGGCGCGCCGATGAGGGCGAGGAGGGGGTTCACGGGCAGGACGGCGCCGCCGCCGGGCGCCTGCGAGGCGACGTCGGCGGCGAGGGCGAAGGCGGCGCCGACGAGGGCCGAGGCGGGCAGGAGGAGGGCGTGGTCGCTCGAGCGGAAGGCCCGGCGGGCGGCCTGGGGCGCGGCGATGCCGAGGAAGGCCACGGGGCCGCAGAAGGCCGTGGCCGCGCCGGCCAGCACCGCGGCCGCGAGGAGGACGCGGCCGCGCTCGCGCCTGACGCGCACGCCGAGGCCCTCGGCGAAGCGCTCCCCGAGGAGGAGCGCGTTGAGCGACTTCGAGCTGCGCGCCGCGAGGGCGGCGCCGAGGCCGACCGAGCCCGCGAGGAAGGGGAGCTCGCGGCGCGTCACCGACGAGAAGGAGCCGTAGGTCCAGCCGAGGTAGACGCTTACCTTCTGCGGCGAGCCGAAGTAGACGAGGAGGGAGACGGCGCTGCCCGCGACGTAGCCGACGAGGAGGCCCACGATGAGGAGGGTCACGGCGTCCTCGAACCTCCGCGAGAGGGCGAGGATGATCGCGAGGACGAGGAAGGCGCCGGCGCTCGCCGCGAGGGCGAGGACGCCGTAGCCGAGGGGCCCGAGGCCCGAGAGGAATGCGGAGCCGGCCCCCCCCGAGGCGAGGACGACGAGGGCCACGCCGACGCTCGCGCCGGCGCCGATGCCGAGGGAATCGGGGCCCGCGAGGGGATTGCGGAACACGGTCTGCAGGATCAGGCCCGACAGCGCCAGGGCGGCCCCGGCGAGGGTCGCGGTGAGGGCCTTCGGCAGCCGGAAGATCGACACGATGCGCGACCAGGCCTCGTTCTCCGAGCGGCCGGCGAGGGCTTTCGCGACCTCCGCGAGGGGGATGCGCACGGAGCCGAGGGCGAGGTCGGCCGCGAAGAGCGCGATGACCGCGAGCCCGAGGATGGCGAAGCGGGGCAGGGGCGAGGGACCCTCCCCCGCGCTGCGGTTCCTCATCGCGACAGCTTCCGGTAGTAGGCCATCTTCCGCCCCGGCAGGAGGCCGGGATGGAAGATCTCGGCGAGGTCGGCGAGGACCTCGTGGGGGTTGAGGACGGCGGACTCGAAGTAGTCGTTCCCGCCGCCGGGGCCCACGCGGAGGTTGTCGTTCCAGACCCTGCCCGAGGCCGCGACGGGGAGGGAGGAGAAGCGGGGGTCGAGGGCGGCGAGATCGCCCAACGCGACCGCGGTGAGGTTCGGGTTCAGCCAGACCTCGGCCTTGAGGGCCCGCGCGTAGACCGCTTCCACCGAGAGGGTCAGGCCGCCGGTGCCCGCGTCGTCGGCCCAGAGGTAGGAGCCACCCGCGTCCGCGATGAAGCGGGCCATGTAGCTCCCGCCGCCCGAGACGCTCCACGTCCCTTGGAAGGGGCCGTTGACGAGGACGGCGGGCCGCTCCCGCGTCGCGGCGGCGAGGGCCTTCACGCGGAGGTACTCCGCGGCGACCTTCCCGAAGTAGGCCTTCGCGACCTCCTCCTTGTCGTAGAAGGCGGCCATGAAGACGATCCACTCGGCCCGAGCGAGGGGGTCCGGCTCGTTCCACTCGCCCGAGACGATGATGGGCAGGCCCGCCTCGGCGAGCTTGGGGTGGATGTCCCACTGGTTGCCCATGCCGTAGGCGAAGATCGCGTCGAGATCGAGGGATACGAGGCGCTCGATGTCGGGCGCCCAGTTCCTCGAGACCTCGACCGTCTCGCCCGCGGCGATGCGCGAGCGTATCTCGGGGCTGTTCACGAAGCCGGCCGCGTC
This sequence comes from uncultured Treponemataceae bacterium, assembly GCA_964399065.1. Classification (GTDB taxonomy): domain Bacteria; phylum Spirochaetota; class Spirochaetia; order Treponematales; family Rectinemataceae; genus JAKLFE01. Next base: position 17,639 of record CAYNPQ010000028.1, on the reverse strand, counting down.
GACGCCGACGACGCTCGCGGCCTCGCCGATCGCGACGATCGGCGGGATGTAGGTGGTGGAGAAGGTCGCGACGCGCCGCAGGGGCAGGGCGAAGGCCGCGTCGCAGGCGATGCCCTTGGGCTTCGCGGCGCCGCGGGGATAGAGGAGGTAGCGGAAGCCCCGCACGGCCCCTGGCCAGGGCCGGCGGACCTCGACGAGCTTGTAGCCCGCGCCGTACTCGATGGAGAAGCCCGCGCCGCGGGAGGGCGCGTAGGCCTTCGTCGCGCCCTGGGCGGCGAGCTCCGCCGCGCGGCCGAGCGATGCGAGCAGTATCGTAGCGAGGAATACGCGTCGATGCGCGCGCATGTCCTCCTCCTCCCTCCGAAGAGCAGGATGACGTCGATCCGGGGCAGGTCTCCTGGCTCGCGGCGCGCCGTCGGCCCCGCGGGGCTCGGCTGGGAGGGACGGCCTTCCCGGGCTCGGCGATCCCGCGGGCCGCGGCATCGCCTTCCCAGTGGCTCGAGAGGGGCGGCCGTGGGGCCTTCCCCGTCCCTTCCCGTGGCGCACGCTTACAGTAGCGGGGGCTGCGGCGGGATCGGCCGCTCGGGCCTCACCGCCTTCCCTTTTCAGTCCCGTCGGGCGCGACGCGCCGTACGGGGCCACCCCGGATCTCGAGCGAGGATAACGCGCCCCGGCCCCGGTATACAAGCAGGATAGGGGCCGGGGCGGCCCCGGTATACAAGCGGG
>CAYNPQ010000028.1:3577-16813 GCA_964399065.1 uncultured Treponemataceae bacterium | reverse complement strand
CGGCCCCGGTATACAAGCAGGATAGGGGCCGGGGCGGCCCCGGTATACAAGCGGGACCGGGCGGCGCGGGGCACCGGTTGCCGGGGCCGAGGATACCCGGTAGTATTGAAGGATCAGTCTTGAGCGGAGGCGAGGACAATGGATCCCTCGAAGGATGTCATCGGGTTCATCGGCACGGGCGTCATGGGCGAGAGCATGGCCGGACACCTGCTCGCGGCGGGCTACCGCCTCCACGTCTACACGCGGACCCGCGCCAAGGCGGAGTCCCTCATCTCCAAGGGCGCCTCCTGGGAGGACGGCCCGGCCGCCGTCGCGCGCAAGTGCGCCGTTGTCTTCACCATGGTCGGCTACCCGAGCGACGTGGAGGAAGTGTACTTCGGGCCCGCGGGCCTCATCGAGAACGCGCCCAAGGGCGCCGTCCTCGTCGACACGACGACCTCCCGGCCCGACCTCGCGCGCCGCGTCTCCGAGGCCGCCGCCGCCCGCGGCGTGGCCGCGATCGACGCGCCCGTCTCCGGCGGCGACATCGGCGCGAGGAACGCCACCCTCACCATCATGGTCGGCGGCGACGAGGCCGCCTTCGAGGCCGTGAAGCCCCTCCTCGACCTCATGGGCAAGACGGTCATCCGCCAGGGCGGCCCCGGGGCCGGCCAGCACACGAAGATGGCGAACCAGATCGCGATCGCCGGCAGCCTCCTCGGCGCCGTCGAGGCGATGAACTACGCCGAGGCGGCCGGCCTCGACCCGCGCAGGGTGCTCCAAAGCATCGGCTCGGGCTCGGCGGGGAGCTGGCAGCTCAACAACATGGCGCCCCGCATGCTCGACGGCAACTTCGAGCCCGGCTTCTACGTGAAGCACTTCCTCAAGGACCTCCGCATCGCCCTCGACGCGGCCCGCGAGATGAGGATCGAGCTCCCCAACCTCGCCCTCGCGGAGCGGCTCTTCGCCGAGCTCTCGGCCGAGGGCCTCGGCGACAAGGGCACGCACGCGCTCTTCCTCCTCTACCAGCGGCGCGGAGCCGAGGCCAGGGCGAAGCGTTGAGCGCGAAGGGCTGCCTCGACCCCGCGCCCGAGTCCGCCGTGACCCGCGGCGAGTTCGAGTACGGGCGCTTCGGAGCGCCCTTCGCGAGGGCGAACCTCCTCGACGTCGAGCGGCCCTTCGGGTACAAGCTCCCGCGCTTCGCCAAGGCCCGCCGACTCAAGGAGTGGCGCGCCCTGCAGTTCGGCGACGGCCGCTGGTTCTTCTTCACCGCCCTCTACGACGCGAAGACCTTCGGCCTCGCGATCTTCCATGCCTACGACCGGGAGCGGAAGCGGCGGCTCTGGTTCCAGACCCCCCTGCCCGGCGGCCTCCTCTCCTTCGGCGAGAGGCTCTCGGGCTCGAGGACGGTCTTCCGCTCGCGACGCTTCTTCCTCGAGTACGATTGCGAGTTCGATTCCGGCTTCGTCTCGGTGGCCGTCCAGCGGAGCGACCGGGACGCCTCGCGCTCCTTCGCGGGGGCTTTCCGCTTCTCCTGCGGCCCGAAGGCCGCGGCGCCCGAGAGCGTCTGCCTCCCCCTCGGCATCAACCGCGCGATGTACTCGACGAAGATGCTCATGCCCTTCGAGGGCGGCTTCACCGCGGGGAGCGAGGCCTTCGGCTTCCAGGGCCCGGGCGCGATGGGCGTCCTCGACGACCACAAGGGCTTCTACCCCTACAGCATGCGCTACGACTGGGTCACGGGCTTCGGCCTCGACCAGAAGGGGCGCAGGGCGGGCTTCAACCTCACGGACAACCAGGTCCGCGACCAGGCCAAGTACAACGAGAACTGCCTCTGGATCAACAACAAGATCTGGCCCCTGCCGCCGGTCAAGGTGACGCGGGCACAGGGGCCTTCGGGGGAGTGGGTCGTGCAGGACACCGAGGGCCTCGTCGACCTCGTCTTCGTCCCCGAGGTCCCGAACGACATCCGCTTCAATTTCGGCCTGGCCGAGAGCGACTACCACGGCCCCTTCGGCTCTTTCCGCGGCCTCGTGAAGAACGGCGAGGGGGAGAAGGTGCAGGCCGAGCTGCTCTACGGCATGGGCGAGCAGAAATTCCTGCGGGCCTGAGGCGGCGGCCCCCTACTTCTGCCTTCCCGTCCTGAGCTTCTCCTCGAAGCGCTCGAGGGCTTTCCCTTCGAGGGGCGCCGAATCTCCGGCAGCGCCCGCCGCTCCCGAAGCCTTGCCCGCGTCGGGCGATCCCAGCCTCCGCCGCAGCTCGGCCATCTCCCCGGCCGAGAAGCGCGTCCCCCCGAGGACGTGCTCCTCGAAGCTCGCGGTCGCGGCGGGGGCGACTTTCCTCGCGATGTCGAGCAGGGCGCGGGCGTACTCGCGGATCTCGAGCTGGGCGTGGGGATCGAGCCTGAGCATGAGGAAGCGGAAGAGGTTGTGCAGGTCGATCTGCCAGTACCACTCGGTGTAGAGCGACAGGGGCAGGTCTATGCGCGCGAGCTCGCGGGCGAGGCCCTCGCCGACGAGGGCCGAGTAGTCGGCGTAGGCCGCGCGCTGGCCCGCCTCGAGGCGCGCGATGGCCGACTCCGCGACGATCCCGGAAACCGGCCCCGCCGCCCTGCCCTGCTTGTTGTCCGGGCTCTGGAGGGCGACGTCCTCCGGACGCGGCAGGTAGAACTCGTCCTTCATCACCGAGTAGCGTCCCGAGATCTCGTTGACCCGCGCGGTGCGATGCCTGATCCATTGCCTGGCCACGAAGATGGGCAGCTTGACGTGGAAGGTGAGGACCACCTGCTCGAAGGGCGAGGTGTGCTCGTTGCGGAGGAGGTGGTCGATGAGGGCCGCGTCCTCGCGGAAACTCCTCGTGCCCGCGCCGTAGGAGACCCGCGCGGCCTGGACGATCCGCTCGTCGCCGCCCAAGTAGTCGACGAGCCTCACGAAGCCCTTGTCGAGGACGGGGAACTCGCGGTCGAGGATCTCCTCGGCCTCCCTTACGACGCAGTGGGCCATGGCCCCTCCTGGCTGGCGGGCGCGAAGCCCGGGAATCCGGCGAAGTCGCCCGAGAATCGGCCGAGGGTCTCCTTCTCGGAGCCGGGGCCGTGGCAGTCGGAGCCGAAGGTGACGAAGAGCGAGAGCTCGGCCGCGAGGGCCGCCACGATCCCGTTGATGGCCTCGCTCCGCCGCGTGTCGCCGTACCAGTAGAGCTCGACGCCCGCGGCCCCGCGGTCGCGGAACCAGGCGAGGAGGCCGTGGAGGCGGGCCCGGCTCCGCGCGACGCGGTCCGGGTCGTCGCCGAACTGGTGGCCCGGGTGGGGGAGGACGACCATGCCGCCGTCCGCGCGGACCGCCGCGCAGACCTCCTCGACCGAGGGCTTGGGGAAGCGGCCGTCGGCGATGAGCCCCGAGTCGAAGTAGGCCCGGCCGAACTCGCGATAGCCGACCGAGGGCTCGATCGCGCCCTCGCGCTTCAGGTACGTGAAGAGGTCGACCTTGTTGTAGGAGACGCCCGGGAGGGCCTCCATGCCCGGCCCGAGCTTGCCCTCCGCGAGGGCCCCGAAGGAGAGCTCGGGCCGGCGGAAGACCGTCCGCGCGCGCTCGACGAAGCGCTCGAGCCGCGAGCGCCGCGCCGCGAGCACCCCGTCGAGGAGGGCCTTCGTCGCCGCGAAGGAGCCGCCCGGGAAGTAGGCGAGGAGCTCGCTGCGGTAGCCGATCTCGGGCTCGACGCAGTCGATCTCGCAGGCGGGGACGGTCCCCAGGCCGAGGGATGACGCGGCCGCGGCGAAGCGGTCGCAGCCGCCGAGGCTGTCGTGGTCGGTGAGGGCGGCGAGGGCGAGGCCGGACGCGGCCGCCCGCTCGGCGATGCGCTCCGGCCAGAGGCTGCCGTCCGAAAAGCGCGAGTGGAGGTGGAGGTTGGCTTCCATGCGGCTCGGAGCGAAGTATACCCGCCTCCGGGGCCGGGGGCAATGCGGCGCGGCGATCGAGCTTGACGATCCCCGGTCGCGCCCTGAGAATGCTGCCCAAGGGGGGCGGGATGTTCGAGCTGAACGACGGCGCGATCGAGGAGATCATCTTCGCGATGGAGGACCAGGACCACGGGATGGTCATCGACCTCGAGTCCGGCGAAGTGCTTGCCCGCGATTCCCTGGAGGAGGAGGGGCTCGAGGAGGAGGGCGCCGCCGACTTCGCGGACCCGCCCGAATGGAGCTCGCGGGACGGCTACAAGCTCATGGAGGGCTTCCTCGCCCGGGTGCGGCAGCCGACGGTGCGCCGCGAGCTCCAGGCCGCCCTCTCCCGCGGCCGCGGCGTCTTCAAGAACTTCAAGGCGGCCCTCGCCCAGCACGAGGAGGTCGAGCGGGCCTTCCGCGAGTACAAGACGAGGGAGATGCGGCAGGTGATCGCCGCCTGGTACGACGATCTCCGCGAGGCCCGCGGTTTGGCGCGCCTCGGCCCCGAGCCCGAGGACGCGCGCGACCTCGTCGCGAGCGACTTCGACATCAAGCTCCTCCCCCTGCCCGAGGCGCGCGAGCGGCTGCTCGCCCTGGTACGCGAGGCCGGGGACGAGGCCCGCTCCGCCCTGCCCGCCCCCGTAGCGGCCTACGAGGAGGCCCGCCTCGTCGCGGAGATCGAGTCCGCCGCGGAGGGGACCTGCGCCCTCGCCGACGACGGCGAGGGCGGGGCCCTCGGGGCGGCGGTCGCCCTGAAGGTCCGCGCCGAGGAGCGCAGCCTCGGTCGGGTCGTCTTCCTCGGCGCCCGCGAGGGCTACCGCCGCATCGGGCTCGGGACCGCCCTCCTCGAGGCCTTGGCGCAGAGCCTCGGGAAGGAGGGCATCGGCCTCGTCCTCCTCGACGCGGCCTTCGTGCCGCCCGAGTTCTGCGAGAGGCTCAGCGCCTTCGGTTATGCCTGTTACGGTTCGAGGGCCTTCTCGCGGCTCGAATGACCCGTCCTATCACTGTCCGAGCTCAACCTTTCCGCTTCCGCGCGGGTCGATGAGAGGCGACGCCGTCCCATCCGAAGCGTCCGAGGTCGACCTCGCCGCGGGCCGAGACCTCGACCCCCTCCGCCTCGAGGAGGCTCCGCTGGAGCTCGAAGCCTCCGCCGGGCGGCAGGGCGATCGTCCCGTTTTTCCGGAGGACGCGGTGCCAGGGCAGCCCGTCCTTCTCCGAGCGGGCGTGGAGGATACGCACGACCTGCCGCGCCCCGTTCGGCATGCCGGCGAGGCCGGCGACGAGGCCATAGCTCGCCACCTTGCCGCGGGGGATCCGCGACAGGACGGCGAGGATGCGGAGGGTTCCTTCCGTGGCTTCGCTCATGGGCGTATACTGTACCCGAACGAAGCCCGAGGGAAGATGCGGGGTAGCGCCAACAATCTTGGTCGCAGTACCTTTACAAAAGTCTTGAATTTGTCAATATTGGGCCGAGGAGGGACGAGCGTGAAGACCTGTTACCTTTTCCCCGGGCAGGGAGCCCAGTACCCCGGCATGGGCCGCGACTTCTACGAGACGAGCAAGGCGGTCCGCGAACTCTTCGAGCTGGCCTCCGACGCCTCCAAGATCGACCTGAAAAGACTCATCTTCGAAGGCGGCGAGGAGGAGCTCAAGCAGACCCGCAACACCCAGCTCTCCGTCGCCTTGATCGGGATGGCGTCGGCGCTCTGCGCCCGCGAGCACGGCATCCCCGCCGACGGCTGCGCCGGCTTCTCGGTCGGCGAGTGGCCCGCCCTCGCCGAGGCGGGCGTGATCTCGGCCCGCGACATGTTCTTCCTCGTCGGCGAGCGCGGCAGGCTCATGGAGGAGGCCGGCAGGCGCTCCGGCGGCTCGACGATGAGCGCCGTCCTCAACCTCGCGCCCGAGGCGATCGAGGCGGCGATCGCCAAGGCGGGGCTCAAGCAGGTCTGGGTGGCGAATTACAACAGCCCCACCCAGTCCGTCATCTCGGGCACCGAGGCCGACGTGGCCGCGGCCGAGGTCGCGGTCAAGGAGGCCGGGGCGAAGCGCGCCATCAGGCTCAAGGTCTCCGGGGCCTTCCACTCCCCGATCATGGCCTACGCCCGCGACGGCTTCGCCGAGGTCCTCTCCGACGTCGAGTTCAGCGACCCGCGGATCATGCTCTTCTCGAACGTGAAGGGCGCCGCGGTCTCGAGCGGGGCCGAGGCCAGGAAGCTCGCGGTCGAGCAGGTCGTGAGCCCGGTCCGCTGGATCGACGAGGAGAAGGCCATCCTCGCGGCCGGCTTCGCGCAGTGCGCCGAGACGGGCCCGGGCACCGTCCTCGCGGGACTCTGGAAGGCGGTGGCCGGCGAGGTCCCCTGCCACGCCTTCGGTAGCCTCGACGGCATCGTCGCGGTCTCGCTCTAGGCCCGGAGGCGCGCGATGGAACCCTTGCTCAAGGACAAGACCTGCATCGTCACCGGCGGCTCGCGGGGCATCGGCCTCGCCGTCGTCGAGCTCTTCGCGCGGCAGGGCGGCCGCGTTTTCTACCTCTCCCGCTCGGAGGCCGAGGAGGCGGCCCGCCTCGCGGCGGCGGCCGCCGAGGGCGGCGGCTCCGTTAAATGGATCCGCTGCGACGTCTCGGACGAGGCCCAGTCCCAGGCGGCGGTCGACGCGGTCGCGGCCGAGGCCGGGGCGATCGACGCCCTCGTGAACAACGCGGGCGTCACCCGCGACGGGCTCGCGCTCAGGATGAGCCTTGAAGACTGGGAGACGGTGCTCCGCGCCAACCTGACGAGCGCCTTCCTGGTATCCCGCGCCGCGGCGAGGCACATGATCAAGAAGCGCTCGGGCAGCATCGTCAACATGTCGAGCGTCGTCGGCATCATGGGCAACGGCGGCCAGACGAACTACGCGGCCTCGAAGGCCGGGCTCATCGGCTTCACCAAGAGCCTCGCGCGCGAGCTCAGCTCGCGCTCCGTCCGCGTGAACGCCATAGCGCCGGGCTTCATCGACACCGCGATGACCGACCGGATACCCGAGGAGGCGCGGGACAAGCTGAAGTCCTCGATCCCCCTCGGCCGCGTCGGCAGGCCGGAGGAGGTCGCGGCCGCCGCGCTCTTCCTCTGCTCGGAGCTCTCCTCCTACGTGACGGGCGAGGTCCTCAAGGTCGACGGCGGGATGGGGATGTAGCATGGAGCGAAGGCGGGTGGCGGTCACGGGGCTCGGCGCGGTGAGCCCCCTCGGGAACGACGTGCCGAGTTTCTGGGCCGCCGTCCGCGCGGGCTCGAGCGGCATCGGCCCTATCACCCTCGTGAAGTCCGACGACCTCCCCGTCCGGATCGCGGGCGAGGTCAAGGACTTCGATCCCTCCCTCCGCATGGACGGGAAGGAGGCGAGGAAGATGGACCGCTTCTCGCAGTTCGCGGTCTACGCCGCCCTCGAGGCCCTGGCCGACGCCGGCCTCTCGGCCGAGGGCCTCGACCGCGAGCGGACGGGCGTCTGCCTCGGCACGGGCCAGGGCGGCTCCGCCTCGATCGAGGAGGGCGCCGCGAGGCTCTACGAGCGGGGTCCCGGCCGCGTCCCGCCCCTCACCGTGGCCAAGGTCCTCGCCAACTTCGGGGCGGCCAACATCGCCATCTACCTCGGCGCGACCGGGCCCTGCCAGTGCCTGGTCACGGCCTGCGCCGCCGGCACCGACGCCATCGGCACGGCCATGCGCTGGATCCGCGACGGCCAGGCCGACCTCGTCTTCGCCGGCGGCTCCGAGGCGAGCGTCACCCGCCTCGGCATCGCGGGCTTCGCCATGGTGCAGGCCCTCTCGACCCGGAACGAGGAGCCGACCCGCGCCAGCCGCCCCTTCGACAAGGGCCGCGACGGCTTCGTCATGGCGGAGGGCGCGGGCGTCCTCGTCCTCGAGGACTACGACAAGGCCCTCGCGCGGGGGGCGCGGATCTACTGCGAGCTCGCGGGCTTCGGCAACACCTGCGACGCCCACCACCTCACCTCGCCCGACCCCGAGGGCCTGGGCGTGGCCCGCGCCATGCGGCTCGCGATGGCCGACGCCGGGCTCGGGCCCGCCGACGTCGACTACCTGAGCGCGCACGGGACCTCGACCCCCCTGAACGACCCCATCGAGACCAAGGCGATCAAGCACGCCTTCGGCGAGCGGGCCTACGGGCTCAAGGTCTCCTCCCTCAAGTCGATGACCGGCCACCTCATCGGGGCGGCGGGCGCCGTCGAGTCGGTCGCGACCGTGCTCGCGATCAAGGAGGGCTTCGTACCCGCGACGATCAACCTCGAGGAGCCCGACCCCGAGTGCGACCTCGACTACGTGCCGAACCGCGGCCTCGAGATGCCGATCCGGGCCGCGATCAAGTGCTCGATGGGCTTCGGCGGCCAGAACGCCGTGCTGGCCTTCAAGCGCGTACCGGAAAACCGTCGATGAACGGTTTTTAGTCAGTCGACAGGACGCCGTACATGAGGGTGATGACGTGGCGCAGCTTCGCCGCCACGGGATCGTCCAGCGCGTCGATGCGTTCGCCGAGGCGTGTTTTATCGATCGTCCGGATCTGGTCGACGGCGATCTCCGCCGCCCGCCCCGCGACAGTTGCTTGGATCCTGCTCGGCCAGGTCGGGTGGAGGCGGGAGGTCAGGGGACAGACCACGACGGTGCCGAGGAAGCGATTCATGGCATCGTCGCTGACGACGACGGCGGGCCTGGTCTTGGCGATCTCCCTCCCCCGCACGGGCTCGAGGTCGACCCAATGGACGGCGTAGCGCTCAATCATCGAGGCCGTCCCGGGCAAGGCCGTCCCAGGCTACCCACTCGGCCCGCTCGGCCGCCTCGTCAGCCATCTCGCGGTACGAGTCCTCGAAGCTGATCTTGCCTCCGGCCCTAGGCACCGGCTTCAGGAGGAATCCTTCCTGCCTCTCCTCGAGCTCCAACTCGTCCCCTTCGACTATCCCATAGCGGTCGAGGAGCGGCCGGGGAAGACGGAGGCCGCGCGAGTTTCCGACCCTGACGAGCTGAATCCGCATGTAATTACCGTAATCACGCTCCCTTCTCCGGTCAAGAGGAGGGATTGATTTTTCCTTCGCCCTTCGTTCGCTCCTCCCACCGGGGCTCGCTCGAGTCGGCGGCGGACGCTATACTCCCAAGGGTGCGGGAATCCTTGCTCGCGGTGAAGCCCGGCAGCCCCATGCCCCTCGGCGCGGCCTGCGCGGGCGGCGGCGTCAACTTCGCGATCTTCTCGCGGAACGCCGAGTCGATGCGGCTCTGCCTCTTCGACGGCTCCGAGGACGGGGAGCCCTCGTTCGAGTACCGCCTCGATCCCCGCCTGAACCGCACGGGGGACATCTGGCACGTCCTGGTCCCCGGCACAGGTCCCGGCGCCCTCTACCTCTGGCGGGCCGACGGGCCCTACCTTCCGCGCAAGGGCCACCGCTTCAACCCGCACAAGGCCCTCCTCGATCCCTACGCCAAGGCGCTGAGCGGGGACTTCACCTGGGACCTCACGCAGGCCCGGGGCTACGACCCCGGCTCGCCCGAGCTCGACCTCTCCTTCTCCGAGTCGGACGACGCGGCCTCCATGCCCAAGTGCGTCGTGGTCTCCGACGAGTTCGACTGGCGCGGCGACCGGCCCCTCAACTACCCCCTCCGGCACTGCGTCATCTACGAGGCCCACGTCCGGGGCCTCTCCCTCCACCCGAGCTCCGGGGTCGCGCATCCCGGGACCTTCCTCGGCGTGGTCGAGTCGATCCCCCGCCTGAAGTCCCTCGGCGTCACGAGCCTCGAGCTCCTGCCGGTGCAGGAGTTCGACGAGCTCGAGAATCCGCGGCTCAATCCCCTCACGGGCGAGCGCCTGACGAACTACTGGGGCTACTCGACCATCGCCTTCTTCGCGCCGAAGGCGAGGTACGCCGCCTCGGGGGGCCGCGGCGAGCAGGTCGCCGAGTTCAAGCGCATGGTGAGGGAGCTCCACGCGGCGGGGATCGAGGTCATCCTCGACATCGTCTTCAACCACTCGGCCGAGGGCAACGAGCTCGGCCCGACCCTCAGCTTCCGGGGCCTCGACAACCGGATCTACTACATGCTCGACGAGGACCGGCGCCGCTACAAGAACTACTCCGGCTGCGGCAACACCCTCAACTGCAACCACCCCGTGGTGCGGACCCTCATCCGCGACTGCCTCCGCTACTGGGTCGTGGACATGCACGTCGACGGCTTCCGCTTCGACCTCGGCTCCATCCTCGGGCGCGACCAGGAGGGGCGGCTCCTCGAGAACCCGCCGGTCATCGAGGGCATCGCCGAGGACCCGATCCTGCGCCACACGAAGATCATCGCCGAGGCCTGGGACGCGGGCGGGGCCTACCAGGTCGGCTGGTTTCCGGGCGGGAGGTGGGCCGAGTGGAACGACCGCTACCGCGACGACCTGCGACGCTTCTGGCGCGGCGACTCCGGCGCGGTCCGGAACCTCGCGACGCGCATCACGGGCTCGAGCGACCTCTACCTCCGCGACGGCCGCAAGCCCTTCCATTCGATCAACTTCGTGACGGCCCACGACGGCTTCACCCTCGAGGACCTCGTGAGCTACGAGCGCAAGCGCAACGAGGCCAACGGCGAGGAGGGGCGGGACGGGGCCGACGAGAACCTCTCCTGCAACTACGGGGTCGAGGGGCCGACCCGGATCGCGGCGATCGAGGCCGTCCGCGAGCGGCAGGCCAAGAACTTCATGGCCACCCTCCTCCTCTCGATCGGCACGCCGATGCTCCTCGCGGGCGACGAGCTCAGGCGGAGCCAGGGCGGGAACAACAACGCCTTCTGCCAGAACAACGCGACGAGCTGGATCGACTGGGGGCTCGCGGCGAGGCACGCCGGCTACCGCCGCTTCGTCGGCGAGCTCGTCGCCTTCCGCATGCGGCACCCCGCCTTCCGCCGGCCCGAGTTCTTCACGGGCATGGACGCCGACTTCAACGCCACGCCCGACATCTCCTGGTTCGACGAGTCCGGGGCCGACCCCGACTGGGCCAAGGCCGAGCGCCGCCTCGCCGCCCGGCTCGACGGCTCCAAGGCGGACATCATCGCCGACCGCGACGACAACGACTTCTACCTGATCTTCAACGCGGCCGAGGAGTCGGCGGTCTTCGCCGTCGGACCCGCCCCCATGGCCCGGCGCTGGTACCGCGCCATCGACACCTCCCTCCCCTCGCCCGAGGACATCCTCCTCCCGGGGGAGGAGATCCTCCTCGTGCCGCAGGACGAGTACGCGACGGCGCCCCGCTCCCTGGTCGTCCTCCTCTCGAAGCCGGACTGAGGGCCGCCGCGAGCTTGCCTCGGCGGCCTCCCGATGCGTACTTTACAAGCATGGGCATCGAGTCGAAGGACGAGGGCGAGCGCGAGTTCCGCGCCGGTCTTCGCGCGCTCGGAGGCCACCGTCCCGATCTCGCGGTACGGAGCCTCCGCGCGGCGGCCTCCTCCTGCCCGGCCAGCTCGCCCGCCGAGCTCGAGCGGCGGCTCTACTGGCTCGCCATCGCCCTCCTCCGCCTCGACCGGCCCGAACTCGCCCTGAAGAGCCTCGCCTCCGCGCAGAAGCTCCGCCCGCGGGGACAGGCCCGCGCCGCCTACCTCGCCCGCGCCAACGACTACGGCATGCCCCGGCGCGGCCGCCCCGAGGTCGACGACTTCTACGCCTTCTACTCGGTCCAGGCCGAGGCCTACTTCGCCCGCAAGGGCCGCGCCCGCTTCGACGACTCGCCCGAGAAGGACGCGGTGGTCAGGCTCATCGGCGACGCCTGGCTGGGGCTGTCCCGCTCGGGGAAGCTGCGCGGCCTGGACAGCTCGGCCAAGCTCCGGATCTTCCGGGAGCTCCGCGTCGACTTCCCGAGCTTCGCCTTCAAGCGCGGCATGGCCTGCCCCGTCTCGCGCTGCGACTTCCGCGCGAAGCGGAAACTCAGCGGCGAGGAACGCTGCCCCTGCGGCTCCGGCCTGCCCTACCGCCAGTGCTGCGGACGCACGGCCAGCCCCCGCGAGCTCGCGAGTGAGTGAAAAGGAAACATAATCTCGGCTTTGGGCCCGGGCTGTTTCAAATGTACACGCTCTCATCATTGTGTTGCTCGTCGCGGGGCAGAAAATAGACATTTTTGGCTAATCGCTAGACTTTGCACGTATCTGGCAGGGCCTTGCTCAACCTTGGTGTAGGGACTTTCCCTTTGTCGGCCGCCAATGATTATATTGACCATCGTATATAAAAGAATACAATCAGTAGGCTTAAAAGCATATTATATAAGCATATAGCGAGATATCGTCCCGTCGGCCACTCCAGGTGTTCCTCGGCTTGAGAGCTTCACCGTATCGATTTTAAACTTTCCCCTGCTTTTCTTTGAAGTTGGCATGAGTATTGCTTTGTTATTACTGAAACGGAGGCAACCATGGCCAAATCGAAGAGCTGCCTGAACGAGAACGCTTCCTGCGACGAGAACGTCCTTTCGATATACCTCAAGGAGATCAACCGCATCCCCCTCCTCACCAGGGAAGAGGAAGACAAGTACGCGAGGGCCGCGGCCAAGGGCGACCAGAAGGCCCGCGAGATGCTCGTGAAGGGCAACCTCCGCTTCGTCGTCAATGTCGCCAAGAAGTACCAGAACCAGGGCATGCCCCTCTCCGACCTCATCTCCGAGGGCAACATCGGCCTCATCAACGCCATCGAGCGCTATGACGTCGACAAGGGCTACCACTTCATCTCCTACGCCGTCTGGTGGATCCGCCAGGCCATCCTCAAGGCCATCTGCGAGAAGTCGCGCATGATCCGCCTCCCCCTGAACCGCGCCAACGAGCTCGTCCAGATCGAGAAGGCCCGCAAGATGATCGAAGGCGTCATGACCGAGGACGAGGAGATCCGCGAGATCGCCCGCCTCCTCGAGATGGAGCCCGAGCACGTCGCCGACATCGTCGCCGTGAGCCGCGAGCTCGTCAGCCTCGAGACCCCCGTCTTCGACGAGCGCGATTCCTCGGTCCTCGGCGACTTCGTGGAGAACACGACCTACGTGGCCCCCGAGGACTACGTCGTCGAGCAGAACCTCAAGGACGACATCAACGACGTGCTCCGCACCCTCTCCGACAAGGAGCGCGAGGTCGTCGAGTACCGCTTCGGCCTCAACGGACGCCGCGCGATGAGCCTCAAGGAGATCGGCGACCGCTTCCACCTCACCAAGGAGCGGATCCGGCAGATCGAGAAGAACGCGCTGCGCCGCCTCTCGCAGCCGAACCGCGCGGAGCTCCTCGAGAGCTACGTGGCGTGATCATCGGGAAATAAACCGCAGATCGGGAAATAAACCGCAGA
>CAYNPQ010000028.1:0-3477 GCA_964399065.1 uncultured Treponemataceae bacterium | reverse complement strand
GCTACGTGGCGTGATCATCGGGAAATAAACCGCAGATCGGGAAATAAACCGCAGAGACGCAGAGGCGCAGAGATAGAGAGATAGAGAGATAGGAAAAAGAGAAGAGAGATACGGGATAGGGATTAGTCGGGCGCCGCGACGGCGCCGGAAGAGACGCACCGACCGCTGGTCGGCGTAATATATAGGAAGGGCTGCCCTCGCCGGGCAGCCCTTTTGCTTTCCATGCTCCTAGCCGTTTCATGCAGTGATTCTGCGGTTCTTCCCCTACGACTATGCCATCCCCGTGACCGACACGGTCGGCAGGAGGATGGCGGCGGGGCCGCGGATGGAGTCGCCGGAGTCGATCTCGCGGGAAAGCCTCATGCGCCCGCGGTTCTCGAGGAGGCTGCCGGTGACCGAGCCGCCGGTGACGGGGACGCGGCTCGAGCCGTCGTTCCAGTAGGCGAGCCGGATCTCCCCGCCGAAGTCCCCGGAGTCGGGGTCCACGTCGAAGTCGGAGAAGTAGGCGACCTCGAGGGAGGGCGAGCCCCGCATCGCGGCGGCCGGGACGCTGCCCGGGCCCACCGACAGCAGGGAGAAGGAGCCGGAGGGCGGCAGGCCGAGGTAGTGCGCATACCGCGAGGCGCCGTGCAGGGCCTTCGCGACGCCGCCCTCGGCGAGGCGGAGGCGGGCCAGGGGGAGGCCCTCGCCGTCGTAGGGGGCGGAGCGGGGCGAGCCGGGGAGGGAGGGCTCGGCCCAGAGCTCGACGGGGTCGTATTCGCCCGCCTTCGCCTCCTCGCCGTGCATGGAGGCGCCGAGGGCGAGGGGCGAGGCCTTCGTGTAGAGGCGCGCGGCGTCGAGGTTGTCGAAGAACCAGCGGAGGATCGCGTCCGCCTCCGAGCGGGCCAGCACGAGGGGCAGGCCCGTGAGGGCGGGGGTGGGCCGCGCCCTGGCCCGGTCGCCTACCGCGGCGACGCGCCTTGCCATCTCGAGGGAGAGCCGCGTGAGGTCGGGCTCCGCGAAGTGGATCCAGTCCGTCAGCTCGACGCCGCCGGAGGGGCCGTCGGCCTCGACGGTGAGCTCGACGGTGCCTGACCAGCCGGCCCAGGCCGCGTCGACGCCGCGCGAGTCGAGGACGCGGCGCTCGATCCTCGTCAGGAAGAGCTCGAGGGAATTCACGCGGCCGGCGCCCTCGGCCCGCGCCGCGCCCCTCGCGCCCGCGTAGAGGCAGTCGAGGAGCTCCTTGGTCCAGGCCTCGGGACGCCGGCCCTCGAAGCCGCTCGGCGGCAGGGGGGCGGGGGCCGGCCGGGGGCCGGTGAGCGGATACCAGGCGTTGCGCGACTTCGAGGCCGCGAAGACGGCCCGCCCGAGGAGGGTCCCGAGTTCGGAGGCAGAGGCCGTCGGGTGGACGGAGACCGTCGCCGAGCCCCTCGTCCTCGACTCGCCCCCGCCCGAATCCACGAAGACCGTGGCCTGGAGCTCCCTCGTCTCCTTCGACCTCGCGAGGTCGAGCTTCTCGCCCACGAGGTAGGACTCGGAGCCATCGCGCCGGGTCTCGGAGATCCGCCAGTCGGCGATGTCGGAGCGGGCGCCCAAGGCGGCCCGCAGTTCGTTCAGGTTCATCCCAGCCTCATCCTCGTCTTGACGTAGGGTCCGCCCGAGGAGACTTTCACGAGCTCCTTGTGGCCCTTGCCGCAGGCCCCCGAGCCCGAGAGCTCGAAGTCCGCCGATACCATGTCGATCGCCTTGAGCACGTCGGGCACGTAGCCCGAGCAGAAAACCGGCGAGGCCACCCTGCCCGTGAGCTTGCCGTCGACGATCTCGCGGCCGACGAGGACGATGAGCTGGATGCCCCAGTTCTTCGGGTCCTCCATGCCGGAGTTGAGGCGGTCGAGGAGCCAGCCCCGCTTCACGGAGGCGATCAGCTCCTCCTTGGTCGAGGTCCCCGGACCGAAGTAGGTGTTGGTCATCCGCGCGTAGGCCTTGTGGTCGTAGGCCTGGCGCCGGCCGTTGCCGGTCGGCCTCGCGCCGAGGGAGAGGGCCGAGAGGGCGTCGGAGAAGCCGCTTGCGAGGAGGCCCTTCGAGATGACGGTGGTCTTGGTGCCGAGGTTGCCCTCGTCGTCGAAGAGGAAGGAGCCGGTCTGCGAGACGCCCTCGGCCCCGTCGTACATGTCGACGATGGGGCTCGCCACCGGCTTGCCGAGGTACTCGGCGGCCTTGGCCCTGCCCTTCACGAACATGTCGGTCTCGACGCCGTGGCCGAAGGCCTCGTGGGCGAGGGTGCCCGCGACGTCGGGGGTCATGACGACCTCGTACTCGCCCGGCTCGACCTTGCCCGCGTCGAGGAGCTCGCCGAGCTCGGTCGCCAGGCCAGGCAGGTCGGCCTCGAGCCCGTCGAGGAGCTCGGCCCCCGCGAGGCCCGAGCGGGCGCGGTAGCTCGACTTGGAGACCTCGCCGCGGCGCGCTATGCCGAAGGCGTAGGCCTGGCCCCACTCGAAGCTCTGGAAGAGGTCGCGGTTCGGCGAGAGGAAGAAGCGCGACACGCGCACGAAGTCGGCCCGGGCCGAGGCGGAGACGAGGTTCGGCTTCGCGAGGAGGCCGTCGCGGCAGGCCGCCAGGCGGCGGAGCATCTCCTCGGGATCGGCGTCGACGCCCGGCCGCGCTATCGTGCCGAGCCGCTCGGCCTTCGCGGGCTCGTCGGGTAAGGGCGGGTAGGCCTTGGCGCCCGGCGCGGCGAGGAGGGGCTCGAGGGAGTCCCCGATCGCCCGCGCGAGGGCCCCGGGATCCTCGGCGGGCAGCTCGTTGAAGGCCCGCTCCGCGACGCGGCCCCCCTTCTGGGCGCGGACGACGAAGCCCCGCTGGACCCACATCGGCTCGCCGGCTCCCGTCTCGCCCCGCGTCGCGCGGTACGAGACCCCCGAATCGTCGGTACCCAGGACCGACGCGTACTCGAAGCGCCGCGCGAGCTCGCGTATCGCGCCCGCCAGGAGCCTCTTCCGTTCGACCAGGAAAGCGCTGTGCGCGCAATCGGGCATACTCGCCTCTCTTCGCCGTGGACGGCGAGGCAAGTGTAGGCCCGGCCCGCGGAGCTGGCAAGGCGAGAAGCGGTCCCTAAAAGTGGGGATTCGAACGCGGTTCCCTGTCCCCCTCGTCGCGGTCTATCTCTCGCCGCGTGCCCCTGACCTTGGCGACGCAGGTGCTTCGGTACGGCCTCGTCCTCGACTGCTCCGACGAGAGGGAGCGCGGTATGGTCGAGACCAGGCTGCTCTCGCTGTATGCCATGCTCAACGAGGAGCGATCGGGCATTCTGAGCGACATCGCGGAGCGGGGTTCGGTCTATGCCTGACGATGTCATCCTGAATAAGGCGGAGATCATCGAGCGCTGCGTCAGGCGCGTTCGGGACCTGTATTGTCCCGATCCCTCCCGCCTCCGCGACGATTTCCCCGATCTCCGCGAGCTCATCAGGCTCGGCCTGAGGGTCGACGGTTCCGATTCCC
>CAYNPQ010000027.1:0-38201 GCA_964399065.1 uncultured Treponemataceae bacterium | reverse complement strand
CATCTACGCGGTGGGCGGCAACAAGGAGGCGAGCCGCCTCTCGGGCATCAAGGTCCACTCGATCCTGAACCTCGTGTACACGTTGAGCGGCTTCACCGCCGCGCTGGCCGGCCTCGTCCTCGTCGGCCGCGTCAACGCCGCCTACCCCCTCGCGGGCCTCGACTACGAGACCGACGCGATCGCCGCGGTCATCATCGGCGGCGCGAGCTTCTTCGGGGGCGTGGGCACCATCGGCAACACCATCATCGGCGTGCTCATCATCGCGGTGCTCCGCAACGGGCTCAACCTGCTCAACGTCGACTCGAATTACCAGACCTTCGCCATCGGCGCGGTCATCATCGTCGCGGTCTATGTCGACGTGCTGCGCCAGAAGGTGATGAAGGGGGGGCGCGGCTAGGGCGCCCATCGGATCCGGTCCCAAGCCGGGCCCTCGGCCCGGAAACGGTTCTCTGTTCGGGAGGCTTTATGAAGCGGAAAAAGTTGATCGCCCTCGCGGTCGCCCTCGCGTTCGCCTTCGCGTTCTGCGGGAGCGCGGTCGCCGCGCCGAAGCTCAAGGTCGGCATGGTCCTCAAGACCCTCTCCAGCCAGTACTGGAAGATCGTCGCCGCCGGCGCCAAGCAGGCCGCCGACAAGGCGGGCGTGGAGCTCATCCTCCTCGGGCCGCCCACCGAGGACGCAATCGAGCAGCAGCTCAACATGGTCCAGGACGTCATCTCGCAGAAGGTCGACGTCATCGTCTTCAGCCCCTCGCAGCCCGCCGCCTCCGTCAACGTGCTCAAGCAGGCGGCCGCGAAGAAGATCCCCGTCATCCTCGTCGACACCGGCATGCCCGCGGGCTTCGAGGACTACGTGACCTTCATCGGCACCGACAACATCGCGGCCGGCAAGGCCGGCGGCAAGGCCCTCGCGGCCCAGCTCAAGAAGGGCGACAAGGTCCTCCTCATCGACGGCGCGCCCGGCAACCCCTCCTGCAACGACCGCGTGAAGGGCGCCGAGGAGGTGCTCAAGGCCGCCGGCATGGTCATCGCCGCCAAGCAGCCCGCCTTCAGCGACCGCGAGAAGGGCTACACCGTGACCCAGAACGTGCTCCAGGCCAACCCCGACATCGCCGGCGTCTTCGCCGCGAACGACGAGATGGTCCTCGGCTCGCTCCGCGCCATGCAGCAGGCCGGCAAGAAGGCCCCGATGATCGGCGTCGACGCCAACGAGGACGCGCTCAAGTCCATCCTCGCCGGCGACCTCTACGGCTCCGTGGCCCAGGGCAACTACGACATGGGCCGCCTCGCGATAGAGAAGGCCCTCGACGTCAAGGCCGGCAAGAAGGTCGACAAGCGCATCGACTCCGGCGCCACCATGATCGTGAAGACCAACGCGCAGGACCTGCTCAACTTCCGCATGTCCATCAAGTAGCGTCGCCGCCCGCGGGCGGGGAGGGCGGGCGCGCGCCGCGCCGCGCCCTCCCTTCCCGGGGCGACAGGCCATGAGAAAACCCCAGGCAAGGAGCCCCAACGTGGAACGTCCAATATCGATCGGCATCGTGGGCCTCGGCAGGCTCGGCAAGCGCCATGCGGAGAACCTGGCGAAGCGGGTGCGGGGCGTCGCCCTCGTCGCGGCTGCGAGCCCCGTCGCCGCGGAGCGCGCCTGGGCCGGCGAGAGCCTCGGCGTCGCGACCTATCCCGACCTCGCCTCCCTCCTCGCCCATCCCGGCCTCGACGCGGCCTGGCTCGTGACGCCGACCTCGCTCCACGCCGAGCAGGCGATCGAGGTCCTCGAGGCGGGCAAGCACCTCTTCTGCGAGAAGCCGCTCTCGCTCGACGTCGAGCCCTGCGACCGCGTCATCGAGGTCGCGCGGCGGCATCCCAGCCAGGTCGCGACCATCGGCTTCATGCGCCGCTTCGACCCCGCCTACGCGGAGCTCAAGCGCGCGATCTCCGCTGGCGAGCTCGGCAAGGTCTTCCGCGTGCACGCGGAATCCCACGATCCCGTCGACCCGGACGGCTTCTTCGTCAAGTTCGCGCCGACCTCGGGAGGCATCTTCCTCGACTGCTGCATCCACGACGTCGACCTCGTGCGCTGGCTGCTCGAGGGCGCCAAGGCCCGGCGCGTCGACGCCCACGGCACCCGCGTCATGTACCCCGGCCTCGGCTCCTGCGGCGACGTCGACACG
Source organism: uncultured Treponemataceae bacterium (assembly GCA_964399065.1). Lineage (GTDB taxonomy): Bacteria > Spirochaetota > Spirochaetia > Treponematales > Rectinemataceae > JAKLFE01. Next base: position 36,034 of record CAYNPQ010000027.1, on the reverse strand, counting down.
GCGGCCGCCTCCGTCGAGTTCGAGCTGCCAGCGGGGGCGGGGACGGCCCTCGCCACCTTCCACGTGTCGAGGACCTCGCACCGCGGCTACGAGGCCACGATGCGCGTCACCGGCACCGAGGGCGCGCTCTCCTGCGGCGGCGGCCTCGTCGAGGTCCCGGTGCTCCGCGAGCGCGGGGGCTCGAGCGCTTCGCGCGGGCAGGAGGACTTCTTCTCGCGCTTCGGCGGAGCCTTCCTCCTCGAGGCGGCCGCCTTCGTCGATGAGGTCCGCTCCGGACGGGCGGGGAGCCGCTCCCTCGAGGACGCGCGCGAGGCGACCCGGCTCGCCGTCGCGATGCGCGATTCGCTGGAGCGCGGCGCGCCGGTCGCGCTCTAGCGGCGGTTCCAAAGGAGGCTCCGTACATGCGGCTCTGCCTGGTGACCGATTCCCTCGGCTCGATGCCCTTCGAGGCGATGCTCGACGAGGCCGCGCGCCTCGGCGTCGAGACCCTCGAGCTCTGCACCGGCAACTGGTCCGGAGCCCCCCACCTCGACCTCGAGGGACTCCTCGGGAGCGAGGCGGCGAGGACGCGTTATGCGGACGCGATCCGCTCGCGCGGGCTCGCGATCGAGGCGCTCAACTGCTCGGGCAACCAGCTCGCCCCGAACGAGGAGGGGAGGGCCCACCGCCTCGTCGTCGAGCGGACCTTCGAGCTCGCGCGCCTCCTCGGCGTCCGCAAGGTCGTGATGATGTCGGGCCTGCCCGGCGGCGGGCCCGGCGAGCGCGAGCCGAACTGGATCTCGACGAGCTGGCCCGCGCGCAACCTCGAGATCCTCGACTGGCAGTGGAACGAGGTCGCGATCCCCTGGTGGCGGGAGGCGCTCCGCATGGCGGCCGCGAACGGGGTCGAGCGCGTGGCCCTCGAGAACCACGGCTGCCAGCTCGTCTACAACGTCTCGACCCTGCTGAGGCTCCGCGAGTCGGTGGGGCCGGAGGTCGGCATGAACCTCGACCCCTCGCACCTCTTCTGGATGGGGGGAGAGCCCATCGACGCCGCGCGCCGGCTCGCGGAGGCCGGGGCCCTGTACCACGTCCACGCGAAGGACGCCCGGCTCGAGCGGGGCAAGGTCGAGGTAGACGGCGTCCTCGACACGAGGCCGGCCGAGCGTTACGAGTCGCGGACCTGGAACTACGTCGCCCTCGGCTACGGCCACGACGCCGTCTGGTGGAAGGAATTCGTCTCGGTCCTCCGCATGGGCGGCTACGACGGCGCGCTCAGCCTCGAGATGGAGGACCAGTCGATGGACGGACTCGCGGGCGTCCGGAAATCGCTCGCCCTGCTGCGCGAGGCCTGGCCGGCCTAGGCCCGGCGCCGCGCGCCACGGGAGGTGTGACATGGGAGTCTCCAGGATAAGGCTCGGCGTCGTCGGCGCGGGTATCATGGGCTCGCAGCACGCGCGCAACGCCTTCCGCAACGTCGCCGCCTGCGAGCTCGCCGCCTTGTACGACCCCGACCGCGCCCGCGCGGCGGCCCTCGCCGCGGAGGCGCGGGCCGCGGGCGGCGACCCCCTCCTCCCCGGCTCGCCAGAGGAGCTCATCCGCTCGCCCGAGGTGGACGCCGTCCTCGTCGCCTCGCCCGACGCCACGCACGCCCGTCTCGCCCTCGAGTGCATCGCCGCGGGCAAGCCCCTCCTCTGCGAAAAGCCCCTGGCGACGCGGCCCGAGGACGCGTTGGGCGTCGTCAACGCCGAGGCGAAGGCCGGACGGCGCCTCGTCTCGGTCGGCTTCCAGCGGCGCTTCGATCCCGCCCATCTCGCGGTCAAGGCCGCGGCGGACTCGGGCGCCATCGGCAAGCCTCTCCTCTGGAAGGGCGTGCACCGCAACGCCAAGGTCGCCTACGACTCCTCGGGGGCCTTCATCCTCGCCAACTCCGCGGGCCACGACATCGACTCCGCGCGCTGGCTCCTCGGCGCCGAGATCGCCGAGGTGGCCGCGCAGGGCCTCCGCTCGCGCGAGGAGCTCTCGCCGGAAAGCATCGACCTCATCCTCCTCATGATGCGGACGGAGGACGGCCGCCTCGCCTCGGCCGAGCTCTTCATGAGCGCGGATTACGGCTACGAGGTCTCGGCCGAGCTCGTGGGCCGGCGCGGCACGGCATTGACCGCCCAGCCCGACAGGCTCCTCCTCCGCGCGGCGTCCTTCAGGGGCGCTCCCGTGACCAGCGACTGGACCGCGCCCTTCCAGGAAGCCTACCTCGCCGAGCTCGGCGCCTGGGTCGAATCACTGCGCTCGGGCCTGCCTTTCGCTGGTGGCTCGGCCTGGGACGGCTATGTCGCCTTGGCGATCTCGGCCGCGGCCACCGAGTCGCTTTCCGACGGCCTGCCCCGGCGCGTCCACCTCGCCCCTCGGCCGGTCCTCTACCGATGAGAAAGATTTAGTAGTTTCGATAGAAATTGCACTTTACAAGAAACGGCATTGGGGATAGGATTAAGCCGTTCTGAAATCGTTTTCAGGAAGGCATGAAACGTTTTCGTAATCAGGTATTCGAGGAGGTCAGCACATGTCCAACCAGCTCGTCATCGGCGTCATCGGCGCCGGTCGCATCGGCAAGATCCATGCCGAGAACATCGCGTACTTCATCCCCCAGGCCAAGCTCAAGGCCATCGCCGACGTCAACCTGACGCCCCAGATCGAGGCCTGGGCCAAGGGCCTCGGCGTCCAGACCGTGACCAAGGATCCGGCCGTCCTCTTCGCGGACAAGGAGATCCAGGCCATCGTCATCTGCTCCTCCACCGACACCCACGCGACCTTCGTCATCGAGGCCGCCAAGGCCGGCAAGCACGTCTTCTGCGAGAAGCCCGTCGACACGACGATCGAGAAGGTCAAGGCCGCGCTGGACGCCGTCAAGAAGGCGAACGTCAAGCTCCAGGTCGGCTTCAACCGCCGCTTCGACCACAACTTCCGCCGCGTCCGCGAGCTCGTCGCGAACGGCTCGGTCGGCTCGCCCCAGATCGTGAAGATCACCTCCCGCGACCCGGCGCCGCCGCCCGTCTCCTACGTGGCCGTCTCCGGCGGCATCTTCCTCGACATGATGATCCACGACTTCGACATGGCCCGCTTCCAGGCCGGCTCCGACGTCGTCGAGGTCTTCGCCCAGGGCGCCGTCCTCGTCGACGAGGGCATCGGCAAGGCCGGGGACGTGGACACCGCCATCGTGACCTTGCGCTTCGCGAACGGGGCCATCGGCGTCATCGACAACAGCCGCAAGGCGGTCTACGGCTACGACCAGCGGGTCGAGGTCTTCGGCTCCAAGGGCGCCGCCCAGGCCGAGAACGACGCGCCGAGCACCGTGAAGCTCTCCACCGAGGAGGCCGTCGTCGCCGACAAGCCCCTGTATTTCTTCCTCGAGCGCTACAAGGAGGCCTTCATCGCCGAGATGCGCGAGTTCGTCGCGGCGGTCGCCGAGGGCAAGAGCGTGCCCGTCACGGGCGAGGACGGCCTGCAGGACCTCTACGTCGCGCTCGCCGCGAAGAAGTCCCTCGCGGAGCGGCGACCCGTGAAGCTCTCCGAGATCGCGTGACGCGCGGAGAGAATCATGCTCATACGTCATGAGGGGCGCTTCCCGCGAGGCTACGCCCCGATCGTGGAGCGCCGGGGGCCGAACGCCGACATGCTCATGGACTTCGGCGTCCTGACCCTCGGCCCCGGCGAGGCTTGGTCGACGGGCGCGGCCGACGAGAAGGCCCTGCTCCTCATGTCGGGCGAGACCGGCTTCTCGTGGAAGGGAGGCTCGTTCCGCGGCTCGCGGTCGAGCCTCCTCGACGAGGAGCCGACCGTGCTCTCCCTCTGCGAGGGCGAGGAGGGGAGGGTCGAGGCCGGGGCCTCGGGCGCCGTCCTCGCGGTGACGCGCACCTCGAACCCGCGCCGCTTCCCGGCCCGGCTCGTGCGGCCCGGCGAGGGGCGCAGCGAGGAGCGCGGCAAGGGCACGATGCGCGAAACCAGCACGCGGATCGTGCGCACCTCTTTCGACGACGGCGACGCGCCCGAGTCGAACCTCGTGCTCGGCGAGGTCGTCGACGCGCCGGGCAAGTGGTCGAGCTACCCGCCCCACCACCATCCCCAGCCCGAGATCTACTTCTACAAGTTCGTCCCCGAGGCCGGCTTCGGCCTGACGAGGATCGGCGACGAGGCCCACCTCCTGCGCGACGGGGACACGGTCCTCATCCGCGAGGGCCAGGTGCACCCGCAGGTGACCGCGCCCGGCTACGCGATGTGGTACCTCTGGGTGATCCGGCACCTCGACGGCGACCGCTACCGCAGCCCCTGTTTCGTGGACGAGCACCGCTGGGTGCAGGAGGAGGGGGCCGAGATCTGGGCCATCCCCTCCGAGCGCGGGGCCAAAGGAGCGAGGAGATGAAGACAGTACGCATGACCGCGGCCCAGGCCCTGGTCCGCTTCCTCGACAACCAGTACGTCGAGCGCGACGGCGTGGAGACCAAATTCGTCCACGGCGTGCTCGGCATCTTCGGCCACGGCTGCGTGGTCGGGCTCGGCGAGGCCCTGGCCGCGGGCGGGCACTCGCTCCGCTTCTACCAGGGCAAGAACGAGCAGGGCGCGGCGCACGCGGCCATCGGCTTCGCCAAGCAGTCCGACCGGCTCAGGATCATGGCGGTGACGAGCTCCATCGGGCCCGGCGCCCTCAACATGGTCACCGCCGCCGGGACGGCCACGGTGAACCGGATCCCCCTGTTGCTCCTGCCCGGCGACTCCTTCGCCTGCCGCCAGCCCGACCCCGTGCTCCAGCAGGTCGAGCAGCCCCACGACTTCAACATCACGGCGAACGACGCCTTCAAGCCCGTGAGCCGCTACTGGGATCGCGTATCGCGTCCCGAGCAGCTCATGACGGCGATGATCAACGCGATGCGCGTCCTCACGGACCCCGCGGACACGGGCGCGGTCACGATCGCCCTGCCCCAGGACGTGCAGGGCGAGGCCTACGACTACCCCGAGGAGTTCCTCGCGAGGCGCGTGCACCACGTCGAGCGCCGCTCTCCCTCCGAGGCCGCCGTCGAGCGCGCCGCGGCCATGATCGCGGCCGCGAAGAAGCCCCTCGTCATCTGCGGCGGCGGCGCGCGCTACTCCGGCGCGGCCAGGGAGCTCAAGTCCTTCTGCGAGAAATTCGCCGTGCCCTTCGGCGAGACCCAGGCGGGCAAGGGCCTCCTGCCCTGGGACAACCCCTGGAACCTCTCGGGCATCGGCCTCACCGGCAGCCAGGCCGCCAACCGACTCGCCAAGGAGGCGGACCTCGTGATCGCCCTCGGCACGAGGCTCGGCGACTTCACGACCTGCTCGAAGTGGCTCTTCCAGAACCCCGAGTGCAGGTTCCTCGGCATCAACGTCGCGCCCTTCGACGCCTACAAGATGAATTCCGAGCCCATGGTCGCGGACGCGCGGCTCGCCCTCGCGGCGATCGCGAAGTCCCTGGCCAAGACCGGCTACCGCTCCTCCTGGGGCCAGGCCGTCGAGCGCGAGCGCGCCCTCTGGAAGGTCGAGGTCGACAGGCTCTACGCCGAGGGGGACGAGGCCGGCCTCTCGCAGGCCCGCGCCCTCGGCGAGCTCAACGACCTCCTCCTGCCCAAGGACGCGGTCGCCGTCTCGGGCTCGGGCTCCATCCCGAGCGACATGCAGCGCGTGTGGCGCACGCGCGCGCCCGGCTCCTACCACATGGAGTACGGCTTCTCCTGCATGGGCTACGAGCTCGCCGGCGCCTTCGGCGCCAAGCTCGCCGAGCCCGGCCGCGAGGTCGTGGCCATCGTGGGCGACGGCGCCTACACGATGCTCCACACCGAGCTCCTCACCGCCGTGCAGGAGGGCGTGAAGATCATCGTCGTCGTGCTCGACAACTCGGGCTTCCAGTGCATCGACAACCTCCAGTCGAGCCAGGGCATCGCGCACTTCGGCAACGAGTGGAAGCGCCGCGACCCCGGCACCGGCCTCCTCGCGGGGGAGCCGGTGTCAGTGGACTTCGCGAAGAACGCCGAGAGCTGGGGAGCCAAGGGCTTCCGGGCGCGGACGGTCGACGAGTTCCGCCGCGCCGTCCGCAAGGCGCTCAAGGAGGAGGGGCCCTGCGTCATCGACGCCAAGGTGACCCCGAAGTCGATGACGAAGGGCTACGGGTCCTGGTGGCGCGTCGGCACCGCCGAGGTCTCCTCCAACCCCGCGGTGGCCGAGGCCGCCCGCGAGGTGAGGGAGAACGTCGCCAAGTCGAGGAAATTCTGAGCCGGCCGCCTCGGCCGGAACGTTGCGCGAAATAAGGAGCGGAGCATGAGCGACAAGAAGGTAAGGCTGGCGATAGCGCCCATCGGCTGGACCAACGACGATCTCCCCGAGCTCGGCGGGCACATCCCCTTCGAGCAGTGCGTCAGCGAGATGGCCCTCGCCGGCTTCGAGGGCAGCGAGGTCGGCAACAAGTACCCGAAGGACCCCGAGGTCCTCAACAAGGCCCTCAAGCTGCGGGGCCTCACCATCTGCAACGCCTGGTTCTCCTCCTTCCTCACGACCAAGCCCTACGCCGAGGTCGAGAAGGAGTTCATCAAGCACCGCGACTTCCTCCACGCCGTCGGCGCCCGCGTCATCGGCGCGGCCGAGCAGGGCCACTCCATCCAGGGCCAGCAGGCCACCCCCGTCTTCGACGCGAAGCCCAGCTTCACCGACGAGGAGTGGAAGCGGCTCTGCGAGGGTCTCTGCCGCCTCGGCGAGCGGGCCGCGGAGAAGGGCATGTCCCTCACCTACCACCACCACATGGGCACCGGGGTGCAGACCGCCGCCGAGATCGACCGCCTCATGGAAGGCACGCAGACCGGCAAGCTCGACCTCCTCTACGACACCGGCCACCTCGTCTTCTCCGGCGAGGACTACGTCGCCGTGCTGAAGAAGTGGGGCAAGCGCGTCAAGCACGTGCACCTCAAGGACGTCCGCAAGAACGTCGTCGACAAGGTCCGCAAGGACAAGATGAGCTTCCTCGCGGCCGTCAAGGCCGGCGCCTTCACGGTCCCCGGCGACGGAAGCGTGGACTTCGAGCCCGTGTTCGCCGAGCTCAAGCGGATCGGCTACGAGGGCTGGTGGGTCGTCGAGGCCGAGCAGGATCCCGCCCTCGCGAACCCCCTCGAGTACGCGATCAAGGCCCGGAAGTACATCCGCGACAAATCCGGCATCTGAGGGATAGGGAATGGAACCGTAGAGGCGCAGAGACGCGGAGAGAACACGAGAGGTGATGAGGGGGATGGAGATGAGGAAAGAAATTTGCGGCGACGATGGCTTCTTGGCGCCGCTCGTTTCCTTTCGCCCCCTTCGCGAGCCTCTCCTTGGCATCTCTGCGTCTCCGCGCCTCTGCGGCCAATCTTGCGAATGAAGTGAGGAGGGTGGCGATATGTCGAAGGTGAAGGTTGGAGTCGCCGGCTACGGCGTGATAGGGCAGCGCCTCGCCGATGGCGTCGCGCTGCAGGGGGACATGGAGCTCGTGGGCGTCGCGGACGTCGCGCCGACCCTCTCCGTGCGCGCGTTGCGCGAAAAAGGCATGCCCTACGCGTTCTACGCGGCCTCCGGCGACAAGATGGCCGAGCTCGAGAAGTCCCATATTCCCGTCTCGGGCAGTCTCGAGGACCTCGTGAAGAAGGTGGACGTCATGCTCGACGCGACCAACGCGGGCGTCGGGGCGAAGAACAAGGAGCTCTACCAGCGCCTCGGCAAGAAGGCCATCTTCCAGGGCGGCGAGAAGAACTCCGTCGCCGACGTCTTCTTCCACGGCTACGCGAACTACGAGAAGGGCCTCGGGAAGCAGTTCCTCAAACTCACGAGCTGCAACACGACGGGCCTCATCCGCGCCGTCGACTGCCTCGACCGCGCGGTCGGCGCCGAGAAGGTCGCCATCACCATCATCCGCCGTGTCGCGGACCCGGGCGACTACCACCGCGGCTTGACGAACGCCCTGCAGATCGACCACGCGCCGAGCCACCAGGCCCTCGACCTCATGACTATCATGCCCCATGTCGAGGCGACCGGCATCCTCGTGCACACGCCGGTCACCCACGGCCATATCATCACCATCGTCCTGACGCCGAAGAAGGATCTCTCCGTCGACCAGGCGATCGCGGCCTTCGCCAAGCACCCGCGCATCAGGCTCGTCTCGATCGAGGAGGGCTTCCAGGGGAACGCGAGTCTCTTCCGCTACGCGCGCGACCTCGGCAACCCCCGCGGCGACATGTATGAGATCGCGCTCTGGACCGACTCGATCGTGAAGAGCGACAAGGACATCATGTTCGCGATCAACATCCCTCAGGAGTCGGTGACGATCCCCGAGACGATGGACGGGATCCGGGCCTGCATGGAGATGCAGCGCGACCGGATCGAGGCGACCGACGCGACCAACAAATACCTGGGGATAGGAAGATGGAAGGACCTCGGCTGAAGATCCGGCCGATGTCCGAGTTCGAGGTCCGGGGGAAGACCGTGGTCTTCCGCCCGGACATCAACTCGCCCATCGACCCGAAAACGAAGCGCATCGTCAACACCAATCGCATCGAGAAGACGGTGCCCACGCTGAACTGGCTCCTGGAGCGGGGCGCCAAGGTGGCGCTCATCGCGCACCAGGGCGACACCCTCGATTACCAGAACCTCATACCCCTCGCCGAGCACGCCGAGAAGCTCTCGGAACTCAGCGGACGCAAGGTCGGCTACGTCGACGACGTCTGCGGCCCCGCGGCCGTCGCCGCGGTCAGGGCCCTCGCCCCCGGCGAGGCCGTGATCCTGGGCAACCTCCGCTACCTCTGCGAGGAGATCTCGACCTTCGAGTCGGCGGTCAAGCTCAAGGCGACGGAGATGCTCGACACCTGGCTCGTGCGGAGCCTCGCGCCGATCGCGGACCTCTACGTGAACGACGCCTTCGCGGCGGCGCACCGCAATTCGCCCTCGATGGTGGCCTTCCAGGAGCTCCTGCCCACGGCGGGCGGGATCCAGCTCATGGAGGAGTACACAGCCCTCAAGACCGTCCTCGACAATCCGAAGCGGCCCTGCGTCTATGTCCTCGGCGGCGCGAAGATCTCCGACGCCTTCGACATGATGCGCAAGGTCCTCGAGGAGGGCACCGCGGACCGCATCCTGACGGCCGGTGTGACCGGCCTCGTCATGCACCTCGCGCGGGGGGTCGAGCTCGGCCAGTCGACGCGCAAGTTCCTCAAGGACAAGGGCCTCGAGGAGTTCGTGCCGCAGGCGAAGGCCCTCCTCGACGCCTGGGGCGCGAAGTACGTCCTGCCAATCGACCTCGCCTACGAGGAAGGCGGGAAGCGGGCCGAGCTCGACGTGCCCGAGCCGGGCAGGGCCGTCGCCGTCGACAGCCCCTTCCCCGACGTCGGCGCCAAGACCGTCGCCCTCTTCAAGAAGAGCATCGCCGAGGCGGGCTCCATCTTCGTCAACGGCCCCGCGGGCATGTACGAGGACGAGAAATGGGCCTACGGCACCCGCGAGATATGGCTCGCCATCTCCAAGGCCCCCGGCTATACGGTCGTCGGCGGAGGGGATACAATCAGTGCGGCGACCAAATTCACCGACCTCTCCGACTACGGCTACGTCTGCACCGGCGGCGGGGCCATGGTCCGCTTCCTCGCCGGGAAGCGGCTGCCTCTCATCGAGGCCATGGAGAGGGCATACGAGCGGAACCTGCGCGAACCGACGCGCAGGCCCTGAAAGGAACCGACATGGAACTCGACATCAGCCTGAAGGACCTCTCCAAGGCCTTCCCCGCCGACCTCACGCCCGACCAGCGCGCCAAGGCCCAGACCCTCTTCCTGAAGCGCCTCTCGGTCTCAGCCCACGAGTTCTTCGGGGGCAAGATGCAGACCGTGCCGATGTGCGGCCTCTGGGGCTTCAACTGGTTCAACGTCTGGTATACGCCGGGCGTGTCCGCGATCTCGACGACGATCCGCGACGACAACGACCGCTCCTTCGGCCTCTCCAACCGCGGCAACCTCGTGGCCGTGGTCTCCGACTCGACCCGCGTCCTCGGCGACGGCGACTGCACGCCCCCCGGCGGCCTCGGCGTCATGGAGGGCAAGGCCTTCCTCATGAAGTACCTGGGCGGCGTCGACGCGACGGCCATCTGCGTGGACTCGCGCGGAAGCGACGGCAAGCACGACCCCCAGAAGATCATCGACTTCGTGAAGATGCTCCAGCCCTCCTTCGGCGCGGTCAACCTCGAGGACATCTCGCAGCCCAACTGCTTCAAGGTCCTCGACGACCTCCGCGAGGCCTGCGACATCCCCGTCTGGCACGACGACGCCCAGGGCACGGCCTGCGTCACCCTCGCCGGCCTCCTCAACGCCTTGAAGCTCGCCGGCAAGAAGTTAGGCGATGCCAGGATCGTCCTCCTCGGCGCGGGCGCCTCCAACACCACCATCGCGAGGCTCATCCTGGCCGACGGCGGCGATCCGGCGAAGATGTGCGTCTTCGACTCCAAGGGCTCCCTGCACAAGGGCCGCAAGGACATCGAGGCGGACAAGGCCTACTACCGCAAGTGGGAGATCTGCCAGGCCACGAACCCCCAGGCCTTCGCGAGCGAGGCCGAGGCCCTGAAGGGCGCCGACGTCCTCATAGCCCTCTCCACCCCCGGCCCCGACACGGTCAAGAAGGAGTGGATCAAGGGGATGGCCCCGAAGTCCATCGTCTTCGCCTGCGCGAACCCGGTGCCCGAGATCTATCCCCACGCCGCCAAGGAGGCTGGCGCCTTCATCGTGGCCACGGGCCGCGGCGATTTCCCGAACCAGGTCAACAACTCGGTCTGCTTCCCCGGCCTCCTCAAGGGCGCACTCCTCGTGCGGGCCCGCAAGGTGACCGACGGCATGGCGATACGTTGCGCGCACTCGATCGCGGACTTCGCGGCCAAGCGCGGCATCGACCCCGAGAACATCACCGCGAAGATGGACGAGTCCGAGGTCTTCTGCATCCAGGCCGCCGACGTCGCGGTCAAGGCCGTCGAGGAGGGCGTCGCCCGCGTGAAGATGACCTGGCAGGAGGCCTACGACGAGGCCAAGGCCGGCATCGAGGCCTCGCGCAAGCTCACCGACGACCTCATGAAGATGGGCCACATCAAGACGCCGCCGCTCTCCATGCTCAAGGATGCGATGGACTGGGCCGTGAAGCAGGTCCGGTAGACTCGGACAGGATTTGAACCGCAGAGGCGCGGAGACGCAGAGGGGAACAGGGGAGGATAGAGCGAAGAAGCGCGGTTTGGCGCGCGATCGCCTCCTCTCCGTGTCGTTTTTCCCAATTGCTCCGCGCCTCTGCGTCTCTGCGGTTCCTCTTTTGTCTTTTCACGCTTGACAAGGAGCGGCCATGCGCGTCGAGATACCGTACCTGAGGGACTCGGTCCCGGTCGAGTTGCCCGAGGGCAGCCTCGTCGTCGAGCCGAACGACGTCGAGGCCGCGGCCGATCCCGCGGGCCTCGTGCGCGAGGCGGTCGAACGGCCCCTCGGCGCGGAGCCCCTCTCCGATTTCCTCGGGGCCGGGGGCAAGGTCCTCGTCATCGTGAACGACGCGACGAGGCCCACCCCGACCCGGACCGTCCTCGACGCGATAGGCGATTCCCTTGACCGCCCCGGCGTCTCCTTCATCGTGGCCACGGGCGCGCACCGGGCCCCCACCGAGGAGGAGTACCGGCAGATCCTCGGCCCGCACTACGGGAGGCTCCGGCCCCGCGTCTCGGCCCACGCGGCGCGCGACGACGCGAGCCTCGTGTCGCTCGGCGCGACGCGCAACGGCACGCCGATACTGCTCAACAAGGCGGCCTTCGAGGCCGACCGCATCCTCGTGACGGGCTCCGTCGAGCCGCACTACTTCGCGGGCTACACCGGCGGGCGCAAGGCCTTCCTCCCCGGCATCGCGGGCTACGCGACCATCGAGGCCAACCACAAGCTCGCCCTCTCGCCCCGCGCCGTCTCTCTCGCCCTGGACGACAACCCCGTGAGCCAGGACATGGAGGACGCGCTCCGCCTCATCGAGAAGCCCGTCTTCTCGATCATGACCGTCCTCGACAAGCACCAGCGCCTCGTCGCCTGCCGCGCTGGCGGCATCCGGCAGTCCTTCGCGGCGGCCGTCGAACTCGCGAACGGCATCTTCGCGGTGCGCATGCCCGAGAAGGCCGACATCGTCCTATCCGTCGCGCGCTTCCCGATGGACATCGACCTCTACCAGTCACAGAAGGCCATAGACAACGGGGCCCTCGCCCTCGCGGAGGGGGGCATCCTCATCATGGTTTCCTCCTGCCGCGACGGAGTGGGCGACCAAGCCTTCCTCGAGCTCCTCGGCTCCTCGTCGGATCCGGCCCAGGCCCTCGAGCGGATCGGGCAAGGCTATCGGCTCGGCTACCACAAGGCCGCGAAGATCGCCTCGGTCGCCTCCCGCGCCTCCATCCGCGCGGTGAGCGAGCTCGACGAGGCCACCCTGCGCAAGGCCTTCATCCGCAAGGAGCCCTCGATTCCCGACGCGTTGCGCGACGCCATCGCCGAGAAAGGACCGGACGCGCGGATCGCCGTCCTCCTCGACGGCACCGTCACCGTGCCGCTGGTGAAGTAGCGATCAAGAAGGATCGCGCCGCAGGGACGCGGAGGCGCAGAGGGGACGAGAGGGGGGGGATTCCGGGGATGATGCGGCTAGGGTGAAGACGCAAAGTCATGGAAACGAAATACCTCCCTGGATCGCTGCTTTTCCCTCTCTTCGCTCTGTGTCTCTGCGCCTCTGCGGTTCCATTCTCTTGGTGCCTCCTTCATCCCACGAACGATCACCCGTGAAAGGCTCTGTCCGAAGTCGCGGGATCCCGAGCGTCCTCTCGAGAAATGAAAAAGGGCCGCCCCCGCGGGCGACCCTTGGTTGACGCGTTATGCGAACTAGTTACAGCTCCTTGTACCGCCTGCACGCGACGAGGTGGCCGGCCTCGGAGCCCGCGGCCTGCTCGAGCCCGGGCTCGGCCTCGGAGCCGCACTCGGGCGTCGCGAACATGCAGCGCGGGTGGAAGCGGCAGCCCTTCGGCACGTCGGCCGCGGAGGGGATCTCTCCCTTCACGTTGAGCTCGCGCATGACGCCCACCCGCCCCGACACCGGCTCGCACACGGCCTCGATGAGGGCCTTCGTGTAGGGGTGGCGGGGATTGTCGATGAGGTCGTCCTGGCTCCCGATCTCGACGATGCGGCCGAGGTACATGACCGCGATGCGGTCGGTGAAGTAGCGGGCGGTCGAGATGTCGTGCGTGATGTACACGAAGGAGAGCTCCATGTCCTGCTGGATCGTCTTCATGAGGTGGAGGATCTCCGCCCTCGTGGAGAGGTCGATCATGGACACCGGCTCGTCCGCGACGATGATCTGGGGCCGAAGCACGAGGGTGCGGGCGGTGGCGATGCGCTGCCGCTGGCCGCCGGAGAGCATGTGCGGGTGCCGCTCCATGTAATCCTCGACCGGGGTCATCTTCACCATCTTCATGACCTCGGCGACCATCTGCAAGCGCTCCGACCTGGTTTCGCCTATCTTGTGGATGAGCAACGGCTCCTCGAGGACGTCCTTGACCTTGAAGTGGGGGTTCATCGAGGCGTAGGGGTCCTGGAAGATCATCTGCACGCGGCGGCGGTAGGCGATGTCCTCCTCGCGGGTCTCCGCGCGCGTCTCCTCGCCGTCGACGAGGATGGAGCCCGAGCTGGGCTCGATGAGGCGCATGATGAGCTTGCCGGTCGTGGTCTTGCCGCAGCCGGACTCGCCGACGAGGCCGAGGATCTCGCCGCGGCGGAGCTGGAAGCTCACGCCGTCGACGGCGTTCACCTTGGTCTTCCCGTGGTGGACGAGGAATTGCTTGCGCAGGTCGCGCAGCTCGAGGATGACGTCCTTGGACTCAAGCGCGGACATAGTCGGGGTCCTCCATGGCTTTCCAGCAGGCCACGAGGTGGCCCGGCTCGAGCTCGTGAATCGGCGGCTCCGCGGCCAGGCAGCGCGGCTTGGCGAGGGAGCAGCGGGGCGCGAAGCGGCAGCCCGGCGGCGGGCTGAGCAGGTCCGGGGGCGATCCCGGGATGAAGGCGAGGTCGCTGACCTTCCGCTTGAGCAGCGGGGTCGAGGCGAGGAGCTTCTGGGTGTAGGGGTGCGCCGGCCTGCCGCCGAAGATGGCCTCGTTCGGCCCGAGCTCCGCCATCCTGCCCGCGTACATGACCATGATCTTGTCCGCGACCTCGGCCTCGGTGGCCAGGTCGTGGGTGATGAAGATGTACGATAGGCCGAGGTCCTTCTTGAGCTGCTTGATGAGGTTCAGGATCTGCGCCTGCACGATCACGTCGAGCGCCGTGGTGGGCTCGTCCATGATGATGACCTTCGGCTCGAGGAAGAGCGCCATCGCGATGACGACGCGCTGCTTCATCCCGCCCGAGAGCTCGTGGGGGTAGCGGCCGAGCACGTGCTCCGGCAGGCCCACGAGGCGCACGTACTTCCGCATGAGCTGCTCGACCTTCTCGGGATCGACCTTCTCGTCGTCGGCGTGCTCCTTGTAGGTCTCGAGCATGAGGGCGCGGATGGTGTACACCGGGGTGAGGCAGTTCATGGCGCCCTGGAAGACCATGGAGATCTTCGACCAGCGCACCTTCCGCCTGAGGTCGCGGTCGCCGAGGCCCACGATCTCGGTCCCGTCGACGACGATCGAGCCCTCGACTATCTTGCCGGGGGGTGAGGGCATGTTGAGGAGGGCCACGCCCGTCGTGGTCTTGCCGCAGCCGGACTCGCCGACCAGGCCCATCGTCTCGCCGGCCTTGAGGTCGAAGCTCACGCCGTCCAGCGCGCGCACGACGCCCTTCGACGTGAAGTAGTGGAGCTTGAGGTCGCGCACCCGCAGGACGGGCGCCGACTCGGCTTTCTTGGTGGTTTCGCTCATCGCATCACCTGGTCTTCAGCTTGGGATGGAGGATCTTGTCGAGCGCGGTCCCGAGGAACGCGAAGGACATGCCCATGAGGGCGATCATGAGCCCCGGCGGGACGACCCACCACCAGAGCTGGTTGATCACCGCGCCCTGTCCCAGGGCGTCGTTGAGGATCTGGCCCCAGGTCACCTTCGTCGCGTCGCCGAGGCCGAGGATGGAGACGCTCGCCTCGTAGACGATGATGCCGGGGATGGACAGGGCCATGACGGCGAAGCTGTAGGGCAGGAGGATCGGCACGATGTGCTTGAAGATGATCCGCCACTTGCCCGAGCCGAGGGCGCGCGAGGCCTCGACGTAGGTCTCCTCCTTGATCTGGAGGGCCATCGAGTAGACGGGCTTGTAGACGCCCGACCAGAAGAAGAGGCAGATGATGATGATGAGGGTCCAGATCGAGGGCTTGAAGATCGCGGCGATGACGATCAGGAAGGGCAGGACCGGCATGAGGTAGATGAGCTCGTAGAGCCGGGAGAGGCACCAGTCGACGATGCCCCCGAAGTACGCCGCCGTGACGCCGAAGACCACGCCGACGAGGACCGTGATCACCGAGGTGAGTATGCCGATGATGAGGGCCCAGCGGATCCCGACGACGACGCCCGTGTAGATGTCGCGCTTGGAGATGTCCGTGCCGAGGGCCCCCGAGACGTGGCCCGAGACGATGAGCGACTCCTCGCCGATCCAGGACTCGGGCGTCGGGAGGGTCGCGGTCACCTTCAGCTTGTAGTCGCCCTTGAGGGGGACGGGCGAGTCCACGAGGTTCTCGTCGATCTTCGAGAAGAGGATCGCCATGGGGCTGATGAGGTCGGGATTGAGGTTGGCCGCGAGGTACTCGTCCTGCCCGCGCACGAACTCGACGACCGCGCCCGAGCTGTTGCGCGCGAGCGCCACGCGGCGCTTGTCGCCCGAGCCGAAGGAGAGCTGCTGGGAGAAGCAGAGGGCCTCGAGCCCGTCCGGCCGGACGAGGCTCATGTCGACGACGAGGGCGCCCTTGGCCTGGAAGCCCACGATGAGGTCGCGGGGCGGCCGGTCGTAGCCGTAGTGGTAGTCGAAGGTGATCGTCTTGGTCCGGAAGCCCTGCGAGGTCCCCTCGATACCCTTGCCTTGGAGCACCGCGGAAACGACGCCTTTCTTGCGTGCGAAGAGGTTGGTCCACACGGGCGGGGCGGCCTGGGGATTGTCCTGCCAGAAGGCGATGTCGCGCCAGTGGTCGATCGCGCCGGGGAAGGGCACCGCGAGGGTGCCGAAGATGCCGAGGAGCACGAAGACGACGAGGAGGCCGAGCCCGACGAGGCCCTGCTTCACCTTCACGAACTCCTTCCAGAAGTCGCGCAGGCTTTCGAGGGAGTCCCTGAGGTTCATGCCTTGCCTCCTACCTTGATGCGGGGGTCGAGCAGACCGTAGATGATGTCGAGCAGGACGAAGCCGACCATGTTCACCAAGGTCTCGATGGCGAGGGTCCCCATGAGGATGGGCACGTCGTTCACCTGGACCGCGACGAAGTAGAGGTTGCCGATGCCGGGCCAGCCGAAGATGCCCTCGACGATGATGTTGCCGGCGATCGAGCTGAAGAGGCCGAGGATCGCGAGGGTCATGATGGCGGGCATCGCGGTGCGGAGGGTGTGGCCGAAGAGGACCTTCCGCTCGGGTATGCCGCGGGCCCTCGCGGCCATGACGTAGTCCTCCTGGAGGTTGGAGAGGACGATGTTGCGCGCGAGGTAGGCCGTGCCCCAGACGCCGAAGACCACGAGGGTGATGAGGGGCAGGGACATGTGCCACAGGAGGTCGACGAGGCTCGCGAAGCCTTCGGGCGCCGGGTTCGAATGGAGGCCGCCCTGGGGGAATATGGGTATCGCGTACGCGAATGTCATGATCATCAGCATGCCGAGCCACCAGCTCGGAAGTCCGTTGGTGATCATGGTGATCATCGATGTGGTTCGGTCGAGCGCCCCGTTCGGCTTGCGGGCCGCGTAGAGGCCCATCGCGACGCCGAGGGCGGTCACGAGCACGACTTCGGTCGTGAAGAGGAGGACCGTGCGCGGCAGGGCCTCGAGGATGATCTTGATGACCTCGCGGTCGCCGTTCGCGGCCTTGATGGAACTCGAGTTGCCGTAGTCGAAGGCGAGGGTCCTGAGGGCCCGGAAGAAGATTCGGCTGACGAGGGGATCGTTCAGGTGGTATTGCTCGAGCTTCTCGGCCCGCCGCTGCTCGAGGAGCACGTGGCGCTGGTCGGCGGTGAGGTTCCTCTTCGTCGTCATCTCCTGCGCGAGCTGCTCGTCGATGGAGGAGCGCAGGGTGCGGTCCGCGACGCTGTTGAAGAGCGCCGAATAGACCAGGACCATGATGACATACATCAGGATTCCATAGAGGATCCGCTTTAAAACGAATTTACGGTACATGGGCTTGTCCTAGGCGGGCAGGATGGGAGGCCCTCCCCCCGCGCGGGGGGGAGGGCCATCCCCTCCCCCGAGGGGGAGGGGATCACCTAGCGCGGATCAGAAGATGGTGACGCTCGAGTTGTCGACGGCGCCGGCCTGGTCGGTCAGGGAGGCCTCGACGACGATGGTGTAGGAGCCGGGCTGGAGGGCGTCCAGGTCCTTGGCGGGGATGACGGCCTCGAAGCTGCCGGCCTTGGCGGCCTTGGCGGCGTAGGAGGTCGGCGTCGCGCCGATGAGGGAGATCTTCACGTTGGCCTTGGCGGCGGCCTTGGCCTTGTTGGACGGATAGGCGACCTCGCTCACGGTCGCGGACACCGTCATGTCCTTGCCCTTCGCGTAGGTCGGGACCTTGATGTTGTCGATGCGGGCGAAGGAGGTGGCGAGGAGCTTCGTGAAGTAGCCCTTCTCGAAGGGGTACATCGGATCGCGGTTGGCGGTGAGGATGGCGGTGTTGTTGGCCGCGTCCCACTTGTCGAGGATGAAGCCGCCGTTGGAGATGTAGGCGTGGCCGTGCTTCTCGATGAAGGCGATCGCGTCCTTGTAGCCCTTGACGGCCTGGTCCGCGGTCACGAAGCCCTCGAGCTGGGGCGGCAGCCACTTGCGGTCGACGAGCTCGAGGAGCTTGGCCTTGACGTCCTCGACGCACTTCTGGCCGACGAGGTCGACCTCGGCGAAGTCGCCGTTGGAGTTGAAGACGTAGACGGTCTTGGAGGCCGAGCCCTCGGAGACCATGAACTTCAGGGCCTCGTGGATCTCCCAGGGCACGAAGGTGCCGTAGTTGGAGGCCTGGATCATGAGGGTCGGGCAGACGAGCTGCACGAGGGAGGCCTGGTCCATCGGGTAGTTGACGTCGGCGTACACCGTGATGGAGCCGTCCTTGTTGAAGACGTAGCCCTTGACGCGGGGGAGGTTCGGGTTGATGGAGGCGGCGAAGCTCTCCTCGTAGATCTTGTCGTCCGGGCCGCGCTTCAGGCAGATGTCGTACTGGCGGGAGAGGGCGTAGCGGTAGTCGGCCTGGGTGATCTCGCGGCCGGAGTGCCACTTGTTCTTCTTGAAGGTGTAGGTCGCCACGGACCAGGACTTCTGGTACTCGGGCTTCTCGGCGGCCTTCTTGTAGCCGTACTCGGAGGCGTCGCCCTTCACGTCGACGTAGACGATGCCGGACTCCCACTTGCCGGTCGTGGCGTTCCAGAGCACGGCCTCGGGCGGCACGGCGATCTTGCCGACCATGTTCTCGCCCTCGACGGCGACGTCCGTCTTGACGTCCTTCCAGTTGGCCATGATCGGGATCGGGATGCCGGTGGTCGGGCCCGCCTTGGTCTCGGGATCGCTGATCGCCTGGATGATGGCCTGCTCGTAGGTGTCGGAGCAGCCGTCGCCGCCAATCGGGTCCCAGGGGAAGATGAACAGGGAGCCGCGGGAGGAGAAGCCCGTCTCGCGGAGGACCTTGGCGCCGTTCTTGTCCGGCTTCACGTCGGCGGTGTACCAGGAGTAGTTGTTGATCCCGTCGCCGAGGCCGTAGGCCATGCGGGCGTTGAAGCGATCCTTGTTGGCGCAGGTGTAGATGGTCTGGGAGGCGACGAAGATGCGGACCGCCTCGTCCATGCCGACCTCGGTGGCCTTGAGGATCTTGTCATAGTACTCGTTCGAGTCCTTCACGCGGCCGTTGACGCAGTCGGCGGTGAGCTTGTCGAGCTCGGGGTGGGCGTAGGACCACCAGCCGGCGTTGTTCTGGCCGGGCATGTTGCCGTACCAGGGGGCGTACATCTGGGCGATGTTGCCCTCCCAGAAGGCGTAGGTCTGGCCGCCGCCCCAGCCCTCGGTGTAGAGGTGCCAATTGAGATTCTTGGGATCGTCCTTGAGGTAGAGGGAGAAGCACTTCGTGCGGTCCCACTCGAGGCGCTCGACCTTGATGCCGGCCTTCTCGATCTGGTCCGCGACGTAGCGGCCCTCGGGGAGGCGGAGCGTCGGGTCGTCGACGCGGATGAGGAACTTGAGGGTGACGTCCTTGCCGGCGTACTGCCAGAACTTCGGGCCCTTGACGAGCTTGCCCTTGTTGGCGGGGATGTCGGCGGCGGCCTTCATGGCCTTGTCGATCGCCGCGATGGCGGCCTTCTCGTCGCCCTCGGGGCTGAAGCCGAACTTGGAGGCGATGAGGCCGTAGCGCGCCGAATTCGGCTGGCCGGGGTTGACCGGGGTGTACATCGGGACGCCCGCGCCCACGAGGATCTCGTCGACGATCTGCTTGCGGTTGATGAGGAAGTTGAGCGCGAAGCGGATCTCGCGGACGGCCATGGGGTTGAAGACGGTCTTGCCCTCGGACACGCCGGTGTAGGGCGCGGCGTTCGGGTAGTTGTTGACGGCGAGGGAGATGTAGCTGGAGCCGTTGATGGCGTAGGGGTCGAGCTTCGCCTTCACGTCGTCCGGCAGGGCCTTGAAGGCCGCTCCGTCGGTCGTGTAGTTGAAGATGTCGGACTTGCCCTCGGCGACGTCCTTGAGGGCGATGTCCTGCTGGGAACGGACGTCGATGACGATCTTGTCGAGGATCGGGCCGTTCTTTCCCTTGATCGGGCCCTCGCCCGCCTTGGGCTTCGCGCAGCCGACGAAAGCCAGCGCGATGGAGACAGCGATCGCCGAGGCGACCAGTGCTCTTTTCATGCATTCCTCCTATGCTGAAACTTTAAAAGCAGCTTCCGTATTATCACAAGAATGCCGTCAAGTAAAGCGAGATGGAAAAATGACCTTTGGCTCTACAGGGAGAGTCGATCGAATTATTCCAATCCCCCCAATGATTTGCACCATCATCTCAATCTCCGTCGGCGGAGGTGAACCAAGGTTCTTTTCACCCCCGCACAACGCTGTTTCAATACTTGAACTCGCTGTCGCCGATAAACTCGCGCAGGATGCTGTCCCTCGGGACGCTCTGCGCCGGGATGGGCGTGAAGGCGTCGAGGAAGGACTGGAGCCGTCGGGCCTCGGAATACTCGGGCGCGGTCGGCTTCACCGTCCTGAGCAGGGGCTCGGCGTAGACCTTGAGCACGCCGAGCTCGTAGTCCAAGGCCGAGTTGAAGGCCGCGTCCGCGGAATTCTGGAAGGGAAAGATGTGCTTCCGCTCGCCGCGGCCGACGCTCGGCCACATCTTGAGGGTGTCGAGGGCCGAGTGGCCGCGGAAGTTGTAGTCGCGGACCATGCGGCGGAGGAGGCGGTTGTCGGTCGTGCTCACGCGGTTGTGGTCATCGAGGTTGAGCTGGGTGAGGGCGCTCACGTAGACCTTGAACTTCGACTCGCGCGGGATGCGGGGCGTGAGCTTGTCGTTGAGGCCGTGGATGCCCTCCATGACGAGGAGGCTCCGCTCGCCGAGGCGCAGCTTCTTGCCGGAGGCCTTGCGGGAGCCCGACTTGAAGTCGAAGAGGGGCAGCTCGATCTCCTTGCCGCCGAAGAGCGCGACGAGCTGCTCGTTGAGGTACTCGACGTCGAGGGCCTCGAGGCACTCGAAATCGTACTCGCCGTTCTCGTCCCTGGGTGTCCGCTCGCGGTCCACGAAGTAGTCGTCGAGGGAGATGGCCACCGGCTCGTAGCCCATGACCTTGAGCTGGATCGAGAGCTTCTTGCAGGTCGTGGTCTTGCCCGAGCTCGAGGGGCCCGCGATGAGCACGACCTTGACCTGGCCCGCCCGGGCCGCGACCTGGTCCGCGATGGCCGCTATCTTCTTGTTCTGGAGGGCCTCCGCGACCTGGATGTAGTCCTTGATGCCCTTCGTGCCGTTGACCCTGTTCAGGGCGCCGACCGAGGAGACGCCGAGGACCCGTGACCGCTCCCTCGTCTCCTTGGCGATCGTGTAGAGGACGGGATCGTCCTCGAAGGGGGTGAGCTTGTCCGGGGCCTCCTTGTGCGGGTAGCGGAGGAGGAGGCCTCCGCGGTAGGGCTTGAGCTCGAAGGTCCTGAGCACGCCCGTCGAGGGCACGAGGGGGGCGACGTGGAGGTCGCGGAAGCCCGCGCACTGGTTCAGGGGGATGATCGCGTCGTTGATGTTGTCGAGGAGGAGGAGGGTGTCGGGCTGGGCGCTCTTGCGGAAATAGGCGACCGCCTCGGACCAGGAGCGCCACTCGACGGAGACGGGGCTGTCGCGCTCGACGTGCTCCCGCATCCTCGCCTCGAGGGCGGCGACCTCGGCCTCCGACATGCCCTTGTCGTCGTCGAAGAAATGGAAGAAGCCCGTGCCGATCGCCATGCCGGCGACGAGCCTCCGCGAGGGGTAGAGCTCCCTCGCCGCGATGGCGAGGAGGAAGCAGAGCGAGCGGCGGTAGGTCGCGGCGCCCTGGGTCGTGGCGATCGTGACCGGCTCCACGGCGCAGTCGGCGAGGAGCTCGGCGTCGAGGGGCTGGAGCTCGTTGTTGACGAGGACGGCGGCGAGGGGCCACTCGAGGGCTCCCATCTGCCCGATGACGTCCTGGGCCTTCACGCCGGCCGGATAGGCGACCTTGGCCCCGCTTGCGTAGCTGACGGTGATCTGCTTCATTTCATCTCGCTCCTTCGTCGGGTATAGCCTAGTCCATCCGCGTCGGCTTTGGTAGGTGCGGATCGGGGCGGCCCCGCCGATTGACCCCCCCGGGCACGGAGGATAGACTTCCGGCCTTGGGGGGAAGATGAGGCCTACGATCAAGGACATCGCTGAGCGGGCGGGCGTCTCCAAGACGACCGTGTCGTTCGCGCTCAACGCCCCCTCCCGGATCTCCGCCGAGACCTGCAAGCGGGTCATGGACATCGTCGCGGAGATGGGCTACGTCCCCGACCCGGTGGCGCGGACCCTCACGACGAAGCGGCTCGGCGCCCTCGGCCTCCTCCTGCCCCAGCCGATCACCGAGGCCTTCCGCAATCCCTACCTCTGCGAGATCATCCGCGGCATCGGCGAGGAGTGCGAGCGGGGCGAGATCTCCCTCACGATGCTCCCCCCTGTCCGGGGC
Organism: uncultured Treponemataceae bacterium; assembly: GCA_964399065.1. Classification (GTDB taxonomy): domain Bacteria; phylum Spirochaetota; class Spirochaetia; order Treponematales; family Rectinemataceae; genus JAKLFE01. The sequence goes on along the minus strand of CAYNPQ010000027.1, from coordinate 13,663 downwards.
CGGGTCATCGAGGCCGCGCGCCGGGCCTTCGTCGACGGCCTCATCACCATCGGCGTCGGGCCCGGACACGAGGTGGTCGAGCTCCTCAACCGCCGCCGCATCCCCTTCGTGACCATCGACGGCGCCGAGTCGGCCGATACGGTCAACGTCGGCATCGACGACGAGGGCGCGGCCTTCGCGCTCATGCGCAAGGTCCTCTCCCTCGGCCACCGCCGCGTCGCGGTCCTCGCCCTCAGGCCCGAGGCAGTCGGCCTGCCCGGCGAGTGCTCCTCCCACGTCCGCGACCGGCGGCTCGCCGGCTTCTCGCGGGCCCTGGCCGAGGCCGGCCTCGGCCAGGGCAGCCCGGGGATGCGGGTCGCGGCCGCCGAGGGCTCGCTGGAGGGCGGGCAGGCGGCCGCCGCCGAGATCCTCGCGGCCGAAGGCCCGGCGCCGAGCGCCATCGTCGCGATGGCCGACATCGTCGCCCTCGGCGTCTACGAGGCCTGCGCGGCCCGCGGGCTGCGGATCCCCGAGGATCTCGGCGTGGCAGGCTTCGACGACATCCCCGCCGCGGCGATAGCCCGGCCCCCGCTCACCACGGTGCGGCAGCCCGGCCGCGAGAAGGGAGCCGCCGCGGCAGCCCTCGTCATGTCCCTCCTCGCGGGCGGCAGCGCCGGGCATCGACGACTCGAAGCCTCCCTCCTCGTCCGCGCCTCGCTCGCCGCGCCCCGGCCCGGCGCCTAGGGGCCCGCCCTGCGCTTCTCGGAGGAGGCCGAGCGCTTCCTGCGGCCCGGGGCCGATCGCCTCGAGGCCCTGTCGGCCCTCCTCGCCGCGAGGGACCTTCCCCGCGCCGTGCTCCGCACGGGCCGCGACGCCGCGGCCCCCCGCCACCTCCTCGTCCGCCTCGGCAGGGAGAGGCCCCGCCTCGCCCTCGCGGCGCACTACGACCGCTACCCCGGCAGCCCCGGCGTCCTCGACAACTCCTGCGCCTGCCTCCAGCTCGTCGACTTCGCCGCGCGGATCGCGGCCCTCGGGCCGGCCGCTCCTCCCCTCCTCATCGCCTTCACCGACGCGGAGGAGGCGCCGGGAGGGGAGGGCGGCGCCGGGAAGCAGGGCTCCTACTCCCTGGCCCGCGCCCTCAGGAGCCGGGGGCTCTCCTCGCCCGCGGGCGGCCTCGGCCGCGGCCTTCCCGTCCTCGTCCTCGACGTCACCGGACGCGGCGACCGGCTCATCCTCTCCTCGGCGCCCGGAGACCTCCTCGCCCGACACGGCATGTCGGGAAGCCGCGCGGCGGCCGGCCACCGCGGCCTCGTCGAGCTGGCCCGGCGGGCCTCCGACCGGGCCATGCTGGGCCGCCTGCCGCGGCTCCCCCTGCCCTGGTCCGACGACCTCGGCCTCGTGCTCGGCGGCCTGCCCGCCCTCGTCGTGAGCCTCCTGCCGGCCGCCGAGCTCGCCGGCCTGGGAGCCGGGCTCAGGCCGGCCACCTGGGAGTTCCTCCACAGCCCCGACGATGGCCCCGGCCTGGCGGAGGAGGGAGCCTTCGCCCTCATGGCCCGCTTCCTCGACGCGGTCGCCGCCGAGCTCTCCCCCCGATAGGGGATTCTGCGCGCGCCTCGGCCGGCTCCCTTCGCCAGGAGCCGCGGTCTCAGGTATACTGTGGCCTCTCGCGCATCCGACCACACCGAGGAGGACCACGTGCCCGATACCGTCAAGATCCCGCTCCGCTCCGAAGTAGCCCTCAAGGACAGATGGAACCTCTCCCGGCTCTTTCCCGGCCCCGAGGCCTGGGACAAGGGGCTCGAGGAGTTCAGGGCCATGATACCGCGCGTCGCGGGCTTCAAGGGCAGCCTCGGCGCCTCGCCCGAGTCCTTCCTCGCGGCCTTGGAATTCCAGCGCGACTTCGGCCTCCTCGACGAGCGGCTCGGCTATTACGCGAACCTCCGCCAGAGCGAGGACGAGGGCGACTCCGGGAGCCAGGCGCGCTTCGGCCGATACATGATGGCCGCCACCGAGGCCCAGGGCGCTTCCGCCTGGGTGGTGCCCGAGATCCAGGCCCTGCCCGAGGCCTTCGTGGCCTCCTGCCTCGCGGACCGGCGCTTCGCCGACTACGCCGTCTACCTCCGCAAGATCCTCCGCCTGAAGCCCCACGTCCTCTCCGAGAAGGAGGAACGCCTCCTCGCACTCCAGGCCGAGTCCGCGGCGACCCCGCAGGAGGCCTTCTCCCTCCTCACGAACGTCGACATCGACTTCGGGGCCGTGGACACCCCCGAGGGACCGCGCCCCCTCTCGCAGTCGGCCTTCGGCTCCCTCATGCGCAATCCCGACCGCGAGGTCAGGCGCCGCGCCTACGAGAAGTTCTACGCCGCCTACGACGGCCACAAGAACGCGCTGGCAGCCCTGTACGCGGGCTCCGTGAAGCAGGACAAGTACCGCGCGACGGTGCGGAATTTCCCCTCCGCGCGCGCGGCCGCCCTCTTCCCCGACGACGTGCCCGAGGCGGTCTACGACAACCTCGTGTCCACGGTCAACGCCAACCTCGGCGTCCTCCACGAATACTACGAGCTCCGCAAGCGCGCCCTCAAGCTCTCCGAGCTCCGGCACTACGACGTGTACGTGCCCATCGTCTCCGAGGCCAAGGCCAGGCACTCCTTCGAGGAGGCCAAGGATCTCGTCTGCGCCGCGCTCGCCCCCCTGGGCGAGGAGTACGTCTCGACCCTCCGGGCCGGGATCGAGGGCGGCTGGGTGGACAAGTACGAGAACAAGGGCAAGACCTCGGGCGCCTTCTCGGCCGGCAGCTTCGCGGGCGACCCCTACATCCTCATGAACTACAAGGACGACGTCATCCACGACGTCTTCACCCTCGCGCACGAGGGCGGCCACTCCATGCACTCCTGGTACTCGGCCCGCTCCAACCCCTTCCTCTGCTACAGCTACACGATCTTCGAGGCCGAGGTCGCGAGCACCTTCAATGAGCAGCTCCTCTTCCGGCATCTCTACGACCGCGCCGGCGACGACGCGATGCGCGCCTCGCTGGTCAACGACAAGCTCGACGACCTCATCGGCACCCTTTTCCGCCAGACCATGTTCGCCGAGTTCGAGCGGCGGAGCCACGCGATGATCGAGGCCGGCGAGCCCCTCACCGTCGAGTCGCTCCGCGCCGAGTACCGGAAGCTGCTCGAGAAGTACTTCGGGAAGACCATGGTCCTCGAGGCGGTGAGCGATCTCGAGGGGCTCCGCATCCCCCACTTCTACAACGCCTTCTACGTGTATAAGTACTCGACCGGCATCTCGGCGAGCATCGCCCTGGCCGAGCGCGTGCTCGGCGGCGGCGCGCGCGAGCGCGAGGACTACTTCGCCTTCCTCCGCTCGGGCGGCTCGCGCTACCCGATCGAGGCCCTCAAGGTGGCCGGTGTCGACATGTCGAGCCCCGCGCCCGTGCAGGCGGCCTGCGCCCAGTTCGCGCGCTACGTCGGCGAGCTCAAGAGGCTCCTCAAGCTGTAATGAAGGCCGCGGCGGCCGGGGCTCCGCGGGGCCTCGGCCGGCCCCGTCGAGGGCTAGACTTCGTCGAGCTCCTCGATCTCCTCGGGCGGGCCCGCCGGGGCAGCCGCGCCGGGATCCGCGCCCGGCGTCGGGGCCGGCTCGAGCCGCCGCACGCCGAAGCGTTGCACGAGGTCGGCCATCGCGGCCTGGTGCTCGGGCGAGTCGGCCGCGGTGGAGCAGCCGACGCGGAACATCCCGCCCTCGGGCTCGATCCTGCGCGGCACGTAAACGACGTCCACGAACTCCTCGCCCGCGCTGCTCAGGGGCAGCCTGATCCTCGCGTGGACCGGAATCTCGCGCTCGGGCTCCTTCTCGAGCCAGAGCATCAGGCCGGACTGGGACACGTCGCCGACGAAGCCCAGGAGGGCGCCCTCGTCGTCCACGAGTTCGAGGTTGTAGACCAAGGCCTCCCGCGTCTCGCGGCGCCCCAGCCTGGCCTCGGCCCGCGCCTGGTCGCAGCGGAAGCCCCGCAGCACCCGCCCGAGGTCGAGGCAGCCTGCGCGCAGGTAGGTGCCGAGCTGGCTCAGTATCCTGGCCGCGGTGGCGGCCGTGGCGGCGGCCTCCGCCGCGGTCCGCACGTCGGCGCTGACGCCCGCGTAGGCCTCGGCCTGCCTCGCCACGCGGCCCGCGAGTCCGCCGATCCCGCCGGCCGATTCGCGGTAGGAGGCGGAGGCCTCCTCCACGGTGCCGGAGAGGGTCCGGAAGGCCTCGGCGAACTCGCGGGTCATCCGCTCGACGCGGCCCGCGCTCTCGAGCACCGAAGTGAATGCCGACTCGCTCCCGGTCTCGGCCTGGGCGAGGGCCGCGGCGCTCTTCGAGCCGGCGGCGGAGAGGCGGCGCGCGGCTTCTATGTCGCGCATCGCGTCGGACAGCGCCTCCGAGACCTCCTCCGCGGAGCGGCGCGAGGCCTCGGCCAGCTTCCTGATCTCCCCGGCCAGGACCGCGAAGCCGCGGCCCCGGTCCCCCGCGCGGGCTGCCTCGATCGATGCGTTGATCGCGAGGACGCCCGTGCGCGCCGCGACGTCCTCGATCGCGGCGAGGGCCTCGCCCATGCGGGCCGCGCGCGCCGCCGCCCGTCCCATGCCGCCGTCCGCGGCCTCCAGCGAGGAGCGTATCTCGGCCGCCGCGCGGGCGGCCTCGGAGACCCGTGCCCGCCCCTCGCCGGCGCGGGCTGCCGACTCCCCGACGTCGGCCACGAGCCGCGCCAGGCGCTCCTCCGAGCTCCGGGCCAGCTCGGCCAGGCTCCGGTGCCTGGCCGCGTCGGCCTCGATCCGGCCGAGGAGGGTCCGGAACTCGGCGCCCATCGCCTCGAGCTCGCGCCCGAATTCCGAGGAGAGCCCGGAGAGATCGCGCATCGCGTCCGCCTGCGCGGTCGAGCGCCCGGCGAGCTGCCCCGAGGAGAAGGAGATGTCCGAGGAGAAGAGGCTGAACTTGAGCGAGGTGCGCGCGACGTTGACGAGGCCCTCGTTGAGCGCGCCCGCGAAATCGCCGAGGAGGGCCTCGATCTTCCCCCCGCTTCCCGTCGCGTCGAACTCCCGGAGAGCCTTGCCGAGGTCGATCGCGCCCTCCTCGGCGGGGCGGAGGAGGGCGTCGAAGCGGGCGGCGGCCCTCGCCTCGCGGCGGCCGGCGGCGAGGCCGATTCCCGCCGCGGCCGCGAGGCCCGCGCCCAGGCCCGCCGCGAGGGCGGGCAGGAGGGCGGCCGCGGGGGCCGCCCTCGCCGCCGCGAGCGCCGCCCCCGCGGCCGCGAGTGATGCGACGGCCGCCGCGAGGACGGCCGCGGCCGCGCGGAGCGCCGGCCCGATGGAAACGCGCGGAGCCGCCATGCCCGCCTAGATGCCCAGGTAGGCTTTCCTGACGCTCTCGTCGCGGGCCACCTCGGCCGCGGAGCCGGAAAGCACGATGCTCCCGGTCTGCAGCACGTAGGCGCGATGCGCGACGCCGAGCGCCATGAGGGCGTTCTGCTCCACGAGGAGGATCGTGGTCCCCTTCGCGTTCAGCTCCTTTATTACATCGAATATCTGGTCGACGAGGACGGGCGCGAGCCCCATCGAGGGCTCGTCCATGAGAAGTATCTTGGGGTTCGACATGAGCCCGCGGGCGGTCGCCAGCATCTGCTGCTCGCCGCCCGAGAGGGTGCCGCCCTTTTGCTGCTCCCGCTCCCTGAGGCGCGGAAAGAGCGTGAAGGCGCGCTCTATGCCGCGCTCGATCTCCGCGCGGTCCTTGACGAGGTAGGCGCCCATCTCGAGGTTCTCGAGCACGGTGAGCCGCGGGAAGATGCCGCGGCCCTCCGGCACGAGCCCGACGCCCTCCTTGTGCACGAGGTGGGGCGCGAGGTGGGCGATCTCCTTCCCGTGCAGCTTGACCGAACCCCTGCGCGGGTGGAGCAGTCCGGCCACGGAGCGCAGCGTCGTGGTCTTGCCCGCGCCGTTGGCCCCGATCAGCGTGACGATCTCGCCCTCCTCGACCTTGAGCGAGACGCCCTTCAGGGCGTGGATGTTGCCGTAGTAGGAGTGGACGTCCTCGAGCTCGAGGAGGCTCATGCTTCGCCTCCCCCGACGGCCGCGCCGCCGACTCGCGCGCCCAACGCGTCGTTCCTCGTCCCCGCGCCTCCCGCGGCCCCCCTCCCGAGGTAGGCCTCGATGACGCGGTCGTTCGACGCGATCTCCCTCGGCAGGCCCTCGGCGATCTTCTCGCCGTAATCCATGACCGATATGCGCTCGGAGATGCTCATGACCACCTTCATGTCGTGCTCGATGAGGAGGATCGTGATCCCGAGCTCGTCGCGGAGGCGGCGGAAGAGGAGCATCGCGTCCTCGCTCTCGGCGGGGTTCATGCCCGCCGTGGGCTCGTCGAGGAGGAGGAGCCTCGGCTCGGAGGCGAGGGCGCGGGCGATCTCGACGCGACGTTGCGCGCCGTAGGGCAGGCTCGAGGCGAGCTCGTTCCCCACGTTCGCGAGGCCGACGTAGCCCATGAGCTCCTCGGCCTTCGCCTCCGCCCGCCTCTCCTCCTCGCGGAAGGCGCGCGTGCGGAGCACGGCCTGGATCGCGTTCTGCCTGAGGCGCGTGAAGGAGCCGACCATGATGTTCTCGATGACGGTCATCCCGCCGAAGAGGCGGATGTTCTGGAAGGTGCGCGCCACGTGGAGGGCCGTGATCCTCTCGGGGGGGAGCCGGTCGATCCTCGTCCCCTCGAATTCGATCTCGCCCTCCTCGGGCTTGTAGACGCCGGAGATGGTGTTGAAGAAGGTCGTCTTGCCGGCGCCGTTGGGACCGATGATGCTGTAGATCCGGCCCTTCTCCATGCGGAATTCCATCTTGTTGACGGCCGTCAGCCCGCCGAAGCGCTTCACGACCTTCGTCGCGCGGAGGATGTCGTCATTCGCCACGGCTGCCCTCCTTCGCGGCGGGCGCCGCCGCCTCGCCGGGACTGGGCTCCGGCCCGCCATTGTCGGCCTTGCCGCCGTTCCCGTTCTCCTTGCCGCCCTTGAGCTCGCGCTTGCGGCGCGCCGCCGGGAGGATGCCCGCCGGCCGGTAGATCATCATGAGGATGAGGATGAGGCCGAAGACGAGCCTCTGGTACTTCGAGGGGTCGAGCTGGTTCGAGAGGTCCTTCCAGTGGAAGTTGATGATGGGTATCACCGCGTCCGACTGGCGCAACCGGGCCAGGTAGAGCGAGAAGCTCTGCAGGACCTGGAGGTTGAGGATGATGACCACAGCCGAGCCCACGATGACGCCCTGGATCGATCCGATCCCGCCCAGGATGACCATCGTCAACACGCTGACCGACTGGAGGAAGGTGAAGGACTCGGGGCTCACGAAGGTCCGCGAGGCGGCGAAGATCACGCCCATCGCTCCGGCGAAGGAGGCGCCGACGGCGAAGGCGCCGAGCTTGAGCTTGTTGGCGGGGATGCCCATGGCCGAGGCCGCCAGCTCGTCCTCGCGGATGGCGCACCAGGCCCGCCCGATCTTGGAATCGTCGAGGCGGTGCGTCACCAGGATGACGGCGATCACCACGACGAGGGCGATGAGGTAGAAGAGGATGTTGTAGAACTGGTTCTCCGTCACCGGCTTGCCGACCAGCGGCTCGAAGAGCCGGTTGAAGAAGGCCAGCACCTCCCTCGGCAGGGGAGGCCTCTGGATCGGCGTGATCCCCTGCGGCCCGTTCGTGAGGTTGAGCGGCTTGTCGAGGTTGTTCGCGAGCTGCCGCACGATCTCGCCGAAGCCGAGGGTGATGACGGCGAGGTAGTCGCCGCGCACCCGGAGCACGGGAAGCCCGAGGAGGAGGCCGACGACCGCCGCGACTATGATGCCGAGGAAGACGAAGAGGTAGAACCAGGTCGGGGCGAGGAAGAAGGGCGTGCCCGGCGGCGCGGTGCCCGGGATCTCCTTGAGGAGGTAGGGCTGCTGCGAGCCGAAGAAGGCCCAGAGGTAGGCCCCGACCGCGTAGAAGGCCATGTACCCGAAGTTGAGGAGCCCCGAGAAGCCGACGACGATGTTCAGCCCGAGCGCCAGGGCCGCGAAGACGGCGATCTGGAAGATGACCTCGAGGTAGAAGATGTTCCTCGCGCCGAGGATCGGCACGATGACGACCGCGATGATGACCGCGATGGCGAGCCTCGGCGCCCTCCTCATCTTGAGGTAGTAGGGCGAGGCCGCCGCGGCGGCGAAGACGAGGAAGGCCGGGATCGACCTCGGGCTCAGGTACACGAGGATCGAGCCGAGGGCGATGAGGCCGACCGACAGGAGGTAGGGCGCCGCCCCCCGGTTCGCGGCGGCGGAGGCGCCCTTCATGGTTTCGCGCAACGTGTGCTTCATCGCTCCCCCCTACGCCTTCTGCGAGACCTGCTCGCCCAGGAGCCCCGAGGGCCGGAAGATGATCACTATGATGAGGACGGCGAAGGCGATGATGTCCTTGTACTCGGAGCCGAAGTTGCCCATCGTGAAGGTGCCGAGGTAAGCGCCCGCGAAGCTCTCGAGCATGCCGAGGACGATGCCGCCGAGCAGCGCGCCGGTGAGGTTCCCGATGCCGCCGAGGACCGCCGCGGTGAAGGCCTTGATGCCCGGCATGAAGCCGACGAAGGGGTCGATGCGGGTGAACTTCATCGCGTAGAGCAGGCCCGCCGCGCCGCCGAGGGCGCCGCCGAGGAGGAAGGTGAAGGAGATGATCGCGTTGACGCCGATGCCCATGATCGCCGCCGTGTTGCGGTCCTGCGCGACGGAGCGGATCGCCTTGCCGACCCGCGTGGCGTTGACGATGTAGTTGAGCAGCACGAGCATGAGGACGGCCGCCCCGATGACTACGATCGACTTGACCTGGATGTCGACGACGACCGGCTCGGGATCGCTGCCCATCGACCGCATCGAGAAGAGGGGCAGACGGTCGTCCAGGTTGCCGAAGGTCGGGAAGACCCGGTAGAACTGCCCCGTCGTCAGGCTCTCGACGAGCCTGATGAGGTCCTGGAGGAGGAAGGACACGCCGATGGCCGAGATGAGCGGCACGAGCCTGGGCGAGTCGCGGAGGGGCCGGTAGGCCGTGCGCTCGACGAGCATCGCGACGCCTCCCGAGGCCGCCATCGAGACCGCCAGGGCGAGCACGAGGTAGAGGTAGGAGCCGTAGGGCCCCGCCGCCTTGAGGGCGCCGACCCCGTCCATCGCGATGAGGAATTCGACGCCCGCGAAGGCCCCGAGCGCGAAGATCTCGCTGTGCGCGAAGTTGATGAATTCGAGGACGCCGTAGACCATGGTGTAGCCGAGGGCGATGGCGGCGTAGACGAAGCCGAGCGTCACGCCGTCGATGAGGACCTGCGGCAGGTTCTGCAGGGTGTAGACGACGATGGAGATGCCCTGCACCTCGACGAGGAGCTTGTCCGCCCCGCTTCCCCTGCAGAGGAAGGCGAGGAGGAGCATTATCGCGGAGAACAAGGCGCCTGCGGCCACTACGAAGGCGGCCATCCTGCCCAAGGGCAGCAGGACCTGCCTCAGCGCCTCCGAGCCCGGGGACTTTCGCATGGATCCTCCCTGATGTCCCCCGCCCCCGAAAGGGGGCGGGGGGAGTGGTCATGGGATGCTAGTTCTTCGGAGGTTCGATATCGAGCGTCGTGTCGATCTTGTTGGCCGCCCACTTGGCCGGGTCGGCGGTCGTGACCTGGATGACGAAGTACTTGGCCTTGGTGAGGTCGCCCTTGGCGTTGAAGTTCATGGTGCCCGTGATGCCCTTGTAGTCCTTGAGGGCGCGGATCGCCTTGGCGACATCCGCGCGGGACGGGGCCTTGCCGGCCTTGGCCACGCCCTCGATGGCCTTGAGGACGATGGCGGCGCAGTCGTAGGCCTGGGCCGCGAAGGGCTGGGGCTCGGCGCCGAACTTGGCCTTGAAGTCGGTGATGAACTTGGCCGTGCCGGGGTACACGCTCGCGGGGCCCGACACCGTGGAGAAGTAGGTCCCGCCGCCGGAGAGGAGGGCCTCCCCGCCGATCTTCGCGGCGTCGGATCCGTCGAAGCCGTCGTCGGAGAGGAACATGCCCTTGTAGCCCTTCTGCCGCGCCTGCTTGAAGAGGACGGCGGCCTGGTCGAACATGCCGCCGAAGTAGATGACCGCGGGCTTGGCGGAGAGTATGGGGGTGAGGATGGAATCGAAATTGGCCTTCTCCTCGGTGCCGGCGAAGCCGAGGACCTTGATGCCGAGCTTCTCGGCCTCGCGCTTGAAGTACTCCGCGATGCCCTGGCCGTAGGCCGTCTTGTCGTGGAGGACGTAGGCGCTTTTCATCCCCTTCTTGTTCGCGAACTGCGCGCCCACGGCGCCTTGCACGTCGTCGCGTCCGCAGATCCTCGAGACCTCGAGGTATCCGCGCTCGGTGACCTTGGGGTTGGTGTTCGCGGGCGAGATGTTGGCGAGCCCGGCGGCGTGGTACTCCTCGGAGGAGGGAATCTGGACTCCCGAGTTGTAGTGGCCGACGACCGCGAGGATGGCCGGGTCGGCGACGATGGACTTCGCGTTGGCGACTCCCGTGTCCGGGTTGGCCTGGTCGTCGTAGGGGGCGAGCTCGATCTTGAACCCGAGCTTGGACAGGGGGCCGGACAGTTGCTCGATGGCGAGCTGGGCGCCGTTCTTGATGTCGGTGCCGACGGCCGAGAGGCCGCCCGAAAGGGGACTCTGCGAGGCGATCTTGATGACCGTCTGGCCGAAGGCCGCGGTCCCGAGGAAGCAGAACGCCAGCGCAGCCGCGAGGACGAGGAAAACACTTTTCCGCATACACATCCCTCCGGTAGCAAGAATAGTGAGGATTTCCCCGGGCGCGATCCGCGCCCGCGCGTCCGTAGCAGTGAGATGGATGGTCTCGAAAGCTCCGGCATCCTCCCCGCTCCCCGCGTATCCGCAAGCCAACCGAGGGCGCGTCTTCGGTAGTGAGTAGTCTAGATGCAGGCCGTTGAGGAGTCAAGGTTTTTTTACCGATACCTGCCGCGGCCCGCGGCTGCGGGGCCTCACAGGAGCCCGAGTTTCGCGAGGACGATCGAGGAGGCGGCGAGGGCGGCGGTCTCGCTTTTCAGGATCCTCGACCCGAGGGCCGCGGCCTCGAAGCCGGCCGAGCGGAGGACGCCGAGCTCCGCCTCGGTCCAGCCCCGCTCGCTGCCGACGGCCAGCGTCACCGGAGGCGTTATGCGATCGAAGGAACCGAGGGGCCGCGACGCGCCGTAGGGGTGGAGGAGGATCCGCGACGCGCCGGCCGCGGGGCGGAGCCCTTCGAGGCAGCGGGCGAGGGTCCAGTGCGTGCTCACCGCGGGAAGGCGGGGATTCGCGGCCTGCTCCGCACCTTCGAGGAGAGGGGCGCGGAAGCGGCGCTCGCGGAAGAAGTCGCTCTCGGCGTAGGATTTCTCGCCGAGCTCGGTGAGGACGAGCCTGATCTCGGCTATCCCGAGGCTCGCGAGGTCCTTGAGGATGCGGTTGGCCTGGATGGGCCGGGGGAAGCCGAGCAGGAGGAGGAGCGGCGCGAGCTCGGCGGGCTCGCCGGCCGGTCCCGCGAAGGGCTCGAAATCGAGGACGATCCCCCCCTCGTCGAGCTCGCGCACCACGGCTTCCCCGACGCTCCCCGGCGCGGGACCCGATGGCGCGTCGACCGCGAGCCCCGCCGAGACCCGGTCTCCCGCCTTTTTCCTCAGGACCTTCTTCACGTGCTCCCAGCGGCGGTCGGCGCGGGGCAACCTTGTCCCGGACTCGCCGGGCTCGAGGATGAGCATGTTCACGCGCCTAGGCTACTCCATCGTCCGGCCCTCGGTACAGCCGCACGCCGAGGACGCCCCCGGTCGGGCGCTCTCCCGCGCGAGCCGCGGTCAATGTCCCGAGTCCCGGCCGACAGGCCGATTCGCGGGCGCGCCGGCGGCTCGGTCAGACTATCCCAGTCCTGCGAAGAGCTCATCAAGGTCGACGACGAATCCCTCGAGGACCTTCGACGCGATGGGCGAAACATCGGCGAGCCGTTCTCGGAGCTCGCCTGAGTCGAAGCGGCCGCCTTGCTCGAGCCGGTAGACCCAGGCGCTCCAGGCGGCCGGATCGACGATCCAGTACTCGCGGACTCCCCGTTTTTCGTAGAGGTTGAACTTCTCGTTGAGGTCTTTCTTGGAAGTGGAGGGCGAGAGGACTTCGACGATGAGGTCGGGCGCTCCCCGCGCGCCGCGCTCGGTGATCTTCGACTTGTCGCAGAATACCGAGATGTCGGGCTGCACGACCGTGGCGACCTCGTCGTCGGCCTCGCTCCCCGCCGGCAGGAGCACGTCGAAGGGGGCGGGGTAGGCCTTGCAGGGCTTGCCCTTCAGGAAGGCGGAAAGCAGGGAGGCGAAAGCCCAGATGAACTCCTGGTGCCTGGTCTTGGGCGCCGGACTCATAGCCCAGGCATGTCCCTCGATCAATTCCCAGCGCTCGTCGTCGGGCCAGGTCCTGTAGTGGCGATAGGTGAAATGCTCCTCGGGAGTGAGAGCCGGATTTCCCATGCGTTCCATGCCTCCAGTATAGCAGGAACGCGCGCGGGAAGGACGGGCGATTGAAGGCCGACGCGGCGGAGCCCGGGATCTTCACGCTTCCACTTTTGTGAAGCGCCCGGAGCGGTGATAGGATTAAGCGAAAATAATCAATGCGGAGGCCCCATGCGCTCCACTCCCGCCGGAATCCTTCCTGTTTTGGCCCTCTTTGCCGCCCTCTCCCCCGCCCTCGGCGCGCAGGAAGGGCGCGTCGCCCTGGTCATCGGGAACGGAGCCTACGCGAATGTCCATAGGCTGGCCAACCCGGCCAACGACGCCGCCGACATGGCGGCCAAGCTCGAGGGCTTGGGCTTCGGCGTCACCAAACTCGTGGACGCCACGCTCCCCGGCATGCTCAAGGCCCAGCGCGACTTCGCGGATGCGGCCAAGGGCGCAGGCCTCAGGCTCTTCTACTACGCCGGGCACGGGGTCCAGTCCGAGGGCCAGAACTGGCTCCTCCCCGTGGACGCCGACGTGAAGGAGGACTACGAGCTCAAGACCAAGGCCCTCTCGGCCCAGCTCGTCCTGGACGGGCTCAAGGCCGCGGGGCAGGGCGTCAACATCGTCATCCTCGACGCCTGCCGGGACAATCCCTTCAAGGCGAGCTCGCGGAGCGCGGGGGCGAGCAGGGGACCGGCGGTGATGGGCACCTCGGGATCGCTCATCGTCTACGCGACGGCTCCGGGCTCGACCGCCGCGGACGGGAAGGGGCGGAACGGGGTCTTCACCCAGGCCCTCTTGGGCCGGCTCGACAGCCCGGGCCTGAGCCTCCAGGAGATCATGACCAACGTGGCCGCGGACGTGGCGGCGGCGACCAAGGGTGCCCAGGAGCCCTGGAAGCAGGACAACCTCACCCGGATGGTCTACCTCGTCACGCCCGAGGAGGCTCGGGCCCGCTTCGCCGCGGGCCAGGCCAAGGCCCAGGCCGAGCTCGACGCGATGAACGCCCAACTCGAGGCGCTCAGGCGGCAGGCCGGGGCCGAGCAGGACGCGGCCAAGAAGGCGACGCTCGAACTGGAGATCAAGAAGCAAGCCGCCCTCGAAGCGCAGAAGCGGCAGGAGGCCGAGGCCCTCAAGGCCGAGGCGGCCCGCCAGGCCCAGGCCCAGAAGGACCAGGCCGCGATGGCGGCCCAGCT
>CAYNPQ010000026.1:14351-38739 GCA_964399065.1 uncultured Treponemataceae bacterium | reverse complement strand
CGATCCTCGACACCTCCAAGATGGGCTACCAGTACATCGAGAACCTCAAGAACGCGCGCGAGCTCATCATCCGCGAGTACGAGGACACCGACGTCGCCCACCTCCCGGACGAGCGCTACCAGATCAGGCTCCAGTACTACGACAACGCCCAGCTCATCGAGGAGCGCAAGGCCTACGACGTCCAGATGAAGAGCTTCGAGACCGAGGTCGCCCACCTCTGGGACGTGCTCGAGATGATGTACGAGGACTCCAAGTTCCTCAAGCGCATCACCGACTTCGACGACCTCGCCAAGATCTACAAGCGCAAGATCCGCACGCGGATCAAGGCCAAGACCGGCGAGCCCGTGTACGAGGACATCTCCAAGGTCTGGGACGAGATCTCCTTCGTCAAGCCCGCGGAGACCGAGGTCGAGAAGATGAACCGCACCTACCTCTACGAGAAGGACAAGGTCAAGGCCCGGCTCATCCTCATGGGGGGCAAGCTCAAGGGCATGTACTCCTACCAGTACCCGATCCAGCGCCGCGTCGTCGAGGAGCGCCTCTCCTTCCTCCAGAAGGAGTTCGACCGCTTCGACTACATGATCAACCCCTACCACATCCAGCCCGGACTCCTCCTCGACGTGGACATCTGCTCCATCAAGAGGAAGAAGGCCACCCTCGACGGCATGGCCAACGTGCTCAACGAGTTCCTCCACGGCGTGTCCAAGGGCTTCCAGGACGCGGCCTTCGCCTCGTTCAGCCGCCGCCGCTCGACGGTCCGCGAGGACATCGCGCAGTCCTTCTCGCCCAACGAGCTGGCCGAGGGCGCTCCCGCGGGCGCGCCGGGCGCCGACTACCTCTCCATGCTCAACGCCGAGCCCGCCCCCGCCCTCGCGGAGGCGATCGAGGCGCCGGCGCCGGTCAACGTGAAGGCCGGCAGGGCCCCGAGGGCCAAGGGCGTCGTCGACTCCGGCAAGGGCGCGAAGCCGGCCAAGAGGGCCAAGCGCGGCGAGGACGGCGGACTCAAGGAGCTTTGATCCGATGAAGGATCGGCAGGGCGGCGGAGTGACGGGCAGCGCCTTCCGCTGCCCGGGTTCTGTCCGCCATCGGTAAAAATGCCGGGGGCCGCCACACCCGCTCGCGGGGAGGCGGCCCTCTCTCGTCAGGAGGGTATGAGCTCATGAAGAGCCTGAGTTGCCAGTTCGAGGGGCTCGCCGACCGCGAAGGCTTCAACGCCACGGTGCGGCACGCCAAGACCGTCATCTCCGCCGTCGGCCGGGTCGAGGCCAGGGAGAACCTCGCCGACATCGTCGCCGAGCTCGTGGATTCCAAGGCGCTCGACCGCGACGAGATCCGTCCCGTCGTCAGCATGGTCGCGGGCGACAAGTTCAAGTACCGGCGCCTCTCCGTCAACCTCTCCGCCGTGGCGACCGACATCCCCGCGATCGCGGAGGAGGTGGCCGCGTGGGACGGCGTCGATCTCGTCGTCCTCTACCACCACCCCGACCTGGGCTGCATCGCGGTGAACCCGAAGAACGCCGCGAGGATGTCCCAGATCGACCGCCTGAACCGCCCCGAGCTCCTCGTCGTCTACGCGGGACGCTTCGCGAAGGAGGGCGAGGGCAAGACCCTCGACGCGGCCTGCGAGGCCGTCGTGGAGCTCTTCTCAGGGCGCAAGCCGAAGGTCAAGCCCGAGTTCCTGAAGGGCGACTGCGCCTACAGGCAGCCCAAGTCGGCGGCCGAGCCCAAGGCCCCGAAGGCCAAGGCCGCCGCCCCGAAGGCCCCAAAGGCCGCCGCCCCGAAGAAGGGCAAGGCGGCGCCCGCGGCCGCGCCCGTCGCGCCGCCGCCTCCGCCCGAGCCGCCCAAGGCCGCGGTCGCCGCGGCGCAGGCCGTGAAGCCGGGAGCGCGCATGACCCCGATGTACTCGGTCCTCGTCACGAACGAGCTCTTCCACAACGGGAACGTCGAGGCCTGGAAGCGGATCATCGCGAGCTACAACGCGAAGCACCCCGACCTCCAGGTCCTCGTCTATTACGACGGCGAGCGCATCACGGACATCAACGCCCTCTTCAAGTGGGGCAAGGTCAAGCACGGCTCGACCATCCAGTTCGCGATAGCGGGCGAGAACATCTCCGACGTGGCCAAGCTCCAGCGCTACCTCTCGCAGGGCGCGAGCCACATGTTCGAGGCCTTCCTGCGCGGCCCCGTGAACAGCGTCATGGCGCTGTTCTGACGAACGACGAGACAGAAGGATAAGCCATGAAGGACAACGTTCACTTCTTCAGCCAGAAGGAGACGGTCAAGAAGGGCGTCGATCTCGAGAAGCTCGGAATGCGCGGCCGCCAGGCCAACGAATTCGCGGAGCTCTCGCTGCCCATACTGCCCGGCTTCGTCATCGACTCCGACGCCGCTTCCCGCCTCGCCGACGAGCCCAGGCTCGCCGAGGGCCTCAGGCCCGTCTTCCGCAAGGTCGAGGAGATCCTGGGCAAGGGCCTCGGCGACGCCAAGAACCCGATGCTCGTCAAGATCGTCGTGTCGCCCAACCTCGCGGTCTCCAACTACCCCACGTTGCACGACTTCGGCCTCGCCCGCGACACGGTCGCGGGCTTCGCCTCCTGGGTCGGAGCCAACTTCGCGGCGCACGAAGTCCTCTTCCTCGCGCGCGGCATGCTCGCCGTCGAGGACCGCGTGGCCGAGCTCGAGGGCCGCGACGCGGACCGCGGGCGCCTCGCGAAGGCCGCGGAGGCCTGCCAGAAGGCCCTCAAGGCCGAGAAGACGGCCAAGGGCGCGGCCGCCATCATGGACGAGTACGCCGAGTACCTGCCCGAGGGCTTCTTCGACACCGCCGAGAGACAGGTCGAGATCGCGCTCCGCCGCGTGTCGCGCCTGATCCACCTCGACGAGCAGGACGCCGACGACACGGCCATCCTCGTCCAGCCCATGGTCTACGGCAACTACGGCAAGGACTCGGCCTCCGGCGCCTTCTACACCCGCGACGTCGTCACCGGCGAACGCGTGCTGCAGGGCGAGTACTACCAGGAGCGCTTCGACGAGATCGGCGCGACGGGCAAGGACATCAACAAGATCGCGCCCGACTACCAGAAGGAGCTCGAGAAGATCGCGCGCAAGCTCGAGGACAAGCACCTCGAGATCCGCCAGATCCGCTTCACGGTGGAGAACAAGAAGCTCTGGCTCATCGAGCAGCGCCAGGTCGTCTCGAAGAGCACCCAGGCGGACATCAAGCTCCTCCTCGACCTCAACTCGCGCAAGGTCGTCTCCGACGAGTTCGTCGTCGAGTCCATCGCGCCCGGACGGCTCAACGAGATCCTCCACCCGATCGTGGACTTCGCCTCCGTGAAGAAGCTCCCCGGCGTCTCGGGCGGCATCGCCGGAGCGCCGGGCGCGGCCATCGGCCGGGCCTTCTTCAGCACCGAGGCCCTCCTCGACGCCTACCGCGACGCGCAGCAGAAGGGCATGGACAAGAAGCTCATCCTCGTCATGCCCTCCACCTTCGCCGAGGACGTGAAGGCCATCGAGGTCTCGACCGGGGTGCTCTCCTGCGAGGGCGGCTTCTCGGCCCACGCCTCGGTCGTCGCCCGCCAGTACGGCAAGGTCTCCATGGTCAAGCCCGAGATGAAGATCAGGGGCAAGAAGGCCACGATAGGCGACATCTCCTTCTCCGAGGGCGACTACATCTCGATCAACGTCCCTTACTACGGCGAGCCCCAGATCTGGCTCGGCAAGGCCGACCTCATCGAGCCCAACCCCAAGGACTCCGGCCTCCTCGAGTTCATCGCCCTCGCCAAGAAGCAGCTGGTCCACTTCCACGTCAGGACGAACTCGGACACCCCGAGGGACGCCGCGCTCGCCCTGCTCTTCGGGGCCGAGGGCATCGGCCTCGTGCGCACCGAGCACATGTTCTTCAACGAGAAGCGCATCAACGTCTTCCGCGAGATGATCGTCGCCGAGACCGTCGAGGACAGGAAGAAGGCGCTCGAGAAGCTCAAGCCGATGCAGCGCGACGACTTCTACCAGCTCTTCAAGGTCATGGCCGGCAAGGAGGTGACGATCCGCCTCCTCGACCCGCCCCTCCACGAGTTCCTTCCGCACAACGCGGCCGAGATGGAGGCCTTCATCGCCCACCTCGCGACCCGCAAGGGCGGCAAGAAGCTGACGAGGGCGGACATCCAGGCGCGCTGCGACTCCCTGGCCGAGGAGAACCCCATGCTCGGCCACCGCGGCTGCCGCCTCGGCGTCAGCTATCCCGAGATCTATGAGATGCAGGTCAGGGCCGTCTTCGAGGCCGTGTACAAGCTGCAGGCCGAGAAGGTCGACGTGAGGCCCGAGATCATGATCCCCATCGTGATGAACGCGGCCGAGCTCAAGCTCATCATCTTCGGCAAGAAGATCGAGGGCAAGGCCTACAAGGGACTCTTCGAGATCGAGGAGGAGGTCCGCAAGGAGCTCGGCGCGAAGGTCGCCGTGCCCTTCAAGGTCGGCACGATGGTCGAGCTCCCGGCCGCGGCCCTCGGCGCGGGCGAGCTGGCGCGCTACAGCGAATTCTTCTCCTTCGGGACGAACGACCTGACGCAGACGACCCTCGGCATCAGCCGGGACGACTTCAACACCTTCATGCCCGACTACTCGCAGTTCGACCTCATACAGGGCAACCCCTTCTCGCTCCTGACCGACCCGGTCAAGGACCTCGTCGCGATGGCCGCGAAGCGCGGCCACCTGACGCGGCCGGGCCTCGTCACCGGCCTCTGCGGCGAGCACGGTGCCAACCCGGACAACATCCGCTTCTGCATGGCGGCCGGGCTGGACTACGTCTCCTGCTCGCCCTACCAGGTGCCCCTGTCGATCACGGCGGTGGCGCAGGCGGAGATCGAGAAGAAGCGCGCGGGAGGCAAGTCCTGAAGGGACGCGATCGCTCGATGAAGCCCCGTTAGGGGCGGAAAAACAAAGGCGCGCGGCCCAGGCCGCGCGCCTTTTCCTTTCCGACCATCGCCGGCGGGGGCCTTCGAAAGGCCTCCCCGGAAGCCTACTCGCTCTGGAAATCCCAGACCATCGAGCTCTTGACCTTCTCGGCGACGAGGACCGACACCTTCTTGGCGTCGGCGAGGGGCACGCCGGCCTCCTTGTTGAAGGTCTTCTCGAAGAAGAGCTGGAGGGACTGGTGCATGTCGGGCAGGAAATAGAAGCAGAAGGAGAAGTTCACGCCCGCGGGTCTCATGATGGTGAAGGCCCCGTAGGACACGACGGCGTCCTTGCCCCAGTAGATGCGGGTCTGGTTCTTGCAGGTGTGGAGCTCGAGCTCGCCGAAGCGCAGGGGGATCTTCTCCGCGGTGGAGCGCACGAAGGGCTCCATCGCCTTGTTCGGGTAGTTCGCGGGCTCGATGAGGATGAAGAGCTTCTTGCCGTCGGTCTGGAAGGTGAGACCGTCCTCGTTGGGATAGATCGACTTGACGTTGTTGTAGGAGACGATCTCGTAGCGCGAGTAGGCGCTGTTGGCGCTGAAGAAAGACGAGACTATATATCCGTGGTCCTTGGGCAACGCGTTCTTGGAGTATGCGTCGAACAGGTCCATCGCTTTCACGGGCATGGCGTTTCCTCCACTGCCAGTATAGCACCTGGCGCGGAAAGGTCAACGACCGCGGCGGCCCTTGCCGAGGGCGTCGACCGCGCCGGCTGGCCGGGGTTCGGCCGCGGCCGGCTTCCCGCGCCTTCCCGCGAGCTCCGCGACCCGCTCCTCGCAGCCGGCAGCGAAGGACTCCAGGCCCATGCCGCGATAGACGGAGCCGAGATGGCGCCAGGCGCGCTCGCTGGCCGGCTCGAGCTCCGTCGCCTTACGTAGCGCGTCGACCGCCGCCTCCTTCCGCCCCGCGCGGAGCGAGAGGAGCCCTTGCAGTATCCAGGGGGAGGCCGAGGACTTCGCGGAGGCGGGCGCCTTCTCGAGGAGGGCGAGGGCGTAGGCCGACTTGCCGTCGCGGTCGAGGCAGAAGGCGAGCCAGAGGAGGAGCTCGGGCGAGGCCGGCTCCGCCCTGAGGAGGTCGCGATAGGCGGCCGCGGCCTCGCGGTAGCGGCCCGCGTTGCGGTACGAGGAGGCGAGGAGGCGGCGGTAGCCCGAGCCCGGCTCGGCCCAGGCGAGGCCGGCCTCGAGGGCCTGCGCGGCCTCCGGCCAAGAGCCGTCGGCCACCAGCGCGTTCACGTACTCGCGGCGCAGCTTCGAGTTGTCGGGATACTTCTCCAGGTAGGCCGCGTAGGCCGCGTCGCGGGCGGGCCCGTCGCCGACCGACTCGGCGGACGATATGCGATACAGGAGGGAGAGCTCGTGGTCGGGGATGAGGCTGAGGACCTTCTCGAACCAGCCCGAGGCGAGGTCGGGCCGGCCCGAGCGATACAGGGCTTCGCCGAGCGCGAACATGAGCCGCGGGTCGACCGTGCCGGTGGCAGCCGTCCTCGATCGGAGGAGGGACTGGAGGAGGGGCACGAGGCCCGCGGGATCGTCGCCGAGCCGTGCGCGGCAGAGGGCCGCGTAGTAGTCGGCCTCGCCGCCCGGCGCGCCGAGCTTGCGCGCCCGCTCGACCGCGCGCAGGGCCTCGGCGAAGTCGCCGGAATCCCAGAGCGCGAGGGCCAGGCCCATGCGCAGGTCGGGGGACTTCGGGTCCGCCTCGACGGCCCTGCGCCAGTGCTCGCGCGAGCGCTCGAGCTCCCCGAGGGCGCGGAGGCTCTCGGCCGCGATGGCGCGCAACGCGGCGTCGCGGGGCTCGGCGCGCAGGAGGGCTATCGAGGCCGACGCCGCCTCGCGCCAGCGCTCGTCGCGGAAGGCCACGGAGGCGCGGAGCCGGGCCAGCGAGCGGTCGTCCGCGGGCAGGCCGGGCAGGCTGGGGTCGCTCCTGCGGAGGTCGTCGAATTCCGCGAGGGCCTCGGCCTGCATGCCCGAGGCGAGGAGGAGGCCCGCCCGGAGCCACCTTATGGAGGGATCGCCCGGCGAGAGCCTGAGCGCCTCGCCGCAGTCGGCGAGGGCCTCGCGGAGGCGGCCGAGCTCGCGGAAGGCGCGGGCGCGCCACAGACGGGGCCCCGTGCCGTCGAGGCCGTTGTCGATCGCGAAGCCGAGGAGCTGCCGCGCCATGTCGGCTTCCCCCCGCGCGAGGAGGCGCGTCCCCCTCGCGAAGGCAGCGTTGAGGTAGCCGCGGTAGATCCGCTGGTCGCCGGGAGCGAGGCCGACAGCGCGCTCGAGGCAGTCCATGGCCGCCTTGGTCCTCCTCGTCTTGAGGAGGGCGGCGCCGAGGAGGGCCCAGCTGTGGGGGCGGGCCGGGTCGGCGGCGGCGCTCCGGCGCAGGCAGGATACCGCCTGCTCCCAGCGGCCGCAGGCGAGGTAGGACCGGCCGAGGAAGAAAAAGCCGGCGGCCTCGTTCCCCCCGCCGCGCAGGTAATGCCTGAAAGCCTCTATCGCGAGCCCGAGCTCGCCCGCGGCGTGCCTGGCCCTTCCAAGGTAGAGGAGGGCTTCGGGTATGGCGTCGGTCTGCGCGAGGACGCTCGTGAGGAGGGCCGCGGCGCTCTCGTAATCGCGCCGGGCTCCCGCCTCGAGCGCCCGCGCGAAGAGCTCGCGGGCTTCTTTGTCGGGCACCGCTCCACTGTAGCGCCTCGGGGCCGCGCCGCGCAATCTCTTGCCGGCGGGGGCGCGCGGGCGCTACATTCACCGCATGGAGCAACCCGGCGTCCGCAGGACGCGCTTCGCCGCCGCATCGGGGGCGGTCCTCCTCCTCGTGCTGGCCCTTGTCTGGACCATGGTCCTCAGGGAGAGGACCACGAGGCGGCTCTACCTGGAGTACGAGGCCTACCGAGCCTCCGCCTCCCTCCTCGACGCGTTCAGGGAAGCGCCGGCGCAGGTCCCGAGCCTCGAGCGGGTCCTCGGCTTCGGCCTCTACCGCAACGACGGAGAGCCCATCGTCAGGGCGGGAAGCGCGCCCGAGCGCTACATGCCGACCGCGGCGACGGCCGCCCGCGGCATCGAGTCCCGGGACGACAGCTTCGTCCTCGCGCGCGCCCTCGGGCCCGACGCCCCGGGCATGCCCGGCATGGGCAGGATGCCCGGCATGCAGGGCATGGGAGGGATGCAGGGCATGGGGCGCGGACAGGGCCGCTTCAACTTCGGGCCCGCCCAGCCGCCCCGCGATCCCGCGACCCAGCCCAGGGCGCTATGGATCGAGTACGACTTGGGCGGCTTCGGCAGGGAGCAGGCCATCCTCCTCGGCGGCGCCTGCGCCGCGAGCCTCGCCCTGCTCGGCCTCTACCTCGCCATCCTTGCCCTCGCGCGGCGCAACGCGGAACTCGCGGAGCGCGAGCTCGGCAACCGCGAGCTCGTCCAGCTCGGCGAGGCGGCGCGGACCCTCGTGCACGAGATCAAGAATCCCCTCGGCATCATCCGCGTGCAAGCCGCCTCGCTGAGGCGACTAGATCCCGGCACCGCCTCGCAGAAGGCCGCCGAGAAGGGCGCGATCATCGACGAGGAGGTCATGCGCCTCGCCGGGCTGGCGGACCGCATCCGCGAATTCCTCAAGGGAGGGGCGGGCGAGCCGACCGAGGTCGAGCTCGGGGCCTGGCTCATCGAGTACGCGGCGCGATACGCGGCCGACGCCTCGGCGGGGCAACCCGCGGAGCTGTCCCTCGGCGAGGTCGCGAAGGGAGCGAGGGCGAGGGTCGATACGGAGCGGCTCGCCTCGGCCCTCGACAACCTCGTGCGAAACGCGAGGGAGGCCTCGCCCGAGGGCACGGCCCCCGAGCTCTCGCTCGAGCTCCGCGGCCGGCGCTGCGAGATTCGCGTCGCCGACCGCGGCCCCGGCGTGCCGCCGGAGAGCCTCCCGCGCCTCTTCGAGCCCTTCTTCACCACCAAGGCCAAGGGCTCGGGCATCGGCCTCGCGCTCGCTCGGCGGGTGGCGCGGGCGGCGGGCGGCGACGCGGAGTACCGCCCCCGGGAGGGGGGCGGCTCGGTGTTCTCGGTCTGGCTGCCCGCGGCGCGTTAGGCGATTTTCTCGAACACGCCCTTGATGATCGCGATCGCTTCCCTGAGCTCCGCCTCGGTGATCACGAGGGGCGGGGCGAAGCGGATGATGTTGCCGTGGGTCTGCTTGGCGAGGAGGCCGGCGTCGCGCAACGCGAGGCAGACGTTCCATGCCTCGAATCCCCTGTCGAAGACCACCGCGTTCAAAAGGCCCTTGCCCCGCACCTGCCTGATCCGCGGGCAGGGGATCTTGCCCAGCTCCTCGCGGAAGATCGCGCCGAGCCGCTCGGCGTTCTCCTCGAGCCGCCCCTCCTCGAGGACCTCGAGGGCCGCGATGCCGACCGCCGCGGCCAGAGGATTGCCGCCGAAGGTCGAGCCGTGGGTCCCGGGGGTGAAGACCTTCATCACCTCGCGGTCCGCCACGATGGCCGAAATGGGCATGATGCCGCCGCCCAGCGCCTTGCCGAGGCACATGATGTCGGGCCTCGCGCCCTCGTGCTGCCAGGCGAAGCGCCTGCCCGTGCGGCAGAAACCGGTCTGGATCTCGTCGCAGATGAAGAGGGCCTTGTTCCTGTCGCAGATATCGCGGACGGCTTTGAGGTAGCCCTCGGGCGGCACGAAGACCCCGGCCTCGCCCTGGATGGGCTCGATGATGACGGCGACGGTGCGCGGGCTGATCGCCTTCTCGATGGCCGAGGCGTCGGCGTAGGGCACGCGCTTGAAGCCGGGGACGTAGGGGCCGTAGTTGACCGTGGATTCGGGATCGCTCGACATGGAGATGACGGCGATGGTGCGGCCGTGGAAGTTGTCCTCGACGCAGATGATCTCCTGCCTGCCGTTCTCGACGCCCTTGACCTCGACGCCCCAGCGGCGCGCGCACTTCAGCGCCGTCTCGACCGCCTCGGCGCCCGTGTTCATCGGGAGGGCCATCTCGTAACCGGTGAACTCGCAGAGCTTCTTGAGGAAGAGGCCCATCTTGTCGTTGTGGAAGGCGCGGCTCGTCAGGGTGACCTGGTCGAGCTGGTCGCGGACCGCCTTGAGGATCTTCGGGTGCCTATGTCCCTGGTTGACCGCCGAGTAGGCGGAGAGGAAGTCGAAGTAGCTGCGGCCCTCGGGATCGCGGACCTTGCAACCTTCGGCCCACGAGATGACGACGGGGAGGGGATGGTAGTTGTGCGCCCCGTACTTCTCGTCCAGGGCGATGTAGTCCTGGGACTTCATGGATACCTCCTGCTATGCGCCCCGCGGGGCATGGTGGAGGCATTATTATGCATATTTTATGCAAAATCTAGGGCTTTTCCGGGCGAAGATGCATAATGATGCATTCATCTCCTTTCATACCGGTCGACTTTTCCACCCTCGCGAAGGACGAGGAGCCGACCCGAAGCGTCCAGGTCGAAGTCGAGGATCGCCGCGCCGAGCTCGGGGAAGTCCCGCGACGGACCGCCGATCAGGCCCGCGACCGAACCCTTCGCGTCGATCTCGAGGACGAAGGCGAAGGGGAAGGCCTCGGTCAGGTAGTAGGCCTTGTAGGGCGGCCGGTAGCTGCAGTTCCAACTCCCCGTCGCCAGGAGGTACAGGCGGCCCGAGGCGTCGCGCAGGGGGCGCGAGAAGGACAGGACGAGGGGCGTCGTGTCGGCGAGCGTGCCGCCGAGGGAGCCGGCCAAGCGCCTTCCCAGGATGTCGAGGGTCGAGGCGTCGACGGCGAGGGCCTCTTCGGCCGCGAGGAAGCCCGAGGCCGACGCGATGCGCGATACCGTCGTCGCCCAGGAGGCCCCCGCATAGACGGAGGATAGGCTCCCGTCCGGCGAGGCGCGGAGGTCGAGGGTCGCGGCCGAAAACTCGCGGCTATCCGACTTCGAGCCGTCGGCGCCGTGGCGGTGCAGCATCTCGCCGGCCATGTCGTCCTTCTTGAGGGAATAGAACGCGGACGAGCCTCTCGAGGCATAGAGCTCTAGCCTCGGGTTATTGCGCGAGTCGAGATAGTCCTCGAAGAGGAAGGGTGCGGCGGCCCAGCCCTCGGCTTCGTTGGCACGGAGGCCGTAGATGAAGGGCGATATCCACTGGTCGCGGCCGGTCCCGTCGTCGCGGACGAGGAGGCTGTCGCCCCACGCGAATCCCGTGTAGTACAGGTCCCAGGAGCGGGGTCCCGGCGAGAAGGCGCCAATGTAGGAGCCGGTCGCTCCGTAGCGGATGGCGATCGCCTCGTCGCTCACCGTGAAGCCACCGCCGCCCAGAGCCATGATGCGGCGCGGGGCCAGGCCCGTCTCCGCCGCGATGGCCAAAGCCTTCCCGTCGGAAACCCTGAGCAGCATGGCCGCCTCGCCCGGCGCGAGTTGCGAGTATCCGCCGGGGAGGCTCTTCCTTCCGTCGACGGGTGCCGCGAAGTGGAGTTCGCCGCCCAGGAAGCCGGCGCCGCTGAAGGGCATGTAGCGATTCCCGGCGAGGCGGCCCCGCGCGAGCTTCCCTAAGCTCGATGGATCGAGGAGGCCGAGCTCGGGGAAACCTCCTTCGTCTTTCAATGCGTAGGCCAGCCCTCCCGAGGTCCAGGAGAAGGCCTGGAGGATCGTGTATAGATAGTTCGAGTCGGTGGCCAAGGCTTTCTCGGCGTTTTTCGCTCCGGAGGCGGAGAAAGAGACGATGGCTACGGTTACGGTCGGGGTATAGTTGCCGTCGCGGTCGGTCCGCGTGCAGGCGACGAAGAGGCGACCGTCGGGCGCGGCCGCGATGCGGCTGATTTCCTGCCGCGGGTAGTACTTGGCATCGGCGCTGTACAGCGTCGCGTCGAAGACCTCGAGGGCCGTCGCGTCGGCGTCGGTAGGTTTCGCGGCCCCGTCCGGGAAGGCGACGACGCGATGCCCGCTCGATAGGTAGAAGCGTTTGCCTGCGGGATCGTAGGCGAGGCCCAGGCCGGAGCCGCCCCTCGTCGGCGACAGGGAGGCGGAGAGGCCCGAGAGATCCCAGGTCCTCCATCCCGATCCGTCGGGACTGGCCAGCTTGAAAGCCGCGCCCGTGTCGTAGGCCAGCACGGGAAGTCCTCCGGGCCCGAGGGCGAGGCCGATGAGGGTCCTGAATTCGAGGGGGAGCTCGCGGCTGGATGCGAGGGAATAGGCGCCCGACGCGATGGCCGAAACGTCGATTCCCTGGAGGAAGCCGGGATGGAAGATCGTCGGCGCGTCTGTGGTATAGCCCTGACTCGCGGTCCAGAGCAGCTTGTTCTCCTCGTCGACGAGGGCGAGCACGCTCCCCTGCGCGGAGGGCAGTTCGGGCCGCGCCTGGAAGACGAAAGCCTCGTCGCGTTTCCAGGGCGAGAGGTAGGAGGATACGGTGGAGGGCCTGGTCCAGCCCTTCGCCTCGTTGAAGCCCATCACGGTGTAGCTGTAGGCCTTGCCCTGCGCGGCGCCCGTGTCGGTGAAGGAGCCCGTCGTCGTCTCGAAGACGACGGGAGGCGAGCCCTCCGAGCTTTCGCGCGTTATGCGAAACTTGGTCGATTCCGCGCCGCTCCAGCTGAGCCGGATGGCGGCCGTGGCCGGGTCCGCGGGATCGGCCGCGACGAGGCCCTCGATCGGCGCCTGGGGATGGCCCACGAGGCGGAAGAAGGCGTTCTCGCCCTTCTTTATGAGGCCCGTGAAGCTCTCCTGCGCGTAGACGTAGCGGGGCGAGTCGGGCCCGTTGCCCTCATTCAGGGACTGGGGCCGGGTATCCGCCGAGAGCGGCTCGGGCTCCCCGCCGAAGTTGAAGGAGTATTTCAGCTCGCCCTCGGCCGGGCCCTTGATGAAGAAGAGGAATTCCTCGTCGCCGCTCGGCAGGAGGGGGAGAGACGCGGAGAACGAGCCCGTGCCGTAGGCCTGGTTGACGTAGCCCTCGGGCGAGATGAAGGCCGCGCGGATCTCGGCATCGTCCTGCTCGCTTGCGTTCCAGGCTCTGGCCTTGAAGCCCAGGAAGTCGTCGCGGTAGACGCGGAGCGCGGCCCGGTCCTCCCAGGTCCCTTCCTCGGGTACCTCGTCGTTCGTGATGTCGATGCGGATCGAGATATCCGCGTAGCCCCTGCTCTCGAGGCCCGGGAGGGCCGAGGGGCGGATCCGCGCCTTGAAGGGGAGCCGGTTGGCGAGGATCGGGAAGATCGTCGCGGGGCCCAGGGTGACGCTCGTATCCGTCCCCGCGTCGCCGAAGCCAAGGGCCCCGTCCGGCGAGCTCAGGCGGAACTTCGTCGGAGGGCTGTGCTCGAGTCCAGGATTCTCGACATCCAGGTTGAGGGTGATGACGCGGTCGGGATCCGCCGGCAGGAACCAGGACGCGGTGGCCGCGTCCGTGCCCGAATAATAGCCTGGATCGTTGAAGCCCGTGGCGCAATCGTAGTAGATCCTCGTCTTGTACTGATAGACCTTGTCGCTGATGGTGACCGTGCCGAGGTCCTGGCCGTCGTGGAGGGGCTTCACCGGCACCGAGGGGCTGTTGGACTCGGCCTGCGTCCTGACCCGGACGATGGAGCCGCCGGGACCCACCTGGATGAGCGGCTGGATCTCGTAGGTCGAATCGGGCACGAGACCGCCCACCGCGAAGACGCCGTCATTGGCCGTGTCGACCTTCTGGACGTCGCTCGCGTTGAGGACGTTGCTTATGACGAGGTTGATCCCCGAGGCGGCCACGAGGGCGCGGGAGCTCTCGTTCAATCCCGGTATCAACCTCGCCAACGCGGAGATGGAGACGCTCGACTTGAGATCGCCCTTCGCCGCCAGGCTGCCCTTCCCCGAGCGATGGAAATAGATGTCCTTCCCGGCCCTCTCGTCATGGGCCCTGAGGACGTTCTCCCCCGCCAGACTGACGCTGTAATCGGTGGTTCCGTAGCCGTCGCTCACGCCGCGAAGCATGAGCTTCGTCGACGAGGTGGCGCTCTCGTCCAGCTCGGCGCGGCGCGCCCAGTCGATGTAGGTCTTGACGTAGACGAGGCGGTCCCCGATGTACCAGGACTGGTCGAGGTCGAGTCGGTACCAGTGGCCCCAGAAGGCCCGATCGATGACCGGGGCCGACTCGTCGATCACCACCGGCTCGAAGTTCGGGTCGCTGTCGACTTGGGCGAAGGAGACCGCGGTCGCGCGTGTCGCGACGACGTCGTCCAAAGGATCGTCCGCGTTCGCGCCTCGGTCCCGGGCCACGAGGATGAGCCAGCGGTAGCCTTGGGGTTTGGGGTCGATCTCCGACAGGAATATCCAGGCTCGATTGCTGTAAGGCTCGTAGTAGTACGTGCTCGCCTTCGCGTCGAATTCCCTGAGCTTGCGGCCGACCGAGGCGAAGTTCTGGTCCGTGCTCATCCACAGCTCGTAGGCGTCGGGCTCGCCCTCCATCGCCCAGTCGAAGATGAGCTGGGGGCCGCCCAGATTGATCCCCTCGCCGGGGTTCGAGTAGCTGGCCCAGTCGCATTCGGCCGAGAAGGAGGTGAAGGCGAACTTCGGCGCGGCGGGGGTGGGGGGATCGGACTTCCCCAAGAGGTTGCAGGAGCCGAGGAGGGCGGACGCGATCAGCGTCGCTGCCAAGCTGCGGAGGATTGAATTGCGGCGCATCGCGTACCCCATGACGAAGGCGTGTTATGGAGAATCGAGAAGATACTATCACGCCGCGCGATGATTGTAAGGGGCTGTCGGCCTCCTCGCCTCCTACCGCGAGAACCTGAGCCTCGCCCTCGCGTCGTGCCGCTCGAGGGCCAGCTCGACGAGGCGCGTGATGAGCTCGGGGTAGGGCAGGCCGCCGACCTCGCACATGCGGGGGTACATGGAGATCGAGGTGAAGCCGGGTATGGTGTTCACCTCGTTGAGGAGGACTTCGCCCGACTCCTTGTCGAGGAAGAAGTCGACGCGGGCCATGCCCGTGATGCCGCAGGCCGCGTAGGCGGCGAGGGCGACGGAGCGGATCCTTTCCGATACGGCCGCGCCCACGCGGGCTGGCACCTCGAAGCGCGCTCCGTCGGGGTCGACGTACTTGGCCTCGTAGTCGTAGAACTCGTGGCTCGGGATGATCTCGCAGGGCTCGAAGGCGACCGGCCCCTCGTTGCCGAGGACGGAGCACTCGAGTTCCCGCGCGTGGACGAAGGGCTCGACGAGGGCGCGCTCATCCCAGGCCAGGGCCTCGCGGAGCGCCTTCACGAGACCCGTGGGATCGGCGGCCTTGGCGGCGCCCACCGAGGAGCCGCCGCAGACCGGCTTCACGAAGACCGGCCAGCCGAGCCGCTCGCCGAGACGGGAGGCGAAGGCCAGCGCCTCGGCGCCCTCGCCGAGCTCGGCCGCGCCGACGGAGGCGTAGGGGAGGACGGGCAGCCCCGCCTTGATCCAGAGCTCCTTCGACTTCACCTTGTCCATGCCGAGGGCCGAGCCGAGGACCTGCGCGCCGACGTAGGGCAGGCCCGCGACTTCGAGGAGGCCTTGGATGGTGCCGTCCTCGCCGAAGGTGCCGTGGAGGACGGGGAACACCACGTCGCAGGGCAGGGACTCGAGCCTGCCGCTCCGTTCCACCGCGAGGCCGGCCCCGGGGGCGGCGAAGACCCGCGGGCCCCTGCGCAGGGGCAGGGGGCCCGATTCCTGCGCCGCGCCCGCGACCTCGGGAGCCTGGAGATGCCAGGTGCCGTCCTTCGCGACCCCGACGAGCACGGGCTCGAAGGCCGAGCGGTCGAGGTGCCTGACGATGCTTGCGGCCGAGACCAGCGAGACCTCGTGCTCTCCCGACTTGCCCCCGTAGAGGACGACCACTCGTTTCATCGCGCGCTCCCGTAGCCGAGTTCCGCGAGCGCCTTCTCGGCCTCGGCTATCTCGTCATAAGGTATCGGCCCCTTCGCGTAGATGATCGAGTTCTCGTGGCCCTTCCCGAGGAGGGCCACGAGGTCGCCGGGCCCGGCGAGGGCGCAGGCCTTGCGGATCGCCGTCGGGCGGTCGGGAATGATGAAGAGGCGCTCGCCCCGCTTCAGCTCGGGGCAGCCCGCGGCGATCTCCTCGAGGAGCTCGGTCGGGTCCTCGCCGCGCGGATCCTCGTCGGCGAGGATGACGACGTCGAACCAGTCGGCCGCGATGCGGCCCTGCCGCGGCCGCTTCTCGGTGTCGCGCTCGCCCCCCGAGCCGAAGACGCAGATCATCCGGCCCTTGGCTCGGGCGCGGAGGGGCGGGAAGACGGTCTCGAAGGAGGAGGGCGTGTGCGCGTAGTCGACGAGGAGCTCGAAGGGCTGTCCGCGGTCCACGCGGGTCATGCGGCCCCGCACGGGCCGCAGCAAGGGCAGGAAGGGCAGGAAGCTCGTCCAGTCCGCTCCGGTGATCCCCGAGACCGCCGCGAGGGCGGCGAGGCTGTTGTCCACGTTGAAGGCCCCGGGCAGCTCGATGCGGGCCTCGGCCCGCTTGCCGCCGCTCTCGAT
The DNA here is from genome assembly GCA_964399065.1 of uncultured Treponemataceae bacterium. Lineage (GTDB taxonomy): Bacteria > Spirochaetota > Spirochaetia > Treponematales > Rectinemataceae > JAKLFE01. The sequence continues at coordinate 22,363 of CAYNPQ010000026.1, read as the reverse complement.
GACGAAGGAGGAGCCGCGCCCGTCGGTCCTGATGTCGGAGGCCGAGAAGTGCGGCGCCTCGCCCGGGTCGGCGCCCTTCGAGCTGAAGAAGACCGTGGGCTTGGAGGTCGCGGCCGCGAAGTAGTGAGCCGATTTGTCGTCCAGGCAGGCCACGCCGAAGGAGGGTACGTCGCGCAACGCGCCGCCGATGCGCTTGGCGTGCGCGGAGCGGTCGAGGGAGCGGAAGAGGTTGGCCTTGTCGAAGCGGTACCGCTCCCAGCTGCCGTGAAATTCGAGGTGCTCGCTCGTGACGTTCATGAGGACGCCCACGTCGAAGGCCACGTCGCCGAGGCGGTTCGTGCGGGGCGAGAGGCCGTGGGAGGAGGATTCGACGACCGCGTACTCGCAGCCTGCGTCGCGCATCTCGGCGAGCATGCGCTGCACGGCCGTGGCCTCGGGCGTGGTCTGGTGCTCGGGATTCGGCCGTTCGCCCGAGCCCGTGTCGGACATGACCGTGGAGAAGAAGCCGGCCCTGCGGCCTGAGAGGACGAGGAGCTGGTAGGCGAGGTAGACGGTGGTGCTCTTGCCCTCGGTTCCGGTCACGCCGATGACGGCGAGGCTCTCGGAGGGGCGGCCGTAGTAGGCCGCCGCGATGGGCGACATCGCGGAGCGGGGATCGGCGACGCGGAGGTAGGCGACTCCCGCGTCGCGGCCGGGCAGCTCGGCCGAATGGACTACCGCCCGCGCGCCCGCGGCGATGGCGGCCCCGATGAAGCGATGGCCGTCGGCGTGCAGGCCGGGGAGGGCGAAGAACAGGTATCCGGGCCGGACCTCGCGCGAGTCGTAGGCGAGGCCCTCGATAATGGGATCGGGGCCGCTGCGTCCGAGGATTTCGAGACCGGCGACGATCTCCGAAAGCAGTCGCGTCATGCGCCTACCATAGCATCCGGGCGCGGGGCGCAGAAAGAGGGGAGGGGACGGGCCAGGCATCGAGCCTTCTTGTTCCGGGAAAGCCGCCGGCCCGACGGGGCATCAACTGGCGGCGTCCGGCGCTTCGGCATATACTTGAATCGTCTTTCAACGGGAGGGATCTGTGACCGAGAGGCATGACCTGATCGCGCCGATAGACGTGCAGACGAAGGCGCGATGGTTGCCCTTCGCGCTGGGCGGCCTTCTCCTCGCCCTCTCCGTGGCGCAATACGCCGGACTCCAGTCGCAGGAGAAGACGAACCTCGCCGCCAAGTCGAAGACCGAGTGCGACTTCCTGGCCTCGCGGGTGGACGCCGACCTCCGGAGCCGCCTGCCGGTGCTGTCGCGCATCGCGCGCTCCTGGGAACTCCGCGGCGGGATGTCGATCGAGGAGTTCTCCGTGGAGGCGCGCTCCTACCTGGCCGACGTGCCGGGCTTCCAGGCCCTGGAGCTCGTGGGACCCGATTCTGTCGTGCGCGCCGTCGTGCCCCTCGAGGGCAACGAGAAGGCGCTCGGCCTCGACCTCTCCTTCGAGAAGTCCCGGCGCGACGCGATGGCGAGGGCCCGCGACTCGCGCTCGGCCACCATGACACCGCCCGTCGAGCTCGTGCAGGGGGGCAAGGGCTTCGTCGTCTTCTTCCCCCTCTTCCTGCGCGGTGAGTACAAGGGGCTGATCCTCGCCGTCTTCAGGATCCAGGAATGGCTGGACTACGTCTTCAGCATCAAGGACGCCCACGAGCATTCCGAGGATTTCAAGGTCGCCGCCTCCGTGGACGGCCGGCCCGTGTACGAGCAAGACGGATGGCCGGCCCTCGCGGACAACGATCGAGGCATCTCCTCCTCCGTGAGAGTCCTCGACCACGACATGGTCATCCATGTCCGGCCGACGGAGTCCTTCGAGCGCGGCAACCGCTCGCCCATGCCCTGGACGGTACTCGCCTACGGCTGCGTCTTCTCGGTCCTGTCGGCCTTCGGCGTCATGCTCTACCAGCGGAGCACCCGCGAGGCGCGTCGCGCGCGGGCGGCGAGCGAGGCCCTCAGGTCGGGGATGGAGGAGCGGCAGAAGCTGAGCGACGAGTTCAAGGCGGCGCTATTCAGGATGGAGTGGGCCACGCGCTCGGCGCGCATGGGAGTCTGGACCTGGGACCTGCCCACCGACAGGCTGGACTGGAACGAGCGCATGTTCGAGCTCTACGACATACCGCCAGACGTGGCCCCCACCTACGCCACCTGGAAGGGAGCCCTGCACCCCGAGGACGCTGAGGCGGCGGAGACCCTCCTCAAGAACGCGGTCGCGGGGAAGGCGACCTTCGACACGGAATTCCGCTGCGTCCTCTCAAACGGCGCATCCCGTTTCATCAAGGCCACCGCACGGGTGGAGCGCGACGCCGAGGGCAGGCCGAGGTCGGTGACGGGCCTCAACTGGGACGTGAGCCTGACCAAGCTCGCCGAGGAGGCGCTCCGCCAGAGCGAGGAGAAGGTTCGGCTCCTCCTCAACTCGACGGGGGAGGCGATCTACGGGATCGACCTCAAGGGCGACTGCACCTTCGCCAATCCCGCCTGCGCGCGGCTCCTCGGCTACCCGGAAGCCGGCATGTTCCTCGGGAGGAACATGCACAACCTGATCCACCATTCCTACGCGGACGGGACTCCGATGCCGGTCGAGGATTGCCGCATCTTCCGCGCCTTCCACGAGGGCAAGCCGATGCACGTCGACGACGAGGTCCTCTGGAGGATGGACGGCTCGAGCTTCCCCTCCGAGTACTGGTCCTACCCCCAGGTCGCGAAGGGCGAGGTCCTCGGCGCGGTGGTGACCTTCATCGACATCACCAAGCGCAGGGCCGACGAGGAAACGATCCGCCACATGGCGACGCACGACGGCATGACCGACCTCCCCCGGATGCCGCTCTGCAGGGACCGCCTCCAGATGGCCATGGGCGCGGCGCGGAGGGCGAAGAACCTCGTCGCCGTCATGTTCCTCGACCTCGACGGCTTCAAGGACGTCAATGACAGCTACGGCCACGACGCGGGGGACGAGGTGCTTCGCGAGGTCGCGCGGCGGCTCCGGTCGATCCTGCGCGAGACCGACACCGCGGCCCGCGTCGGGGGGGACGAGTTCATCCTGATCATCACCGAGCTCCATGCCCGCGAAGACGCCGCCGAGATAGCGCGGAAGGCGATTCAAGCCATCTCGCAGCCGATCTTCGTCCGCGAGCTCAGGATACGCGTCGGGACGAGCGTCGGCGTCTCCTTCTTCCCGGGCGACGCCGACAGCGTCGACTCCCTGGTCAAGCTCGCCGACGAGGCGATGTACCGCGTCAAGAAGGGCGGCAAGAACGGCTTCGGCTTCGCCCCGGCCCCCTGAGCTTCACTTTCCCCCTTCCCGTCGCTACAATCTCCGCGATCGGGGGTGGGCCATGTATTCAGTACGGGTCGAGTCGAGCTTCGCCGCGGCGCATTTCCTCTCGCACTACAAAGGCAAGTGCGAACGGCTCCACGGCCACAACTACCGGGTCTTCGCGTACGCGCGGGGCGGGAGCCTCGACGAGGGCGGCATGCTCCTCGACTTCGGCGAGCTGAAAGGCGCCCTCCGCGAGGTCATCGGGCGCCTCGACCACTCCCTGCTCAACGACGAGCCCTCCTTCAAGGACGACCCGAGCGCCGAGCGCATCGCGGAATACATATTCGCGAGGATGAAGGAGCTTCTCCCCGGCGCGCCCCTCTCCGCGGTCGAGGTCTTCGAGACCGAGACGAGCATGGCGCGCTATGAGCCCTGACCCGATACCGCCTTACGCGTCCACCCGCCTCATCGCCTACATCGGCAACAAGCGCGCCCTCCTCCCCCTCCTCCGATCCGTCTTCCTCGAGCTCCAGGGAGAGGCCCCGGTCTCGACCTTCCTCGATCCCTTCGCGGGCTCGGGCTCGGTCTCCCGCCTCGCCCGCTGCCTCGGCTACCGCGTCATGGCGAACGACGCCGAGGCCTACTCTTTCGCGGTGAACGCCTGCTGGCTCGGGATCTCGGCGCTCGAGGAGCCCTCCCTCTTCGCGGCCGAGGGCGGCGTCGAGGCCGTCCTCGCGCGGATCAACCGCTTCCATCCGCAGCGCGAGGACGAGGCGCCGCCGGGCGGTGAAGCCGAGCCCTACATCGCGAGGCACTACGCCCCCGCGAGCACCGTCGCCGCCGACTGGAGGCGCGAACGCCTTTTCTATACGAGGGAGAACGCGGTCTTCCTCGACCGCGCGCGGAGCTACGCCGATCGTCTTCGTCCCGACGCGGCCGAAATCATCGAAGGGAGCCTCGCCGCCCGGGAGCGCGCCCTCCTCGTCGGCAGCCTCGTCTACGAGGCCGCGACCCACGCCAACACCTCGGGGGTCTTCAAGGCCTGCCACAAGGGCTTCGGCGGCCACGGAGGCGACGCGCTGAAGCGCATCATGGCGCCGATGCGCCTCGAGCCGCCCCTTCTCTGGCCCCTGCCTCCCGCTGAGCTCGGCCTCGGCGACGCGGCGGGCTTCTGCGCCTCCAGGTGCGCCGATCTCTGCTATCTCGATCCGCCCTACAACCAGCACCAATACGGCTCGAACTACCACCTCCTCAACACGGTGGCGCGATGGGACCGCGAGCCAGTGTCGGAGGAGCGGCATCCCGACGGCGCGCTCGCGGAGAAGGCCGGCATCCCTTCGCGTTGGAGGGAATCGAGGTCGGCCTTCTGCTCGAGGCGGGAGGCCCCGCGGGCCTTCCGCGGGCTCCTCGACGCGGTGGACGCCCGCGCCATCGTCCTCTCCTACTCGAGCGAGGCCATCGTTTCCCCCGAGGAGCTCTACGACCTCCTCGACGAGCGGGCCGAGGTCGAGCTCCGCTCGGTCGACTACGTGAAGTACCGCGGCGGCAGGCAGAGCGCCGCGCGGCTCGGCTCCAACCGCGAGCTCCTCTTCATCGCCCGCGCGCGGCCTGGGCGCCGCGCGGTCCGGCCGCGCGATGAAGGCGCCGCGTGCCCGGCGCGCGCGTCGTCGACCCGCAGGGACGAGGGCCTCGCCGGCCTCGCCGCCGACGTCCGCCTCGCCCGCGCCCTCTCCTCGGCCCTCGACCCCCGGACCATGAGGCCCCTCGCCGATCCCGAGGGAAGGCTGGCCTTCAGGTCGGCCTCGGGCCCTGTCTATTTGCCCACGTACCGGCTCCTCGCCTTCGGGCCCGAGGCCGCTCGCGCCTGCGCCTCTTTGGCGAGCGAGGACAAGGAAGCCCTCGCCGCGTTGATCGAACCCGGGATCCTGTCGGACAACGGCAAGGCCTGCGAGGCCTGCATCGACCTCATCGAGTCGGGCTGCGGCGAGAGGCGCCTGCAGGACCTCGCCCTGCGCCGGCTGCGCAAGATCGCGCATCGCAAGTACGGACCCTCCTTCGAGGCCGCGGCGGCGCGATTGGCCGCCGCGGCGGAGGCGGGCGGCCTTTCGAGGCTGTCGGGGCAGGTCGCGGCGCTCGTCGCGGTCTACGAGGCGAGGAGGGCGGGGGAGAGCCGTCGGAGGCCGATTCAGGCGGAGTAGCCGAGCACCGCGACGCGGGAGGCCTCGACGGCCCGGGGGCCGAGGGCCTCGAGCCATGCAGGCAGGCGGGCCTTCGGACCGAGCGAGAGGAGAGCCCGGAAGGTCGCCGCTTCCTCGACCGAGGCCGAGATGAGGATCCGCTTGCGCGCGTCGCGGGCGGCGGGCTCGAGTAGTCTCCGTCCCTCCTCGCGCCGCTCCACGAAGGACAGCCCCGAGGCCTCGAGCCAGGCGCGGAGCCCGGGAAGGGCGCGGCCCGACCAGGGCGGCGGAAGCTCGACCTCGACCTCGATTCGGCCTATGTCGGGCAACGCGTCCAGGGGCGCGAAACCGGCGGCCCTCGCGGCCGTCCGCGCCTTGTCGGGCGAGGGCCCGGAGAGCGAGAAGACACAGCGTCCCGTGAAGCCGGGGGGGAGGAGTCCCTCGAGCGCGCCGGCCGAGAAGAGCCGCTCCTTGGCCTCGAAGACGGCCTTCTCCGCGCCCGGAGAGGCCGCGGAGAGGCGCCTGAGGAGCCACGAGGAGCGGTATTCGGGCGTGGCGCCCGCGAGGGAGGCAGGCAGCCCGACCTCGACGAGGACCGTCGGGAAAGCCGCCTTGGCGGCGATGAGACGCGTTAGGCGGTCGATATAGCCGGCGTCCGGGAGGAGGGGGGCCCGGTGTCGCCCGATCGCGGCGCGGTCGGAGGGCTCGGGGCAGGCCCCGCAGTCCGAGCAGCCCGCGCCGAGGCAGGACGCGCGGTCCGCGAAGGCCTTCGCCGCCTCGTAATGGGCCCGCAGGACCTCGTCGCCCGCGAGGGCGGGGCAGGGCGTCCAGGACGCGTCCTTCTCGCCGAGGTACGACGGCTCGAGGAGGCCCGCGCGCGCGGCCCAGGCCCGCAGCGAGGGCCAGGCGCCCTTGGAGAGGGAGCCGTCGTAGCGGAAGCCGAGGGCCGGGACGCCGGCGAGCCAAGCGTGGAGCGCGGGGCCGCCGAGCGCGAGGAGCTGCTCGACGCAGTACTCGTCGAAGTGAGTCGCGAGGCGGAACTCGATGCCCGCCCCCTCGCAGGAGATCCGCATGGCCTCCGCGATCGCTCCGAGGCGCTCCTCGTCGAGGGCGAGGGGGGCGTACTGCAGGGGGGTCGAGGGCAAACGCACGAGGTAGCCGGCCGAGGCGAGGACGCGGAGATGGGGGGCCGCCGCCTCGCGCCGCGCGGCGAGCGCCGCCGCGAAGGCGGCGAACTCCGCGAGGTCCTCCTCGTCCTCGATCCCCGAGATGATGTAGAAGAGCTTGAGCTCGCGGACTCCGCGGACCGCGAGTGCCTCGACCGCGGCCTCGATGTCCCCCTCCTCGAGTCCCTTGCGGTAGTAGGCCCGCATGCGGCCCGAGACGCCCTCGATGCCGAGGGTGAAGGAGCGCTTGTCGGCCGCGAGCTCGGCGGCCGCGAGGCCGCGGGTGGCGGCGAGGAGGTCGAGCCGCTGGCTCATGAGATTGACGCGGCGGAAGACGCGGTTGAGCTCGAAGAGGAGCTCGAAGATCCGCGAGTGGGTGTTGAAGTTGAAGCTGTACACCTCGAGGCTGTCGGCTCCGCTGCGGACCCGGAGCTCCCTCGCCGCGGCGAGGATCTCCTCGAGGGGGAGCTCGCGGTAGGGCCGGCGGTCCCAGCCCTCGAGGCAGAAGGAGCAGAGGCCGGGGCAGCCCGCGGTGATCTGCAGGCGAGCGGTCGAGGCCTCGGCCGAGTTGAGGACGGGATACGAGACGAGGGGCCGGGGCGAGGGGCGGGCGACGCGGCGGCTCGGCGCCTCGGGGGCCCCGGGGATCCAGAAGCCTTCCACGCCCCGCGCCCGCTCGAGGCGCGCCGCCGCGGGCTCGTCGCGGTCGCAGAGCAGGCGGCCGAGTTCGCCTATCGCGCCGAAGGCCGCGGAGCCGGCGCCCGCCTCGCCCTCGCCGAGGAAGATGCCGTCGACCATGCAGTCGCCCGCGGGCGAGACCAGGGCGCCGGAGGCGGCGGCGCTCGAGCCGCCGAGGATGACGATGGGCGACATCGTCCCGGCCTCGCGGGCCCGCGCGCGCTCGATGCCGGAAAGGGGGAGGCCCGCGGTGGAGAAGAGATAGGGCAGGTTGACGAGCTCGAGGCCGAAGGAGAGGGAGACCAAGACGAGGTCGAAGTCCGAGGGCGGCCTGCCCGAGGCGAGGCCGTGGAACCAGGGCAGTGAACGCTCCTCGAGCGACTCGCGGTCGCGGCGGGAGGGGAAGAAGGCGAAGTCGATGAAGGCCCCGGGCAGGGCCTCGCGGCATTCAGAGAAAAGGACGAGGTGGGGGCTCGATCGGTCGACGTCGGCGAAGGGCGAGAGCCTCGCGATGAGGATTCGCCCCCGCGCCGAATCCCAGGCCGGGTTGCCGAGGTCCTTCGCGGCCTCGGGCGGGAGGGCGTCGCAGGCCGCGAGGAGGGGCCGTATCCCGGGGCCTATCGTCGCGGCCATCGCTCAGTCGCGGCGCTTCGGCGGGCCCTTGCGCGCGGGGCCCCTGGATGTCGGGCCGCGCGTCGCCGG